>DATLGI010000059.1:0-24134 GCA_035540535.1 Pseudonocardia sp.
CTGCTGCACCGGTGCGCTCGCGACCGCCGCCGCCGCGCCGCGGCCGGCCGACGCGGCGGCGGCGCGGGTGCTCGTCGATCCCGGCGCGGGCGCCGGTGGCGCCGGTGGGACGGCGGCGGTGGGCTCCGGCAGGGCCGCCACCGGGAGCGGGTCCCCGGCGGGCGGCGGCAGGACCGGCCACGGATCGGGATCGACACGCCCGGTCAGCCGGGCCCGGACGAACCACGTGCTGCCGAACACCAGCAGAACGAGAACCAGCCGGCGCCACCAGCGCCGTCCACCCGACCGGGTCATCGTCGCCCTCCCTCGGTTGTGGCGAGGGTAGCGACGGCGACCGACGCGGCCGCGGGGGGCCGGGTTCTCACCCCCGAGCCGCCTTGACCCGCTCGTAGCGGGCGAGGGCCTCGGCCCGCTCGGACCGGTGGTCCACGATCGGCGTGGGGTACCCGGCGGGCGGGCCGCCGGGCAGGGACCAGGGCTGGTGCACGGCCCGGCCGCCGACCTCGCGCAGCTCGGGGACATGGCGCCGCACGTAGTCGCCGTCGGGGTCGAACCGCTCCCCCTGCGTCACCGGGTTGAACACGCGGAAGTAGGGCGCCGCGTCGGTGCCGCTGCCCGCCGTCCACTGCCACCCGTGCTGGTTCGACGCGAGATCGCCGTCGACGAGGTACCGCATGAAGTGCCGCGCACCGCGCTGCCACGGCAGGTGCAGATCCTTGACGAGGAAGCTGGCGACGATCATGCGGACCCTGTTGTGCACCCATGCCTCGGCCCGCAGCTGCCGCATGCCGGCGTCGACGATCGGAAATCCGGTGCGGCCGTCGGCCCAGGCGGTGAACAGGTCCTCCCGGTCGTCGACGGGGAGCGCGTCGAAGGCCGGGTCGTAGTGTCCGCGGGCTGAGTCGGGGCGGCGGTGGAGCACGTCGGCGTAGAACTCGCGCCAGGCCAGCTCGGTGCGGTAGGCGCGGGCCGACTCCGAGGGCCGCGTCGCGAGGTGGGCGAGCATCGTACGCGGATGGATCGCGCCGTACTTGAGGTACACCGACATCCGCGAGGTGCCGGGCCGGTCCGGGCGGTTGCGCAGGCCGCCGTAGCCCTCGAGGCCGTCGTCGAGGAACGACTGCCAGCGCGCGCGGGCCGCGGGCTCGCCCGCCTCGGGCAGCTCGGCGTCGACGTCCTCGTCCGCGGGGATCCCCGCCGACCGCTCCCCATCCGGGTCCGTCCAGGCGACCGTGCCGGCGTCCGTGCGGGCCGGGTCGCGCCACCCGTGGTCGGTCCAGGCACGGCAGAACGGCGTGAACACCCGGTACGGCTCGCCGTCGGGCCTGCGCACCCGCCCGGGGGCCACCGCGTAGGGCGAGCCGCTGCGGACCAGCTCGTGGCCGGCGCCGGCAAGTGCCTGCTCGACGGCCGCGTCGCGGCGCATCCCGTACGGTCCGAAGTCCGCCGCGACGTGCACGGTGCGGGCGCGGAAGCGGTCCGCGATCCGGGGCACCACCTGGGCCGGGTCGCCGTGGACGACGAGCAGCCTCCCGCCGAGCGCGTCGTCGAGCGCCCGCAGCGACCGGTAGAGAAAGGTGCGACGCGCGGCGCCGGCGGGGCCGAGCAGCGCGGGGTCGAGCACGAACAGCGCCACCGCCCGCCCGGTTGCCTGCGCAGCGGCGAGAAGGGTCGGCTGATCCCCCAGCCGCAGGTCGCGCCGGAACCAGACGACGGAGTGATCATCCACGCAGGCAACGCTACTGCGGGTGGTCGGCCCCCGCGCGGCGGTCGATGCCCGTCGGACCTCGTCGACCGCGTCCTGGTGCGCGGCCAGGGGCCGTGCGCGGGGTTCCTTCGCACCACCCCGCCGCCCGCGGAACGCGCCCGGCGTCGCCTAGCCTGGGCGGCGCCCCGCGACGTGAAGGATCATCCGTGACCGAGTACCTGCCGACCGAGCCCTACCGGGGCACCCGCGACTTCCTCCCGCCGGAGATGTCGGTCCGGACGCAGGTGTTCCACCGGTTGTACCGGGTGATCGAGTCCTACGGCTACGAGCGCTACGACGGGCCGATCCTGGAGCCCACCGAGATCTACGAGTCGAAGACCAGCCAGGAGATCGTCGACCAGCAGCTGTACACGCTCACCGACCGCGGCGGACGGCGGCTGTCGCTGCGCCCGGAGATGACGCCGTCGGTGGCGCGGATGATCGCCGGGAACATGGGCAAGCTCAGCTTCCCCGTCCGCTGGTACAGCCACCCCAACTGCCACCGCTACGAGCGGCCGCAGCGCGGGCGGGTGCGGGAGCACTGGCAGATCAACGTCGACCTGTTCGGCTCGGCGAGCCCGGCCGTCGAGATCGAGTTCGTCGAGCTGATCCACGACATGATGGCCGCGCTCGGCGCGACCCGGGACATGTACGTGCTGCGGATGAGCGACCGGGTGCTGCTCGACGGGATCCTCACCGAGGTCGTCGGGGTCGCGGACGAGCTCGTGCGCCCCACCGCGCGCCTGCTCGACCGCTGGGAGAAGTACCCGCGGGAGAAGCTCGCCGCGGACGCGGCGGAGGCCGGGCTGTCCGACGCGCAGTTCGCCGCGCTCGCCGAGGTGGTCGGGGCCGGCGCGGCGGCGGTGGACGGGCTCTCGGCCGGGGTGCGCGAGCGCTCGATGCTGATGCGGGTGCTCGACTCACCGGTGCGCGACCTGATCGACTTCGATCCGCTCGTCGTACGCGGCTTCGACTACTACACGTCCACGGTGTTCGAGGTGTTCGACACCGACCCCGCCAACCGCCGGTCCCTGTTCGGCGGCGGCCGCTACGACAACCTGACCGGGCTGTTCTCCCCCCAGCCGGTGCCCGGCTTCGGCTTCGGCATGGGCGACGTGACGATCATGGACTTCCTCGGCACGCACGGGCTGCTCCCGCAACCGCGGCCGGGCGTCGACGTGGTCGTCCTGCCCACCGAGGCGGAGCTGCAGGGCGCCGTCCGCGAGGCCGCCCGGCGGCTGCGCGCCGCGGGCCTGCGCGCCACGACGCCGCTGGAGGTGCGCCGACTGGGCAAGGAGATCGGCCGCGCGGACAAGGCGGGCGCACGCGCCGTCGTCATCGTCGGGCAGGAGGACTGGGCCGCCGGGAAGGTGACGATGCGCGACCTCGCCTCGGGCGAGCAGCGGCAACTCACCCTCGACGAGCTCGTCCCCGCCGCCCGAGCCCTCCTCGGGTGACCGAGGAAACCGGTCAGCGCTGCCCGGCGGGCACGTAGTCCCGCTGGGTCGGCCCCGTGTAGAGCTGGCGCGGGCGACCGATCTTGTTCTTGGGGTCGGCCATCATCTCGCGCCAGTGCGCGAGCCACCCGGGCAGCCGGCCCAGGGCGAACAGCACGGTGAACATCTTCGTCGGGAAGCCCATCGCGCGGTAGATGACGCCGGTGTAGAAGTCGACGTTCGGGTAGAGCTTGCGCTCGACGAAGTAGTCGTCGCCGAGCGCGCGCTCCTCGAGGGCCTTGGCGATGTCCAGCAGCTCGTCGCTGACGCCGAGCTTCTTGAGCACCTCGTCCGCGCTCTGCTTGACGATCTTCGCGCGCGGGTCGTAGTTCTTGTAGACCCGGTGCCCGAAACCCATCAGCCGCGCACCCTTCTCCTTCTTCTTCACCCGCTCGACGAACGCGTCGACGTTGCCGTCCTCGACCTCGCGGATCCGCTGCAACATCTCCAGGACCGCCTGGTTCGCGCCACCGTGCAGCGGCCCGAACAGGGCGTTGATCCCGGCCGAGACGCTCGCGAACAGGTTGGCCTGCGAGGAGCCGACCAGCCGGACCGTCGACGTCGAGCAGTTCTGCTCGTGGTCGGCGTGCAGGATCAGCAGGGTGTCCAGCGCCCGGGCGAAGTCGGGATCGACCTCGTAGGGCTCGGCCGGGAACCCGAACGTCATCCGCAGGAAGTTCTCCACCAGGCCCAGCGAGTTGTCCGGGTAGAGGAACGGCTGGCCCACCGACTTCTTGTACGCGTACGCCGCGATGGTCGGCACCTTCGCCAGCAGGCGGATCGTCGAGAGCTCGACGGCGTCGTCGTCGAAGGGGTCGAGGCTGTCCTGGTAGAACGTCGACAGGGCGCTGACCGCGCTGGACAGCACCGGCATCGGATGGGCGTCGCGCGGGAAGCCGTCGAAGAACCGCTTGAGATCCTCGTGCAGCAGGGTGTGCCGGCTGATCTTCGTGGTGAAGGCGTCCAGCTCGGCCTGCGCCGGCAGCTCGCCGTAGATCAGCAGGTAGCTCACCTCGAGGAACGAGGAGTGCTCGGCGAGCTGGTCGATCGGGTAGCCGCGGTAGCGCAGGATGCCGGCGTCACCGTCGATGTAGGTGATCTCCGAGGCGCACGCGGCGGTGTTGCCGAAACCCGGGTCGTAGGTGACCAGGCCGGTCTTCGCGAGCAGGCCGCTCACGTCCACGGCGGAGGCACCCTCCGTCGCGGGGTCGATCGCCATCTCGTGGTCGCCGCCCGGGTGGTGCAGCACCACCGTCGCAGGGTCGGACGCGGTGGACTCGTCAGACATGTGGAGGTTCCCTCTCACACTCGGTTTCGCGGTGGTCGCTCGCGGTCAACGTAGTCGTCAGGCCTGCTCGACCGCCTGACGGACCGCTTCCAGACTGCCCCGCTGGGACCGGCGTCACTCCTGTTCAGCCCGGTAGCGCCAGAACGCCGGGAACGCGACGACCACCGCGATCGCGCCGATCACCACGGCGATGCCGCCGACGGTCGCGGCGGCGCCGGGACCGATGCCCGCTGCGGCGGGCCCGTGCCACAGGTCCGCCAACCGCGGCCCGCCCGCGACCACGACGATGAACACCCCCTGCATCCGCCCGCGCATCTCGTCGGTCGCGACGGTCTGCAGCATCGACGCGCGGTAGACGGAGCTGACCAGGTCACCCGCGCCGGCGACCGCGAGGAACAGGACGGCGAGCCAGAGCGACTCCGTCAGCCCGAACGCCGCCACCCCCACGCCCCACACGCAGATCGCGACCGTCACCGCGACCCCCTGCCGGCGGACCCGGTGCAGCCATCCGGAGAACAGGCCGGCGAGCACCATCCCGATCGGGATGGCGGCGAACAGCAGGCCGAGCGCCGGCCCGCCACCGGGCGGGTCGCCGAACACCTCCTGCGACATCTCCGGGAACACCACGCGCGGCATGCCGAACCCCATCGCGACGACGTCGATGAGGAACGAGACCAGCAGGACCTTGTGCAGCGCCGCGTACCGGAACCCCGCCGCCACCTCCCGCAGCCCGGCGCGCGCCCGGGTGCCCGCCACGCGCTCGGGCGGCACCGGCGGCAGCCTCCAGGTCGCCCACAGCGAGGCCAGCAGCGCCACCGCGTCGAGCAGGTACAGCGTCGGCAGCCCGACGACCGGGATCAGCACCCCGGCCAGCAGCGGACCGGCGATCGCGCCCGCCGAGAACACCATCCAGTGCAGGGCGTTGGCGGCCGGCAGCTGGTCGGCGGGCAGCAGCCGCGGGATGACGGCACCCCGGGCCGGCTGGTTGACCGCCAGGAACGCGGTCTGGGCCGCGAACAGCACGAGCACCGCCCACACCCCGCCGACCCCGCTCGCCGCGGCGACCCAGAGGGCCAATGACGTGGCCGCGATCCCGGCGCCGGTCACCAGCAACAGCACCCGACGGTCCACCGCGTCGGCGATCGCCCCGCCCCACAGCCCGAACGCCACCAGCGGCACCAGCCCGAACAGTCCGGTCAGCCCGACCCAGGCCGACGAGCCGGTGAGCTGGTAGATCTGCGTCGGCACCGCGACGACGGACAGCTGGGCGCCGACCACCGTCACCACCCCGGCGAGCCACAGCCGCCGGAAGGCCGGCGTCCGCAACGGTCGCGTGTCGGCGAGCGCGCCGCGCAGCCGCCCGGCGAGCCGGCGCGTCGCCGTCCCGGTGGCGCGGGTGCCGGGTCCGGGTCCGGGACGGATCGGGGCCTCGGCCTCGGGTGCGGGATGGCCGAGCGGCCGGGTGGTGGCGCGCTCCGGGCGGGTGGGCGGCTCCGCCCCGGACGTCGTCACGGATCCACTGCTACCACGGCCGGTGTCGGGGTGGCTGCCTGGACGGGTCGCGAGCGCGGTGGCGGCGGGTCAGCAGGGTGGCCGGGCAGACCGGTCGGGTGGCCTTGCGTACATCCTGGTGGAGCTCTCCGGCGGAGTACCGGCCCACACGGCCGGCTACGGCGCGAGCCGGCGCACCCGCCAGACGCGGTGCCCGTCCGCCTCGAACCGCAACCGGTCGTGCATGCGGTTCTCCCGGCCCTGCCAGAACTCGACCCGGTCGGGCAGGATCCGCCACCCGCCCCAATGCGGCGGTGGGGGCACCTCGGCGGCGTCGGCGAACTGCTGCGCGATCCCGGCCAGGGCGTCGTCGAGCACCTGGCGGTCGGCGACGGGGGTGGACTGGGCCGAAGCCCAAGCCCCGAGCTGGGAGCCCCGGGGGCGGGTGGCCCAGTACGCGCGGGTCTCCGCGGCGCCGACCGCCTCCACCGGGCCGGCGACGTGCACCTGGCGGTGCAGCGGCAGCCACGGGAAGGTGGCCGACGCGAGCCGGGTCGCCCGCAGGTCGTGGCTCTTCGCGGAGGTGTAGTTGGTGTAGAACACGACCCCACGCGCGTCCAGGCCCTTGCACAGCACGGTGCGCGAGGACGGACGCCCGTCCGCGTCGGCGGTGGCCAGCACCATCGCGTTCGGCTCGACGACGCCCGCGTCGCCCGCCTCGGCCAGCCACCGCGCCAGCTGCTCGTGCCACGTCGGCGCGAGCGCGTCGACGTCGAGACCGACCGGCGGGTAGTCGACGCGCATCCGCGGCAGCCGCTCCTGCACAGATCCCTCCCGCCGACCCGGTGACCGATGCCACCCGACCGCGCCGTTGCCCTCACCGGCCGGCGGAGGCAGGGTGACCCGACCACGTTAGCCGCCGTTCACCGCCGCCATCGCCACGGCGCTCCCACCCGGGGGTACCGGGCCGCCCGGCGGCGGCAGGCGGCCCCACCGGACCACGACGAGGAGGACCGGGTGTCCGAGGTGTTGGGAGTACCGCCCGCGCCGGTGCCGAACGCGCCTGCCGCGGGGGGATCGGGCGGAGCGGCGGTACCCCCGCCCCCGGCCGGGTTCCGGTCCGGCCTGGAGGGCCACGTCGCCTTCCGGACCGAGATCGCCGAGCCGGACAAGGACGGCGGCGCGCTGCGCTACCGCGGCGTCGACATCGAGGACCTCGTCGGGCGGGTCACGTTCGGCAACGTGTGGGCACTGCTCGTCGACGGCCGGTTCGGGCCGGGGCTGCCGCCGGCCGATCCGTTCCCGATCCCGGTCCACACCGGTGACGTGCGCGTCGACGTGCAGGCCGCGCTGGCCATGCTCGCCCCCTACTGGGGCTACCGGCCGCTGCTGGACACCACGGCCGACGAGGCCCGCGAGCAGCTCGCCAGGGCGTCGGTGATGGCGCTGTCCTACGTGGCGCAGTCGGCCCGCGGGATCGGCGTGCCGGCCGTGCCGCAATCCCGCATCGACGAGTGCTCGACGATCACCGAGCGTTTCATGACGCGCTGGCGCGGCGAGCCCGACCCGGCGCACATCAGGGCGATCGACGCCTACTGGGTGTCGGCGTGCGAGCACGGCATGAACGCCTCGACCTTCACCGCCCGGGTGATCGCCTCCACCGGCGCGGACGTCGCGGCCGCGCTCTCCGGGGCCATCGGCGCGATGTCCGGACCGCTGCACGGCGGCGCGCCCGCCCGGGTGCTGCCGATGCTCGAGGAGGTGGAACGCACCGGTGACCCCGACGGGCTGGTCAAGGGGATCCTCGACCGCCGGGCGAAGCTGATGGGCTTCGGGCACCGCGTCTACCGCGCCGAGGACCCCCGCGCGCGCGTGCTGCGCCGCACCTGCCGGGAGTTGAAGGCGCCGCGGTACGAGGTGGCCGTCGCGCTGGAGCAGGCCGCGCTCGCGCAACTGCGCGAACGGCGTCCCGACCACCCGATCGAGACGAACGTCGAGTTCTGGGCCGCGGTGATCCTCGATTTCGCCGAGGTGCCCCCGCACATGATGCCGGCGATGTTCACCAGCGCCCGCACGGCCGGCTGGTCGGCGCACATCATGGAACAGAAGCGGGAGGACAAGCTGGTGCGCCCCTCCGCGCAGTACATCGGCCCCGGTCCGCGCCGCCCCGAGGACGTCGAGGGGTGGGACGACATCACCCACCTCTGACCGCGAGTGCCCCCCTCCGTGCGCGCGAGTGCCCCCCTCCGTGCGCGCGAGTGCGCCGTCGCGAACGTCACCAGGTGTAGCCGCGCCTACTGAATGCGGCGCGCAATGCCGCGTGCAGACGGCGCGAATCCCGCAGGTCCGCGGCGACGGCGACCTCGACGATCCAGCCGTGCCGCTCCAGCTCAGCACGGCGCGCGGCGTCCTCCGCCGTCCTCCCGGCGTGCACGGAGTAGCCGTGGTACTCCAGCGCGATGCGCAGCTCGGGCCACGCCAGGTCAAGCCGGTAGAGCTCCTGGCCCCACGGCGAGCGGAGCGGCCAGTTCACCTCCGGCCACGGGAACCCGAGCTCGACGACGCGCAGCAGCAGCCAGCTTTCCGGCGGGGATTCAGCCCGGCCGGTGGCCAGCGCGAGGAGGTCTCGCGCCTGCCGGGTTCCGCGCGGGTCCGGCCGCCGGTCGACGCGCCGTCCGATCCGGCACCGGAACGCCTCGCGACACTCCTCGGACTGCAGCCCGAGCGCCTGGTCGCAGACCGCGAGCGCGTCGGGGGCCGGGAGCCGACAGAGTAGATGGGCGACCACTCGGTCCAGCGCGAGCACCCGGAGGCCTTCCCGCATCTCGGCGTCCTCGCGGTAGGAGCGACCACGGTGCACCACCAGCCCCGAACGCGAACGGACGCGCTGTTCGTAGGGCAGGAGCACGTGCGTGCGCGGGGTCGCGGCGGCGCTGCAGCCGTGCAACGCGGCGGCGGTCCGGCCGGCCAGGACCGCTTCGGCGCCGAACGCGAGCTGCGCCGCGGCGGCCCGCGTCCGCAGCTCGGCCTTGCGCCGCCCCTCGACCACGACCCGCGGCCACGGTACGTGCAGGGCACGTGACTCCAGCGCGCGGCGCAGGCCGTATGCGCCGATCTGCTCCACGACGTCTGTCCGGCGGAAGGCCTCATGAAGGCCGCCGGCGAGGATTTCCACGGTGATCAGGTTGGGTTCCACTCGACGCCGACGGAAGACGAGGGCATCTCCCTGTGGAGAACTCGACCACTTGTGGACGGACGCACGCGCGACCGGGTCATTCACTCGCACGAGTGGGCGCACTCGCGGGCCCGAGGGGGTCGACTCGCCGCGGTGGGGGTGAGGGAGGTGAGGGGTCCCCGGTCGGGACCCCGGTGCCCGCCGGTTGCCACACTGGAACCCGTGACCGCGTCGACGAGCACCGACCTGCAGATCCCCGCCGACCTCCGTCCCGCCGACGGCCGCTTCGGCTGCGGCCCGTCCAAGGTGCGCCCCGAGCAGCTCGCCGCCGTCGCGCGGGCAGCCGACGTGATGGGCACCTCACACCGGCAGAAGCCGGTCAAGTCACTGGTCGGACGGGTGCGGGCGGGGTTGGCGGAGCTCTTCTCGCTGCCCGCGGGCTACGAGGTCGTGCTCGGCAACGGCGGGTCCACCGCCTTCTGGGACGCCGCCGCGTTCGGGCTGGTCCGGCAGCGGGCGCTCCACCTGTCGTACGGCGAGTTCTCGTCGAAGTTCGCCGCGTCGACGAGGGGCGCACCGTTCCTCGCCGACCCCGTCGTGATCACCGCCGAGCCCGGCAGCGCACCCGAGCCGGCCACCGACCCCTCCTGCGACGTCCTCGCCTGGGCGCACAACGAGACCTCCACGGGTGTCGCGGTGCCGGTGGTTCGACCCGCGGGGGCAAGGGCCGACCAGCTCGTCACGATCGACGCCACCTCCGGCGCGGGTGGCCTGCCGCTCGACGTGAGCCAGGCCGATGTCTACTACTTCGCGCCGCAGAAGTGCTTCGCCGCAGACGGTGGGCTGTGGCTGGCGCTGATGAGCCCGGCCGCGCTGGAGCGGGTCGCGGAGCTCGCCGCCGCCGACCGCTGGATCCCGCCGTTCCTGTCCCTGGCCACGGCCGTCGACAACTCGGTGAAGGACCAGACGTACAACACGCCGGCCGTCGCCACGCTGGTCATGCTCGCCGACCAGGTGGAATGGATGCTCGGCCTCGGCGGGCTCGACGCCTGCGTCGCGCGCACCGCCGACTCCTCCGGGCGGCTCTACGGCTGGGCCGAGCGGTCGTCGTACGCCACGCCGTACGTCAAGGAACCGGCGCACCGCTCGCAGGTGGTCGGCACCATCGACTTCGACGACGCCGTCGACGCCGCGGCCGTCGCGAAGGTGTTGCGCGCCAACGGCATCGTCGACACCGAGCCGTACCGCAAGCTCGGCCGCAATCAGCTGCGCATCGGCATGTTCCCCGCCGTCGATCCGGCCGACGTCTCCGCGCTCACCGCGTGCGTCGAGTGGGTCGTCGAGCACCTGGGCTGACTCTCTATCGTGTCCGACCCGGCCCCCGCCTCATGTGTCGCGAGATCAGGTCGACGGCAGGCTCCCGGAGCACGACTCGACGCCACCACCGAACCGGCCGGACCGCTCACGAATCCGAGGCCCCACATCGTCGGCCCTCACAGAGGACCGGCCCGGCGCGCCTCCCCCGGCGGGTCGGGTCGGCGAACTACCGTCACCCGGACGGGGAATGCAGAGATCGGGGAGGCCGCCGATGCGGGCGCTGCGTGTCGTCGGGATCACCGAGGACGGCGGTGAGGTCTGCGTCGTGCTCGAGGACCCGGCCCGCCGCGAGCGCTACAGCGTGCCGGCGGACGAGCGGTTGCGCGCTGCCGCGCGGGGCGACGTGACCCGCCTCGGCCAGATCGCGATCGAGTTGGAGAGTCAGTTGCGACCACGAGAGATCCAGGCCCGGATCCGCGCCGGAGAGTCCGTGGAGCAGGTGGCCGCGGCCGCCGGTGCCACCCAGGAGAAGATCGAGCGGTTCGCCTACCCGGTGCTGCTGGAGCGCTCCCGCACCGCGGAGCTGGCCCGGCGCGCGCACCCGGTGCGCGCCGAGGGGCCCGATGCACGCACGCTCGAGGAGGTCGTGGCGCACACGTTCGGCATGCGCGGCCAGGAGTACGAGAAGGCCGACTGGGACTCCTGGAAGGGCGAGGACGGCCGCTGGGTCGCGGCGCTGAGTTGGCGGGCCGGGCGGTCGGACAACAGTGCGCACTGGACCTACCAGCCCGGCGCGCACGGAGGCACCGTCACCGCGCTCGACGAGAACGCCAGCGACCTGGTGGAGGGCCTGCCGGCACGCCCGTTGCGCACCGTCGGCCCGGTCATCGACATGTCGCGCTCCGAGGACGGGGCCGCGCCGTCGCCGCAGCCGGCCGAGCCGCTGCGCGCCGCGGCCGGGTCGGACACCCTCCGGGCGGACCTGTCCCGCGATCGCGCCGCGAGCCGCCCCGGCACGCCGGAGCCCCGCCGCCCGACGCCGCCCGAGCAGCTCGACCCGGCCCGGGAGCGTCCGGCCGACCCCGACCCGGCGCCCGCCGACACCCCCGCCGATGCGCAACCGCCGGCCGAACCGGCCGCCGACGCCCCGGCCGAGCCGTCGCCGGCCCCGGTGAAGCGGACCCGCAAGGGCAAGCCGGTGATGCCGTCGTGGGACGAGGTGCTGCTCGGGGTCCGCGGTCAGCGCTGACCAGCGTCAGCCGAGCATCCCGAGCACCAGCACGAGCCACGCCGCGACCAGGCCCGCCGCCACGCCCAGCGCCGGCCACCGCCACAGCGGCGTGTGCCGCAACAACCACAGCGATGGGGCCAGCCCTACCCCGACGAGCAGGTTGGCCGGCACCCAGAGGAGCCCGAACGCCTCGGCGAAGGCGCTGCTGAGCAGCACGTCGGCCAGCGCGGTGAAGACCGCGAAGAACGCCGCGACCGGCAGCCCGGTGGCCCACGGGACCGGCCCGGCGGGCTCGGGGCGCAGCAGGGGCACCGGCTCCCGCGACATCGTCGGCACCACCTCCACCGAGCCGGTGACGGGATCCACGTACTCGACGGGCCGGCCGAGCGCGTCGGCGATGCGCTGGGCCAGCCGCTGGCCCCGGCGACGGACCTGCTCGCACTCTTGCGCGTCACCGCCGGCGGACATCACCGCGGCCGCCACGGCGGCCCACTCGCGCAGGGCGAGGGCGAGATCCGGAGGCAGCGGCGGATCACCCGGGTGGGCCTCGGCAAGCACCACCCGGCCCCCCTGGCCGAGCCGCACACGCCCAGGATAGGGCGCGGGTTCCGGTTCAGGACCCACCCAGGACGTGGAAGGCGATCGCGGCGGCCGTCGCGACATTGAGCGAGTCGACGCCGGGAGCCATCGGGATCCGCATCCGCAGGTCGGCGGCGGCGAGCGCCTCCGCCGTCAGCCCCGGCCCCTCCGCGCCGAGCAGCACCGCGGCCGGCCCGACCGCGGCCAGCGGGACCGCGGCCGCCGCCGGGGTGAGCGCGACGACCCGCAGCCCGGCCGCCCGCACCGCGTCGAGCACGCCCGGCCACGGCCCGGGAAGCGGCGCGAACGGCACGCGCAGCACGTGCCCCATCGACACCCGGACGCTGCGCCGGTAGAGCGGGTCGGCACACCGCGGGCCGAGCAGCACCGCGTCCACCCTGAACGCCGCGGCGTTGCGGAACAGCGCCCCCAGGTTCTCGTGGTCGTTCACGCCTTCCAGGACGGCGACGAGGCGCGCGCCCGCGAGCAGCGCCGCCGGATCCGGGGCGGGGACCCGGTCGGCCACCGCGAGCACGCCGCGGTTGAGGTGGAACCCGACGACCTCGGCCATCGTCTCGGCGTCGGCGGTGTACGCCGGGACGTCGACGCCGTCGAGATCGCCCGCCAGCTCGGCGAGGCGACGGGGGACGCCCAACAGCGAGCGGACCGGGTACGGCGACCCGATCAGCCGGCGCACGACCACCACCCCCTCGGCGATCACCAGCCCGCGCCCGCCGGGGCGGTCGGGGCGGCGGTCGGCGGTGGTGAGGTCGCGGTAGTCGCTCAGGCGCGGGTCGACGGCGTCCCGCACGGGGGTGACGATGGCCACGGGCGCGCATCGTCGCAGGTGAGAGGCGGCTGCCGCACCCGTCGTCATCCGGTCAGCCGGTAGCGGCATTCACCCGGCTGTGTCACGGTGGACAACCGCCCGGCGGTTCCGGGCGAGCCCGGGGGCAGGAGGCAGCGACACGCATGGGCCAGGACGTCGGCCGGACCACGTTCAGTCGACGGGACCGCCAGCGCCACCGGGCGAAGGTGCTGCGGTGCCTGGACGCGCTCGCCGTGATGCTGCGCGATTGCCCGTTCGCCCGCGACGAGCCGATGACCGGGCTCGAGGTCGAGCTGAACCTCGTCGACGCCGACCTGGACCCGTCGCTGACCGGGGCGCAGGTGCTGGAGGCGATCGGGTCCGACGAGTTCCAGGCCGAGCTGGGCCGGTGGAACCTGGAGCTCAACCTGCCGCCGCGGCTGCTTCCCGGCGACCGGTGGCGGCACCTGGAACACCAGCTGCTCGACGAGCTCGCCGTCGTCCGCGCGAAGGCGCAGGACTGCGGCGCGCAGCTGGCGCTGATCGGGATACTGCCCACCCTGGAGCGCCGCCACCTCGTCGCCGACTCCCTGTCGCCCGACGAGCGGTACGGCGTGCTCAACGAGCAGATGCTGGCCGCGCGCGGCGAGCCGATCCGGCTCGACATCGCCGGTGACGACCCGGACGGACGCCATGGCGTCGGGCCCGAGCGGCTCACGGCCGACTTCGACACGATCGCCCCCGAGGCGGCGTGCACATCCATGCAGCTGCACCTGCAGGTCCCGCCGGAGTCGTTCGCCGCCTACTGGAACGCTGCCCAGTGCCTGGCCGGTGTGCAGCTGGCCGTCGGCGCGAACTCGCCGTTCCTGCTGGCCGCCCGGCTGTGGGCCGAGACGCGGATCCCGCTGTTCGAGCAGTCCTGCGACGTGCGCTCCCCGGAGCTGCGCAACCAGGGCGTGCGCCCGCGGGTGTGGTTCGGCGAGCGGTGGATCACCTCGGTGCTGGACCTGTTCTCGGAGAACGCGCGCTACTTCCCGGCGCTCATGCCGGTCACCGAGGACACCGACCCACTGGAGCTGGTGCAAACCGGGAAGGTGCCGGACCTGTCCGAGCTGCGCCTGCACAACGGCACGATCTGGCGGTGGAACCGGCCGGTCTACGACGTCGCCGGCGGCGAACCGCACGTGCGGATCGAGAACCGGGTCCTGCCCGCGGGGCCGACCCCCGTCGACATGGTGGCCAACGGCCTGTTCTTCTACGGGCTCCTGCGCACCCTTGTCGAGGCCGACCGGCCGCTGTGGAGCGCGATGTCGTTCGAGGCCGCCGAGGAGAACTTCACCACCGCCGCCCGCCGCGGCCTCGGGGGGCCGCTGTACTGGCCGGGCTGCGGCTGGATCCCGCCGGACGAGCTCGTGCTGCAGAAGCTGCTGCCTCTGGCCGCGGAGGGCCTCGCCCGGTGGGGCGTGACCGCGGAGGTCACCGACCGGTACCTGCCCGTGATCGAGCGGCGCTGTACGAACCGCCGCACCGGCGCCTCCTGGCAGCTCGAGACGGTCGCCGCGCTGGAGGACCGCGGTGCCGACCGTCCCGCGGCGCTGCGGGACATGTTCGCGCGCTACCTCGAGGCGTCGGCCGCGAACGAGCCGGTGCACGCCTGGCCGATCCCGGCCTGAGCCGGCGCCATCGCGGGCCTCCGCGGGCGCACTCGCGCGCACATTCCGGCGCACTCGCGCGCGCTACGCGGCGCACTCGCTTGGTGATGGGGCTGACGTGCGACGTTGGCGATCGCACACGGCTGCCGTGATCGAGCCCGGGGGGCGGCGGGGCCTCCCTAGTGTCGGGCCGGTCGTCGAGGTGGTCCACCGGTAGGGGCCCGTCGCGATCCGCCGGGCGTCCGGCGCACCGCTGCTCGCCGAGCCGTCCCGCGCCCGCTCGCCGGGTGCCGATCCCGCCCGCGAAGAACCGGGGGACCCCATGCCAGCATCCCGACCCACCGGCCGCTTCCGCCTCTTCGGCCGCTCCGCGCGGCCGCCCGCGCCGGTGCACCGCGGGCCGGCCGGCCCGTTCCCCGGCGTCCCGCCGTACCCCGGCTCCGCGCGACCCGGCTCCGCGCGACCCGGCGCCCGCCACCCGCACGAGGACCCGCTGACCGACCCGTTCGGCTTCCCGCCGGTGCCCGCGCCCGCTCCCCCGGCCCCGGTGCGGCCCTCGCCGGCACCACCCGTGGCCGGCCCGGCCCGACCCGACCCGGCCGAGGCGGGTGCGCTGGCCGCCGCCTTCGCCGCCGACTACCTGTCCTGGGACGAGGACGACCCCGGCCGCCGGGGCCGCGTGCTGACGGCCCACCTCTCGGCCCCGGTCGACGACCCCGCGCACCTGGGTTGGTCCGGTCAGGGCCGCCAGCGTGCGGACTTCGCCCTGCCCGGCCTGGTCCGTCCCGACGGTGCGGGTCGGGTCCTCGTCGACGTCCGGGTGCGGGTGACGCCGTACCGGCCCGTCGGCGAGCACGGGGACACGGCCTCCGAGCCCGAGGCGGACGTCGCCGGTGTCCCGGCCGCCGCCCCGGCCCCGACGGCTCGTGGCTGGCGCAGCCTCGCCTCGTGCTGGATCCGGCTGACCGTGCCCGTGGTCGCCGAGGGCGGGCGCCTCGTCGTCGACGCGTGGGAGGAGGCGCTCGGCGCGGACGCCCCGTCGGCTGCCGCGCCCGCGCCGGTCACGAACCGTGAGGACCACGTCCTCGACGACGACGGCCCCGACGAGGCGTCGGTCACCGAGAGGTCCCGGGCCCGCCGCGACGGGTGCCCGCCCGCTCCGAGCACGGCGCGCCCAGGCGGTGCATGGTGAAGGACCTGCGACCACCGGCCGTCGCGGGCGTGGCCGGCGGCGTCGGCACCACCACCGTCGCCGTCGCCCTCCGCGGCCGGGACGCCGGGCGCGCCGTCGCCGATGCCGACGTCGTCGTCTGCCGGGCAAGCGGCGACTCGCTGCGCCGGGTCGCCCGGCTCGCGGACGCGCTGCCGGCCACCGGGCCGCGCCCCGTGCTCGCCGTCACCGGCGCCACGCGCGGCCCGGTCGCCGCCCGGCTGGGGCTGCTGGAGCGCCGGTTCGCCCGGATCGTCGTCCTGCCGGACGTGCCCCGATGGCGGGAGCTCGCCGACCCGCTCGCCGAGGTCTCGGCCCTGCTCGGGCGTCCCACCGACCGGCTGCCCCGCCCCGCCCGGGCCTACGTGGAGGCGCTGCGCGAGCTCGCCACGGCGGTGGCTGACGGCGGACGCCTGCAGGTCGCGCCGTCGGCGCCGGCCCCGGTCACCGCCGCGGCCCCGGCAGCACCGGAACCGGCCGCCACCGGTGAGCGCCCGGCCCGCGGGGATCGACCCGCACCGCGGCGGCTGTGGAGTGGCCTGCGCCCCGTCGAGCGGCCGGCGATCGTCCGCGCGAGCAACGACGGACCCGACGACCTCGCCGTCGAGGAGGGCGTCCTTCCGCCGGTCCGACCCCTCCGCGCCGTCGCGACGGGCGGCTGAGCCGTGTCGACGCTGCTGCGCACCCCGCTCGCCGCGGCGCTCGCGGCGAGCGTCGGGCTGCTCCTGCTCGGCGCGGCCGGCGACGAGACCGACGTCCCCGGGCCGGCGTCGGGCGTCGCGGCCACGGTCCTGCCGCAGGCCGCCCGCGAGTCACTCGCCCTGATCACCGAGCTGACCGCCCGCCAGTGCCCCGAGCTGCCGCCGGTGTGGGTGGTGGCACAGGTCGAGGCCGAGTCGGCGTGGGATCCGGAGGCCGTCACCGGCTCCGGTGACACCACCGCCGCGGGCCTGCTCCAGTTCGGTCAGCAGACATGGCTGGCCGCCGGCGGCCGGCCCTGGTCGGCCGGCGCGCCGGCGCCCGGTGACGACGTCGTGCACGCCGAGGCCCACCTGCGGGTCGCCGTGCCCTGGCTGTGCACCGTGCTGCGCGCCGTCGGCGGGCACCTGACCGAGACGGGCAAGACCGCGGACCCGCTCGACGCGATGCTGGTCTGCCACATCGCCGGCTGCGGGCGGGTCACCGGCAGCGCCACCGGCATCCCGCAGGCAGGCGAGGCGGACTGCGGGCAGCGGTGTGCCGAGGTCGTCGCCCGCTACGTGGACACGGTGCACGAGCACCTCGACCGGTTCTCGGTGGCACCGGCACCGGCCGGGACCGGCGGCGGTGAGGTGGGCGTGCCGGGCGGCGCCCCTGCCGCGTGGACCGGCGGGGCGACCGGCTGCGAGCTCGACGACCCCACCCGCGACGACGGCTGCCTCAGCGGCGCCACCCGCCACGGGCTGGAAGCCGTCTCCGCGGAGTTCGGCGGCTGGTCGGACGGCCCGGTGATCAAGTCGGCCGGGTGCTGGGACGCCCACGCCTGGAACCCGCGCAGCGACCACCCGCGCGGCCGGGCCTGCGACCTGTTCCCGACGGCACCCGGCACCTTCGCCGAGGGCGGGAACCTCGACGCCGGCTGGCGGGTCGCCGACTGGTTCCGCGAGCACGCCGCGGCACTCAAGGTCAAGTACCTGATCTGGCAGGGGCGCTACTGGGACCCGGACGTGGAGGACGGCGGCGGCGGATGGGGCCGCCGCTACACCGGCGGCGGGGTCTACGACGTGCAGGACGCCACCGGCGGCCACTACGACCACATCCACGTCAGCTTCGAGGAGTGAGCCGTGTCCGGCACGTCGAGGTCCCGGTGCCTGCCGCCACTGGTGGCCGGCCCGGTCGTCGCTGCCGTCGTCGCCGGCACGATGCTGATCGCCACGCCGGACCGGCCCGACGAGGCACCGCCGCTCGGCGCCGCCCTGTCCGAGTCCGACCGGCGCGCCCTCGACGCCTCGCCGCCGGCCCGCGGCGGGCCGGCGGCGGCCGTCGACCCGGGCGTCGACCTGACCGACCCCGCGACGGTGGCCCGGGCCTATCTCGTCGCCGCCCACGGCGCCGTCCCCGAGGACGCCGGCCGCACCCACCTGCGGGCGGCGGGCTACGCCGTGCCGGGCACACCTGCCGCCACCGTCGGCGTGGTCGTGGTCGACCCGCCCGGCCCGGGGAGCCGGCGCGTCGCCGAGGTCACCGCGCTCGACCTGGCGGCCGCCGATCGCGGCGACCGTCGCCGTGGCTACCTCGCGGCCGTCCTGACGCGGGTCGGCGGGCAGGCCGACGTGGTCCTGGAGCGCTACGTGGTGCTGGCCCGCCAGCCCGACGGCCGGTGGCTGGTCGCCGCGGAGTCCGCCGCCACGCCGGACGTGTCCGCCGGCGAGGACTGAGCTGGAGGCGTACACGGATCAGGGCCCGACCCCGTGGGGCGGGCCCTGATCCTTCCCGAACTGACGCGCCGCTCCCACCACGAAGCGACGTGACAGAAGTTAGCCTAACCTTCATTCGATCCGCAAGACCTGCGGTCGCGGGTCACTCGAACGGCCGAGGGTTCGGCGCCACAGGGCCCCGGCGACGACGAGTACCGACAGCACCGTCACCGCGCCGCCGACGACGAGCGGCGAGCGCCCGCCCAGCCGTTCCGCGAGCAGCCCGAGCAGCGGGGCGCCGACCGGGGTGCCGCCGAGGAACAGCAGGATGTACAGCCCCAGAACCCGTCCGCGCATGGCCGGCTCGGTCCCCAGCTGCACGGCGGAGTTCGCGGCGGTCGTGAACGTCAACACGGCGAACCCCAGCGGCACCAGCACGATGCCGGTGAGCAGCGGCGTCGGCATGAGCCCGACCACCACGGTCAGCACGCCGAAGGCCAGCGCCGCGGCGACGACCAGGCGCAGCCGCGGGCGCTCGGTCCGCCGCGCGGCCGCCGTCGCCCCCACCACCGAGCCGACCGCGAGCAGGGTCGTGAACAGCCCGTACGCGTCGGCGCCGAGGCCGAAGACGTTGCGCGCGAGCACCGCCAGCGTCAGGTAGAAGTTGATCCCGAACGTGGAGACGAGGAAGACCAGGGCGAGCACGGCGAGCAGGTCGGGGCGCCCGCGCACGTACCGCAGCCCCTCACGCACCTGCCCGCGCCGGCGCGGCACCCGCCGCCCGCGGTGCAGCAGGCCGACGTCCATCAGCAGCAGGCCGGCGACCACTGCCGCGAAGCTCGCCGCGTTGACCAGGAACACCGGGCCGGTGCCGACAACCCCGATCAGCACCCCGGCGATCGACGGCCCGACGATCCGGGCGAGGTTGAACGTCAGGGAGTTCAGCGCGACGGCATTGGCCACCCGGTCCTGGCCGACGAGCTCGGCGACGAACGCCTGCCGCACCGGCACGTCGAGCGCGGAGATGCAACCCAGGAGCAGGCACAGCAGGTAGACGTGCCAGAGCGCCACGACGCCGGTGACGTCGGCCAGCCCGAGCACCAGCGCGCAGAGCCCCATGCCGACCTGAACCGCGATCAGCATCCGGCGCTTGTCCACGCGGTCGGCGAGCACGCCGCCCCAGAGCGAGAGCGCGAGGGTCGGGGAGAACTGCAGCGCCGCGGCGATGCCGAGCGCGGTCGCGCTGCCCCCGGAGAGCTCCAGGACGAGCCAGTCCTGGGCGATGCGCTGCATCCACGTACCGGCGAGCGAGACGACCTGGCCCCCGGCGTAGAGGCGGTAGTTGCGCACCCGGAGCGAGGCGAAGACACCGCCCGCCAGCACAGCGGTCACTTAAATTAGCTTACAGCAACTATCCGAACAGCTGACGCAGCGGCCCGATCGCGAAGTAGGCGACGAACGCCACGGCCACCGCCCACATCAACGGGTGCACGGCGCGCGCGCGACCGGTGGCGGCGGCGAGCAGGACGTAGCTGACGAACCCGGCGCCGATCCCGTTCGCGATCGAGTACGTGAACGGCATGACGACGATCGTCAGGAACGCCGGCAGGGCGATCCGGAACTCCGCGAAGTCGATGCCGGTGATCTGTCCCATCAGCAGTGCACCGACGATCACCAGGGCAGGCGCCGCGGCCTCGATCGGCACGATCAGGTAGAGCGGGGTGAAGAACATCGCCAGCAGGAACAGCAGCCCGGTGAGCACGTTCGCCAGGCCGGTGCGCGCGCCTTCCGCGATGCCGGAGGCGGACTCGATGTACACGGTGTTCGACGAGCTCGCCGCCACCCCGCCGGCCACAGCGCCCGCACCCTCCACCACCAGCGCCCGCCCGATCCGCGGCAGGTGCCCGTCCGGGCTCATCAGCCCGGCCTGCCGCCCCAGCCCGGTCATGGTGCCCATGGCGTCGAAGAAGTTGGCCAGCACCAGCGTGAAGACCAGCAGCGAGACGGTGATGACGTCGAGGCGGGCGAAGGCGCCGAACGAGAACGCGCCCACCAGCGAGAGGTCCGGCAGGCCGACGACGCTGTCGGGCAGCGCCGGGACCGACAGCGCCCAGCCCTTCGGGTTCGTGCCGCCCGACGGGCCGACCTGCGCCACCGCCTCGACGGCGACCGCGGCCACCGTGGTGATCGCCACCCCGATCAGGATCCCGGCCCGCACGCCCCGGGCGACGAGCAGGCCCGTGAGGAGCAGGCCGAACACGAACACCGCGGTCGGCCACGACGCGATGGAGCCGCCGATCCCGAGCCCGACCGGCACCGTCGTCCCAGCGGCGTCGGCGATCCGGCGCACGAAACCGGCGTCGACCAGCCCGATGAACGCGATGAACAGGCCGATCCCGACGGCGATCGCCGCCTTGAGGTCCGCCGGCACGGCATTGAACACCGCCGTCCGGAAGCCGGTGACCGCCAGCAGCACGATGATCGCCCCGTTGACGACGACGAGACCCATCGCCTCGGGCCAGGTCACCAGCGGGGCGATCGACACCGCGACCAGGGTGTTGATCCCGAGCCCGGTCGCCAGCGCGAAGGGGTAGTTCGCGACCAGCCCGAAGATCAGGGTCATCACCCCGGCGACGAAGCGCGGTGACGGCGGCCACCTGCGGCACCGGCAGCACGTCGCCGAGCACGTCCGTCCGGGCACCCGGGCCCTCGGCGACGAAGCTGCCGAGGATCAGCGGGTTGAGCACGATGATGTAGCTCATCGTGACGAAGGTGACCAGGCCGCCGCGCACCTCGCGGCCGACGGTGGAGCCGCGTTCGGTGACGCGGAAGAAGCGTTCGACGCTCGATCTGATGGCGACCTCGCAGGCTCGGACGGCGACCGACAAGATAGGTGCACCGCCGCGGTCTACGCTGGATCTGTGATCGATCCGCCGCCCGTGCCGCGCCGGCTGCACGACGTGCCGACGGTCGTGGCGGTCGGCAGCGGGCTGTGGCTGGCCGGCGCTCTGGCGTTGCTCGTCGCGTGGTTCGTCGGGGGACGGCCGCTGGACGTCTGGTTCACGACATGCCTCGCCGGCGCGCTGCTCGGGGCGATCGGCTACGGCATCTTCGCCTGGCAGCGGGCAGCGGTGCGCCGCGGCAGCCGGATGGCGCAGGACGGGCTCGAGTAGGCCCGCCCTCCTAGAGTGACGTCATGACCGCCGGCTCCGCGCCCTCCGACCGCCCCGTCGCCGTCGTCACCGGTGCCAGCTCCGGGATCGGCGCCGCCACCGCGCGTGCCCTGGCCGCCGCCGGGTTCCACGTCGTCCTCGGCGCGCGGCGGATGGACCGCTGCGCGCGGATCGCCGCGGAGATCGACGGCACGGCGCTGCGCCTCGACGTCACCGACCCGGAGTCGGTGTCCGCGTTGGCCGCCGCCGTGCCCGGCTGCCGGCTGCTGGTCAACAACGCCGGCGGGGCCAAGGGTCTCGAACCGGTGGCCGAGGCCGACGAGCAGGCCTGGCGGTGGATGTACGAGACGAACGTTATCGGCACCCTGCGGGTCACGAAGGCGCTGCTCCCGGCCCTGATCGCCTCCGGCGACGGCCACATCGTCACGGTCACCTCGATCGCCGCGCTCGAGCCCTACGACAACGGTGCCGGCTACACCGGCGCCAAGCACGCGCAGGCCATGCTGCACCGCACGCTGCGCGGGGAACTGCTCGGGCAGCCGGTGCGGCTCACCGAGATCGCCCCGGGGATGGTCGACACGGAGTTCTCGGTCGTCCGGTTCGCCGGCGACGAGGGCAAGGCGGCCGACGTCTACCGCGGGCTCACCCCGCTGACCGCCGAGGACGTCGCCGACACGATCGCCTACGCCGCCACCCGCCCGTCGCACGTCAACATCGACCAGATCGTGCTCAAGCCGCGCGCCCAGGCGGGGGCCATGAGGGCGCACCGGGAAGGGTAGGTTCCGCCGAATGTCCCCGCGCCCTCGGGGAGCTCTGCCACCATTCGCCGCGTGAGCGAGCAGAACGGGCCTCCCGCCGGCCCGGTGAACCCGAACGATGCGCAGCAGGCGATCGCCGAGGACGTGCTGCACCTGCTGTACGGGCAGGCACCGGCGGACCAGCGGCTCGACCGCGCGCAGGCCGAGCTCGCCCGCACCGCCGGGATGGCCGGCGGGATCGGCGCCGGGCTGGCCGTCGACCCGGAGCGGGCACGCGTGGCCGTCACGAGGCTGGACGAGGCGCTGGACGCGCTGGCCCAGGGGATCGCGGGCCTTCGATTCGGCGCCGTCTTCCCGGCGCCCGGCGCGGACGTGGTGAGTGTGAACCTCGCCAAGCAGGCCGGCGTGATGGCGAGCCGGGCCGAGGCCTTCGCCCAGGCCTACGCCGCGCAGATCGCGCAGGCCCGGGACGCCCTGCTGGCGCAGATCGAGGCCTATCAGCGGACCGAGCGGACCACTGCGGAGCGGGCGTGAGGGCTCCCGCCCTGGCCGCGGCCGCCACCGCGCTGGTGATCACCGTCGGCACCCTCGGTGCCTGCTCCGCCCCTGCGGCGCCCCCGTCGACGCAGCCACCCGCGCCGCCGGCCGTCACCCCGGGCGACGACGCCGTCCCGCCCGAGCTGCGGGTGCCCGAGCCCAAGGACGCCCGGGGCATCCCCGTCTGCGACCTGCTCACACCCGGACAGCTCACCGCGCTCGGCCTCGTCCCGGAGACGGCGACCGAGCGACGGGACGGGCCGGCAGCCGAATGCACGTGGGCGGTCGCGGCGGAACCCGGTGACCGCGCGGCGATCCTCACCCGGATCCCGACGGAGGTCCCGGCGCTGGTCGGCTACTACCGGATCCGCGACGTCTACGCCGACTTCGAACCGATCACCGTCTCCGGGCACCCCGGGTTCCGCTACTCCCGCAACCCCGGATCCGGCTGCGTGCACGGCATCGCCATCGCCGACCACCAGTACCTCGACACGAGCGGCAGCATCCTCAACCCGCCCGGCGAGGCCGATCCGGATCCCTGCTCCCGCACCCGCCGGATGGCGGAGATGGTGCTGTCCAACCTCCCGCCGCTGCGCTGACAGCACCGCGCGCAGGCTCGACCTCGCCCGCCACAGTGGAGTTCGGCCGAACGGACCTGCGACCACCGCGTGCTCTGCCACCATTCGCGGCGTGAGCGAGCAGAACGGGCCCCCCGCCGGCCCGGTGAACCCGAACGATGCGCAGCAGGCGATCGCCGAGGACGTGCTGCACCTGCTGTACGGGCAGGCACCGGCGGACCAGCGGCTCGACCGCGCGCAGGCCGAGCTCGCCCGCACCGCCAGGATGGCCGGCGGGATCGGCGCCGGTCTGGCCGTCGACCCGGAGCGGGCACGCGCGGCCGTCACGAGGCTGGACGAGGCGCTGGACGCGCTGGCCCGGGCGATCCTGCGCCTTCGCCGCGGCATGACGTTCCCGCCCCCGGGCGCGGACGTGGTGAGTGTGAACCTCGCGAAGCAGGCCGGCGTGATGGCGAGCCGGGCCGAGGCCTTCGCCCAGGCCTACGCCGCCCAGATCGCGCAGGCCCGGGACGCCCTGCTGGCGCAGATCGAGGCCTACCAGCGGACCGAGCGGACCACCGCGGAGCGGGCGTGAGCGTGCTTCGGCGGGTGGCCGCCGTCGCCGCGCTGGTGCTCGCCCTCGGCGGGTGCTCCGCCCCCGCGCCGGAGCCCCTGCCGACGGACACCCCGCCGGCCGCACCGGCCACCGCCCCGACCAG
>DATLGI010000060.1:0-10137 GCA_035540535.1 Pseudonocardia sp.
CCCACGATCCCCGCCGTGCCCCACGTCAACCCCGGCCTCGTGGTTCCCGGCGAGGCCCCGGTGACCTCCGTGGTGGGCGACCCCCTGGGCCTGGTCGGCGTGCCCTCGCTCGTGGCGGCCCCGGGGACGACCACGCCGGCGGTCCCGGGCGCGGCCGGCACGCCCGGGGGCGTCGTGGGTGCGGTGGTGCCGCAGACGACCCCGCCGCCCGGGTCGTCGGAGGGGTCGGCGGACGGCGGAAACCTCGGCGACGGTGCCGTCGTCGGGCAGGACCCCGGCACTGGCGGCGGTGATGACCCCGCCGATGACCCCGACCCGAGCGACGATCCTCGCCCGGGCTCCACTACGCCGACGACGAAGCCGACGCCGAAGCCGACGCCGACGCCGACAATCCCGACGACCACACCCGCGCCCGCGCCGATACTGGTGGGCCGGGTCGCAATCGACGGGGCGGACGCAGCGGACCTCTACCTGCTTCCCACGATCGAAGGATTGCCCGGGGCCCCGCCCGCCGGGGGCGTGGGCCTCTGGTGGTTCGAATCGGAGACCCCGCCGCCGTCCGTGGTGATCGTGGACGCCGGACACCCGGCGTTCCCCCCGGCCATGCAGTCGCACGTGCTCGTACTCAGCGTGGCCGGCGCGCCCCCCCGCACCGTCACCTTCGGGCCGCCTCAGCCCGCAACGGTCATGCCGGAGGCACTGAGTCAGCTGCTCACCGCCTCGACGGCGACCGACGTGCTGCTCATCGCGCAGACCGACGGTTCCTTCCAGGTGTGGGAGCCCACGCCCAATACCTGACCCGCACGTCGGAGCCGTCCCGCTGTTCTGCAGGAGTCCCTGCAGCGTTTCGACCCGAAGTGCGAGCCCCGCCGACCCGGGGATGGCCGGGGCCACGGACAGGACATACCGTTACGGCTCCGGACACGGAGGTGTGATGGCGACCACGGGCATCGGTCCCCAGCGGGGCCGCGGGCGCCGGGTCGGCTGGCGCAGGCTCCGGCGCGCCCGCTCCGCCACCGAGGCGATGCAGGCGATCGCCGAGGGCCGCAGGATCGCGGCGGCGCTGCGCAACGGGCTGTCCGGGCCGGGCGTGCGGGCGGCGGCGCGCGGGCTGCGCCGGCTGCTCGACGTCGAGGCCGTGGGCCTGGCCGACCTGCGCGGCGAGGTGGTGTGCTCCGGGCGGTCGCCGCTGTCGGGGCTGGCGGCCGCGCTCGTCGAGGAGGTGCTCCGGACCGACGCCCGGGCCGGTCGCGCGGGGGTGGCCGGCTGGCCGGTCTACCAGCGCGACGAGCTGGCCGGCGTCCTGCTCGTCTCGGGTCCGGCCGACGAGACGGCGGTGCGCCAGGCCGCCTCCTGGGTCGGCGAGGCGCTGGAGCGGGCGCGGCTGGAGGAGTCGGCGGAGGTCGTCGAGCAGGCCGAGCTGCGGGCGCTGCGGGCGGAGATCTCGCCGCACTTCGTCTACAACACGCTGGGGGCCATCGCCTCGTTCGTCCGGTCCGATCCGGATCGGGCCCACGACCTGATGCTCGACTTCGCCGAGTACACCCGGCACAGCCTCGCCCGCCACGGTGACCACACGACGCTGGCGGGGGAGTTCCGCGCCATCGAGGCCTACCTCGCGCTGGCCCGCGCGGTGCTGGGGGAGCGGCTGCGGGTGCAGGTCCGGGTGGCGCCGGAGGTGCTCGCGGTCGCCGTCCCGTACCTGACGCTGCAGCCGCTGGTGGAGAACGCGGTGCAGCACGGGGTGGAGCGGCCCGGCCGCAGCGGGCTGGTCGCCGTGAGCGGCGCGGCGGAGGGCACCGAGTGCGTCATCACGGTCGAGGACGACGGGCCGGGGATGGACCCGCAGGTCGCCCGCGACGTGCTGGCCGGCTGGGGGGATCGGGTCGGCCTGGCCAACGTGGACCGGCGGCTGCGCACCGTCTTCGGGCCGCGCTACGGACTGGTGATCGAGACCGCGCCGGACGCGGGGACGAAGGTGGTCATGCGGATCCCCCGATTCCAGCCGGGCGTGGTGGCCCAGTGACCGCCGGCGACCCCGTCGTCGGGGCCGCGGCCACCGGCGACGGCTCGGGCGGCCCGGGGCTGCGGGTGCTCGCGGTCGACGACGTGCGGCCGGCGCTCGACGAGCTGTGCCGGCTGCTCGCCGACTCCCCCGAGGTCGCCGAGGTGGTGCCCGCGGCCGACCCGCTGACCGCGTTGCGGGTGATCCAGACCCGCGAGTACGACGCGGTGTTCCTCGACATCGCGATGCCCGGGCTCGACGGGATGGAGGTCGCGGGCCTGCTGTCGCGGATGTCGCGGCCGCCCGCGATCGTGTTCGTCACCGCGTTCGAGGGGCACGCCGTGGCCGCCTACGGCATCGGCGCCGTGGACTACCTGCTCAAGCCGATCAGCGCGGAGCGGGTCGCCGCCGCGCTCGCCCGGGTGCAGCGGATCGCCGCCCCCGACCCGCGCGCCGATCCCGCACCCACCACCGGTGACGCGCTGGCCGCCGTGCCCGTCGAGCTGGGCGGGCGCACCCGGATCGTGCGCCGTGAGGAGGTCCACTACGTCGAGGCGCAGGGCGACTACGTGCGCCTGCACACCCCGACCGGCGCCCACCTCGTGCGGATCGCGATCTCCCGGCTGGAGGAGCTGTGGCAGCATGCCGGGTTCGTCCGGGTGCACCGCAGCTACCTGCTCGCGCTGCGGGCGGTGCGCGAGCTGCGCAGCGACACCGCGGGCGGGTTGCTCGCCCACACCGACGTCGGCGACGTGCCGGTGAGCCGCCGGCACGCCCGCGAGCTGAAGGACCACCTGCTGGAGGCGGCGATCCGCGGCGACTTCGAGGGGCCGGGGACGGCGCGGCGCGGCGACGGGGACGGGGCCGGGCGCCCCGGCGGCTGGCGACGGTGACCGGGTTGGACGCTCGCCCACCGGTGCGGCCGCGGTGACCCGCCAGCGCCGCGTCGCCGTCACGAGCCCGCAGACGCGGATGGCACTGGCCCGCCGCCCCGGCGCGCCCGGCCGGCTTCCCCACCTCGCCCCGGACGACGCGGACCGTGCCTGGCGCACCTACCGCGAGCAGCGACGGCAGGCCGCGGTCGCCGTGGCGGTGGTGGTGCTCCTGCTGTTCGGGCTGCCGGTGGTGCTGGCGGTGCTGCCGCAGCTGGGCGAGTCGCGGGTCGCCGGGATCAGGGTGGCGTGGCTGGCCGTCGGCGTGTTGCCGTACCCGGTGCTGGCCGCGCTCGCCTTTTGGCAGCTGCGCCGGGCCGAGCGCGCCGAGGACCGGACGTGACCCGGCCGCCGGGGACGGCGCCGTGATCGCCGCCGCGATCCTGCCGGTGGTGCTGGTCACCCTGCTGATCGGGATCCACGGGGTCGCGGCGATGCGCACGACCTCGGACTTCCTGGTGGCATCGCGGCGGATCTCGCCGATGGTGAACGCCGCGGCCGTCGCGGGGGAGTACCTGTCCGCGGCGTCGTTCCTCGGCGTCGCCGGGCTGATGGTCAAGAACGGTGTGGGTGCGCTGTGGTACCCGGTGGGGTTCACCGCCGGGTACATCGCGATGCTCGCCCTGGTGGCGGCGCCGATGCGGCGCACCGGTGCGCTGACGGTGCCCGACTTCGCCGAGGCCCGGCTCGGCTCGCCGGCGCTGCGCAAGCTGTCCGCGGTCGTCGTGCTGGTGATCGGCGGGCTGTACGCGGTGCCGCAGTTCCAGGCCGCCGGGCTGGTGCTCAACGTGGTGAGCGGCGCGCCCTACTGGTTCGGCGTGGTGCTCGCCGGCGCCGCGGTGAGCGTGACGCTCGCCCTCGGCGGCATGCGTGCCGCGACGTACGTGCAGGCGTTCCAGTTCGTGCTGAAGCTGGTGCTGTTCACCGTCCCGGCGGTGTGGCTGCTCGTCGTCGCGGGCCCGGACACCCGCCGCGACGCCCTGGAACCGCTGGAGTTCACCACGTTCCACCGCGAGACCTCGGTGCAGTTCCAGATCGGCACCGAGCTCGTCGTCGCCGAGCCGACGCCGGTGCGGGTCGGCGACGGGTCGGTGCGGGAGCTGGCCCCCGGCCGGTACGCCGCCGCGGAGGGCAGCCGGTGGACCTTCCCGGCCGGCGCCGCCGTCCCCGAGGTCGACGGCGCCGCGCGACCGGGCAGCACCGAGTGGCTGCAGCCGCTGGCGGACCCGTCGGACACCGGCCACCCGGTGCTGGCCACGTGGTCGCTGCTGATGGCGACCGTGCTCGGCACGATGGGGTTGCCGCACATCATCGTCCGGTTCCACACCAGCCCGGACGGCCGCAGCGCGCGCCGCACCGCGGCGATCACCGTCGGCCTGCTCGGGGCGTTCTACCTCTTCCCGGTGGTCTACGGGGCGCTGGGCGCGGTGCTGCGTCCGGAGCTGTACCTGGCCGGGGCCACCGACACGGTGGTGGTGGCGCTGCCGGCGACCGTCGACACCGGCACCACCGGTGCGGTGTTCACGGCACTGCTGACGGCCGGGGCCAGCGCGGCGTTCCTCGCCACGTCGCTGGGGCTGCTGCTGGCGCTGTCCGGCGCGGTGTCGCACGACCTCGTGCCGGGAACGCTGCGGCGGCTGCGCCTGACGACGTTCGCCGTCGCCGGGGTGATCGTGTTGCTCGCCCTGCCGGCGGCCCGGTTCGACGTCGGCCTGCTGGTGACCTCGGCGTTCGCCGTGGCGGCGTCGACCTTCTGCCCGCTGCTGGTGCTGGGGATCTGGTGGCCGCGGCTCACCGCTAGCGGCGCGATCGCCGGCGTGTTGGTGGGACTGGTCAGCTCGGCCGGGGTGATCGGGGCGAATCTGGCGCTGGGCGTGCCGAGCGGCGGGATCGCCGTGGTGCTGGGCCAACCGGCGCTCTGGTCGGTGCCGCTGGCGTTCGCGACGATGATCCTGGTCTCGCTGCGAGGCGAGCCACCGCCGTGGGCCACCGCGGCGCTGCTACGGCTGCACCTCGGCGACGGGGTGGCGACGCGGTGACGGTGCCGTCGGAGCCCCTGCCGGGCCACGCCCCGAAGCGCGCCACCCGGGTGCTCGCGCTGGTGGCGACCCTGCTCGGCGCCGCGGTGATCGCTGGCGCCTTCCTGTCGCAGGAAGGGGTGCCCGGCACGACGACGCCCGCGTCGGGCAGATGGAGCGGCGAGCCGCTGTATCTGCAGTCCACCATCCCGCTGGCGACCCGGACCTGCCTCGTCGTCCCGGACGCCGGTGTGCCCCGCAGCGTGCCGGTGGGGCCCGCGCCGCATCGCGGGTCCGGGCTCACGGGCCTCACCCTCGAGCCCTGGTTCCGGGGCGCGGCGACGATCACCTGCCCGGACGGGATCGTGGCCACCCGCGGGCCGGTCGTGCTGCTCGCGCCCCTCGGCGAGCTCGACGGCTGGGTCGTCGTGCCGGCCGCGTTTCTGATGGCGATCGGCCTGGTCCACGGGCGCTCGCACCGGCACCGCCCGGACCTGGGCGAGTGAGCGCGCGGGCGGGCCGCAGCGGCGAACGGGCGCGACGGCGTCGAGCACGGCCTGGCGGTCGGCGTGGTCGACGGGGCCTGACCGCTACAGGTGCAGCCGCATCAGCATGACGTTGTACGGGTCCCACTGGCTCATCAGGAAGTACGGGGTGTCCAGGTCGGCCGACCACGGGTGGAAGTAGGCGTTGTAGAGGCCCGGCCAGCGGGCCCCGGCTCCGGTGGCGACCGGCGCCGACCACGGCCCGGTGACGGCGTCCGCGGTGCACACGACGATGTCGTGCAGCCCCTCGTGCAGGTAGGCGGCGAGCCACTGCCCGCTCGCCCGGTGGAACATCACCGACAGCTCGGAGACCGGCGCGGGCAGGACGTCGACGGCGCGGCCCTCGTCGGCGAGCCAGCCCTCGCCCGTCCAGTAGGTCCAGCGGTGGTGGTCGGGCAGGGCGTCCTCGGGGACGCGAGCCAGCCGGGCCGGGCCGAACCGGCCGTTCGGCGTGCCGAAGACGTGGACGAACCCGCGGTCGCGGGCGAACGCGCAGAGCTGCCAGTTCTGCTCCCCGTCCGGGGTGTTCGCCCACCGGGCGGCGCGCGGCTTGTGCCAGGTGACGCCGCCGTCGTCGGAGTGGGCGATGCCGGCGTGATTGGTGCGCCACCGGCCCGGCCCGCCCCACCTGCGCACCGACATGTACGCCAGGTACTGCCGGCCGCCGACCGAGACGCCGGCAGTCGGGATGAGCGTGTGCTCGCGCACGAACAACCGGTTCGCCCGCGGGATCACCTGCCCCGCGCGCCATCCCCGGCCCTGCACCCAGGAGTGCAGCCGCATCCCCTCGCGCAGGTCGCGGTGGGTGCTGCGGGCCAGGACGTTGGTGCGCCAGCGCAGGCTCCACCACTTCGTCTTCCACCACGCGGCACCTGGACCGTGCCCCGGCCAGCCCTCGCCGTACGTGTCCCCGAACGCGACGAGCACGCCGCCACGCCCGTCGTCCCAGCAGATGCCGAGGTCGGTGTGGTACACCCCGGCGTGGTCGCCGGTGCGGTTCGGCGAGTCCTGCCCGGTCACCCACGCGACGTGCTCGACGTGCACTCTCACCCCCGGTCCCGACGCTGGGCGCATCCTGCCCGAGCCGGCCGCGCGGCACCCGCCCGGGCCGGACCGCCGACTGTGCCTGCCGGGGTGCGACGGCGCCGAACGGAGCGCCTGCGCGGATCCGGCGCACGCCTGCGCCACAATGGCGCGCCGCAGTACCCGTGGGACAGCGCCGACGCCGCCGCGTCCAGAAGGGCAGTCGCGAGGAGGACCGGTGGCCGCCGACGTGGTGAACGCCTACACCCTGATCGTGGGGGACGAGCACGGTCCGGCGACCGTGAGCGTGCACGCGAGCGCCGAGGTCGCCTGGCGCGCGCTCGACGCCGAGGTGCGGTCACGGTGCCGGATGCGCCGGCGGCCGCGCCGGGCCGTCGACCCCGAGGCGATCGGCCGGCTGGCCGACGCCTGGCGGGCCGGCGACCTCGAGGCCCGGTTCTGGCAGATCCTGTCCCACCAGCTGCCCGTGCGGGTGCCCGACCTGGCCCGGCCGGTGCCGGTGGTCCGCTGATCCGCGGACCCCGCCGCCCCCGCGCCGCCGTCCCCGTGGTGCGATGCACGTCGTGTCGTTCCCCGACGCCCTCGCCCGCCTCGACACCGAGGCGCTGGCGGCGCTGCTGCGGGCCCGCCCCGACGTGCTGGTCGAGCCGGTCCCGCGGAACCTCACGGAGCTGGCGCACCGGCTCGACGGCGTGGAGTCCCTGTCGGCCGCACTGACCGCGGCCAACCGGGACATGGTCGTCGTCGCGCAGGCGGTGGCGCTGCACGGCACCGCGACGGTCGCGGCGGTGGCGGACCTGATCGGGTCCTCCGGCGCCCTCGTCGACACCGCCGTGGACGAGCTGTGCGGGCGCGGTCTCGCCTGGCGCGACGGCGACCGGGTCGCGCTGCCCGAGCGGCTGGTCGAGCACCTCGCGTCGGCGGTCACGGTCTTCCGGCCGGTCGCCGCGATCGCGCGGCAGGCGCTCGCCGACGACCTCCGGGCCGCGGTGCGCGCCCTCGGAGGTGCCGTCGACGGCCTGCGCAAGCCGGAGCTCACCGCCCGCCTGGCCGAGCTCGCCGCCGACCCGGCCGCCGTCGCGCGGGCCGTCGCGGGTCTGTCGCCGAGGGCCCGGGAATGGTTCGAGATGGTCCGGCTCGGGCCGTACCGGACGGCGTCGTGGTCGCGCAACGTGCACGACGAGGCACTCCTGCGGGCCGGGCTGCTGGTCCCGGTGTACGGCTACGGCGAGCTGCCGCGGGAGGTCGCGGTGTCGGCGTGGGCGATCGGCCGGGTCGCGCTCACCGGGCCGCCGTCGCTGCCCGCGGCCACGCCGGCGCCGCGCGAGGCGGCGACGGCCGCTGTCGAGGAGCTGCTGCGTGGGATGACGGCGCTGCTCGACGAGGCGGGCGCGGCCGGCATCGCGGCGCTGAAGAAGGGCGGGGTGGGCGCCCGCGAGCGGGCCAGGCTCGCCAAGGCCCTCGCGGCGACCGCCGATGACGTCGGGCTGTGGATCGACCTGGCCGCGGCCGCCGGGCTGCTGGCGCCCGTCGACGCCCGTTACGCGCCGACGGCCGGGTACGACCCCTGGCGGGAGGCCCCGCCGGGCGAGCGGTGGGCCGCGCTGGGACGGGCGTGGTGGGGGCTCGAGTTCGCGCCGACGTGCCGCGCGCTCGACGACGGGACCGACGTGCCGCCGCCGCTGCCGCTGGCCTCCGGTGCCGGGATGCTGCGCCGCGCCCTGCTCACGGCGGCGGCCGGGGGTCGGTCAGCCACCGCGGCGGGCGAGGCCGTCGACTGGTACTGCCCGCTGCACGGCCACGACGAGCTCGCCCGCGGCGATGCCGTGGAGGCGGCGCTGACGGAGGCGGCGGCGTTGGGCGTGCTCGCCGGGGACGCGCTGTCGGAGCTGGGAGATCAGCTCGTCACCGGCGGCGACGACCTCGGGCGGCGGTGCGCCGCCCTCCTGCCGCGGGCACGCGGCCTGCTGGTGCTGCAGTCGGACCTGACGGCGGTGGTGTCGGGGCAGCCGAGCGCGGCCGCGGCCCGGGTGCTCGCCGCGGCGGCCGTCGCGGAGAGTCGCGGTGCGGCGGCGACCTGGCGGTTCACCCCGGCCAGCGTCCGGGCCGCGCTCGACGCCGGCTGGACCGCGGACGCCCTGCGGGCCGAGCTGACCGCCGTGTCCGGGCGCGAGCTGCCCCAGCCGCTGGACTACCTGCTCGCCGACGTCGCCCGCCGGCACGGCAGCGTGCGGGTGCGGGGGGTGCGGGCGTGCGTCGTCGGCGGGGAGCCCGAGATCGCGGAGATCCTGCACACCCGCTCACTGGCGCGACTGCGCCTCGCGCGGCTCGCCCCGACCGTCCTGGCCAGCCCGCTCGACCTCGACGACGTGCTCGCCGCGCTGCGCGCCGCCGGGTTCGCCCCGCTCGCCGAGGACGCCGGCGGCACCGTGATCGTCGAGGAGCGCCCCGAGCGGCGGGCCGGGACCGCGTCCCGGGGGACGCGGCCCCGGGCGGACCCCGCCGAGCTGGCCCGGCGGCTGCTCGCCGCGCCCGTCGCCGCGCCGGTCCCCGAGTCGACGACGCACGCCGTGCTCGCCGAACTCACCCCGCAGCTCGATCCCGCCGAGCTGGCGCTGCTCGCCGACGCCGTCGACCACGGCCGCGAGGTGTCCATCCTCTACCGGGACAAGCAGGGCAACCGCACGCGCCGGGAGATCCGGCCGAGCCAGCTGTACGGGCGCTGGATCGACGCGTGGTGCCACCTGCGCGGTGGCCGGCGCGACTTCACCGTGGCGAACATCGAGGGGGTCTCGCCCGCCGGGTAGCGATGTGACGGCTGGGGCAGGATGGCGCGCATGACCGACGGAACCGGGGCCGACCCGGACCGCCCGCACGACGTCGTCGTCTACGGCGCCACCGGCTACGTGGGCGCGCTGGTCGCCGCGTACCTGGCCGGGCACGCGCCGCCCGGCGCGCGGATCGCGCTGGGCGGGCGGTCCCGGTCGAAGCTGGAGCGGGTCCGCGGCGACCTGCCGGGCACCGCGCGGACCTGGCCCCTGGTCGTCGCCGACTCGGACGACCCGGCCGCGCTGGCCGAGCTGGCCGCGTCCACCCGCGTCGTCGCCACCACCGTCGGGCCGTACGCCCGCTGCGGCCTGCCGGTGGTGCAGGCGTGCGCGCGGGCCGGCACCCACTACGCCGACCTCACCGGCGAGGTCCTGTTCGTCCGCGAGGCGATCGACCGGTTCGACGCGCTCGCCCGCGACACCGGGGCCAGGATCGTGCACTCCTGCGGGTACGACTCGGTGCCCTCGGACCTCGGCGTGCTGATGCTGCACGAGCGGGCCGTCGCCGACGGCGCCGGGGAGCTGGCGGAGGCCGAGCTGGTGGCGGCCGCCAAGGGTGGCGTCAGCGGCGGCACGGTCGACTCCCTGCGCGGCCAGCTCGCCGCCGTCGGCCGGGACCGGGACAAGCGCCGGCTCGCGGCCGACCCGCACTCGCTCAGCCCGGACCGCTCCGCCGAACCCGCGCCGCGCCAGCCCGCGGACGCCGCCCCGCCCGCCCGTCGCCCGGACGGCACGTGGGTGGCGCCGTTCGTCATGGCGCCGTAC
>DATLGI010000061.1:0-33603 GCA_035540535.1 Pseudonocardia sp.
GGGCCAAGGCCACCCGCCCGCCCCGCGAGGAGCGCCGCCGTGCCGCCGCCGAGCGTCGTGAACGCATGGCCGCCGGTGACGAGCGGTACCTGATGCCGCGCGACCGCGGACCCGTCAAGGCCTTCGTCCGCGACGTCGTGGACTCCCGCCCGCACATCATCGGGCTGTTCATGCCGCTCGCGCTGATCGTGCTGATCTCGGCGCTGTTCCCGATCCCGGGTGCGCAGGAGTTCGTGAGCCTGTTCAGCATCGTCGCCCTGGCGACCATGATCTTCGAGGCGATCGTCCTCGGCCGCCAGGTCACGAGGCGGGCCCGGGAGAGGTTCCCGAACGAGGAGATCCGCGGGCTCGGCATCGGGTGGTACGTGTTCAGCCGGGCCAGCCAGCCGCGGAAGCTGCGGATCCCGAAGCCCCGCGTGGCGCGCGGCGCCGACGTCTGAGGTGCCCGGGCGGCGCACCCTGGTGCTCGGCGGCACGCGATCCGGCAAGTCGGCGCACGCCGAGGACCTGCTGCCCGCGGACGCGCCGGTACGCTACCTCGCCACGGCGCGCCGGGTGCCTGACGACGCGGAGTGGGACGCCCGGATCGCCGCCCACCGGTCCCGGCGCCCGGCCGGCTGGCGCACGGAGGAGGGCGCCGACCTCGCCGCGGTGCTGCGGGCCGGCGGGCCCGACCCCCTGCTCGTCGACGATGTCGCGACCTGGCTCACCGGGGTGCTCGACGACGCCGGCGCGTGGGACGCCGACCGCCCCGTCGTGGTGGCCCAGGTGGACGCGCTGGTCGCGGCCGTCGCGACCTGCCCGGCGCGGCTGGTGCTGGTCTCGGCGGAGGTCGGCCTGGGGGTGGTCCCGGCGACGCGGGCAGGGCGGTTGTTCCGCGACGAGCTCGGCGCGCTCAACGCCGCGCTGGCCGCCGTGTGCGACGAGGTGGTCCTGCTCGTCGCGGGGTTGCCGCTGCGGCTGAAGTAGGCGGGCGATAGGAAGTGCGGGTGGATCTGCCCGCCGTCACCGCCCCGGACCTCGACGCCCACCGCGCCGCCGTCGCCCGGCACGCCGAGCTGGCCGTGCCCGCCGGCGCGCTGGGCGTGCTGGCCGAGCTCGGCTGCTGGCTCGCCGCCGTGCAGGGGACGTGCCCGCCGCGTCCCCCCGCCCGGCCGCGCATCGTCGTGTTCGCCGCCGACCACGGCATCGCGCAGCGCGGCGTCTCGGCCGACGCCCCGGAGGTGACGGCGCGGCGGCTCGCCTCCGCGCGGGACAACGCGATCCCGGTCACGGTGCTCGCCCCGGTCGCCGGGGCGTCGGTGCGGGTGCTCGACGTCGGCGTCCTGGATCCCGGCGACGGCGACGAGCGCTACCGGGTGCGCTCCGGCAGCGGCCCGGTCGACGTCGCCGACGCGTTGACCTCGGAGGAGACCGAGCGCGCCGTCGCGATCGGGCGGCGGGTCGCCGACGAGGAGGTCGACGCGGGCGCGGACCTGCTGGTCCCGGCCGCGCTCGGCGTCGGCGCCACGACGCCGGCGGCGGCGCTGGTGTCCGTGCTCACGGGCGCCGAACCGGTGGCCGTCGTCGGTCGCGGCAGCGGGATCGGCGACGACGCCTGGATGCGCAAGGCCGCGGCGATCCGCGACGCGCGCCGGCGGGCGCGGCCGCACCTGCGCGACCCGCTGGGCCTGCTGCGCGTCGCCGGCGGCGCGGACCTGGCCGTGCTGGCCGGGTTCTGCGCGCAGGCCGCGCTGCGGCGCACGCCGGTGCTGCTGGACGGGGTCGTCGCGGGCACGGCGGCGCTGCTCGCCGAGGAGCTGGCGCCCGGGGCGCGGGCCTGGTGGCGCGTCGCCCAGCGCTCCCCGGAGCCCGCGATGGTGCTGGTGTGCGAGCACCTCGGCCTCATCCCGGTGCTGGACCTGGGCGTGCGCCTGGAGGACGGCACCGGCGCCGCGGCGCTGGTGCCGCTGCTGCAGATGGCTGCGCGGCTGCTGGCCGAGACGGCGACCACCGGGATGCCGGCGGTCGAGCCGGGGTGAGCGCTGCCGCCCGGCGACCGCCGGGACTGGGGCTCGTGCTCGCGGTGAGCTGGCTGACGGTGGTGCCGGCGCGGCTGCCGGCGGCGGCGCTGCCGGGCGGGAGACCCGACCCGCGGGTCGCCGCCGCCGCGCTGCGCTGGGCGCCCGTCGTGGGCGCGGCGCTCGGCCTCGCCGCCGGCGGGGTGCTGCTCGGGCTCACCGCCGCGAGGGTGCCGCCACCGGTCGCCGGCCTGCTGACCGTCGGGTTCCTCGCCCTGGCCACCCGCGGGATGCACCTCGACGGGCTCGCCGACACCGCCGACGGCCTCGGCTGCTACGGACCGCCCGAGCGGGTGCTGGCCGTGATGCGCGACGGCGGCGCGGGCCCGTTCGCGGTGGTGACGCTGCTCGTCGTGCTCGGCGTCCAGGCCGGCGCGCTGGCCGCGCTCGCGGGCCTGCCCGCGCCCGCGCTGCTCGCCGCGGTGGCCCTCGCGGCGGCGGCCGGCCGGGCCGCGTTCGTCAGGGTCGCCCGCCGTGGGATCGGCGCGGCCCGGCCGGGCGGGCTCGGGGCCACGGTCGCGGGCTCCCAGCCGTGGTGGGTGGCACCGCTCTGGTGGGTGGTGCTCGCCGCGGCCGGGTTCGCCGCGGCCGGCCCGCGGGGCGCGGCGGCCGTGCTGGCCGCCGCCGCCGTCGCGGTCACCTTGTCCTGGCACACCGCGCGCCGGTTCGGCGGGATGACCGGCGACGTGCTGGGCGCCGCGTCCGAGCTCGCCAGCACCGCCGCGCTGGTGGTGCTCGCCACCCACTGACCGTCGAGAACGACGTTGTTGCGGTTCTCCGGGGCTCGAAACCGCAACAACGTCGTTCTCGACGGTCAGGTGCGGACCAGGGGGTGCATCCAGGAGTGGGTGTCCGGGCCGGTGCCGCGCTGGATCTCGGTGAGCAGCGCGCGCAGCCGGGTGGTGATGGAGCCGGGCTCGCCGTCGGCGACGACGACCGCGCCGCCGGGGTGCTTCACCCGGCCTACCGGGGTGATGACGGCGGCGGTGCCGCAGGCGAAGACCTCGCTGATCGCGCCGGAGGCCGCGCCGTCGAGCCACTCGTCGGCGGAGATGCGCCGCTCACTGACCTGGCAGCCCAGCTCCTTGGCCAGCACGAGCAGCGAGTCCCGGGTGACGCCGGGCAGGATGCTGCCCGACAGCTCCGGAGTGACGACCTCGACGTCCTCGCCGGACCCGAGGACGAAGAACAGGTTCATCCCGCCCATCTCCTCCACCCACCGACGCTCGGCGGCGTCGAGGTAGGCGACCTGCGCGCAGCCGTGCGCCGCCGCCTGGGCCTGCGGCAGCAAGGACGCCGCGTAGTTGCCGCCGCACTTCGCGGTGCCGGTGCCGCCCAGCGCGGCGCGGGTGAAGTCGGTGCACAGCCAGACGTCGACCGGCTTGACCCCGCCCGGGAAGTAGGCCCCGGCCGGCGAGGCGATCAAGGCGTACAGGTACTCCGCCGAAGGCCGCACCCCCAGCCCGACCTCGGTCGCGATCATGAACGGCCGCAGGTAGAGCGCCTCCTCGCCGCCCGCGGGCGGCACCCACTCGCGGTCGACGGAGACGAGCTCGCGCAGCGAGGCGAGGAACAGTTCGTCCGGCAGCTCGGCCATGGCCAGCCGCAGCGCCGAGGCGCGGAAGCGGGCGGCGTTGACGTCCGGGCGGAACGACGCTATCGACCCGTCCGGCTGCCGGTAGGCCTTGATCCCCTCGAAGATCTCCTGGCCGTAGTGCAGCACCATCGACGCGGGGTCGAGCGACAGCGGCCCGTACGGGACGACGGCCGGGTCGTGCCAGCCCCGCCCCGAGCTCCACCGGATTGTGACCATGTGGTCGGTGAAGTGCCGGCCGAATCCCGGATCGGCCACGATCTGCGCGCGGCGCTGCGCCGGCGTCGGCGACGGGTGCGGGGTCCGGGCGAACTGCACGCTCATGCGCTGCACGGTAGCCGGTTCGGCAAGGTGGCACCGCGGGATGTCGGCAAGGTGGCCTCGCAGGCGTCCGGCGTCCGCACCGCCACCCCGTCGGCGCGCGCTACCGGCGGGTCTACCGGACGTGCGACGGGACGAACGGGGGCTTCACCACGATGCATTCCAGCGGGCGCCCGCGCACGTCGACCGTCACGGCGTCGTCCACCCGGACCCCGGCCCCGGAGTCGATCAAGGCCAGCGCGATGCCCGTGCGCAGCGTCGGGGAGAAGGTGCCCGACGTCGTGGTGCCGATGCGGGCGCCGTCCCCGGCGAGTACCGGCATCCCCGCGCGCGGGACCCCGCGCCCGGTGGCCCGCAGCCCGCGCAGCCGCCGGGCCGGGCCGGCCGCCCGCTCGGCGAGCAGCGCCTCGCGGCCCCAGAACTCGGGCTTGTCCCAGCCGACGGCCCAGCTGCAGCCGGCCTGCACCGGCGTGATGTCCGGGCCGAGGTCCTGGCCGTGCAGGGGGTAGCCCATCTCGGTGCGCAGGGTGTCGCGCGCGCCCAGCCCGCAGGGGCGCCCCCCGTGCCGCTGCGCGGCCGCGAGCAGCGCGTCCCACAGCGCGCCGGCCCGCTCGGCCGGGCAGAGGAGCTCGTAGCCGTGCTCGCCGGTGTAGCCGGTGCGGCAGACCCGCACGTCGCCGGCCTCGGTGAACGCCATGTACGCGAGGTCACCGACCTCACCGAGGGCGTCGGTGAGCACCTCGGCCGACCGCGGTCCCTGCACCGCGAGCACGGCGGTCTCCCGGTGCCGATCCGCGATCTCGACGCCGGCCGGCGCTGCCGCCCGCAGCAATCCCGCGACCGCCGCCGCGTTGGCCGCGTTCGGCACCGCGAGAACCTCCCCGGGCCCGGCGAGATAGACGATGAGGTCGTCGAGGACCCCGCCGTCGGCCGCGCAGCAGAGCGTGTACTGGGCCTGCCCGGGCGAGATCCGGTCGAGGTCGGCCGTCAGGCACCGGTTGACGAAGGCCGCGGCGCCCGCACCGGTGATCACCAGCGTGCCGAGGTGGCTGACGTCGAACAGCCCCACCGCCTCCCGCACGGCCGTGTGCTCGGCGACGGTGCCGTCCGGGTAGGACAGGGGCATCGACCAGCCCCCGAACGTCGCGAGGGTGGCGCCCAGGGCGAGGTGCCGGTCGTGCAACGGGCCGGGGATCGGGGTGGGGTCCTCCACGCACCCGGACACTACTGACGGGTCCGGTCCCCCGCTCCCGGGCGCGTGGCGCGCCGGCCCAGCGCCGTGGCCAGCGCCCACCCCGTGGCCAGCGCCACGGCGGTGACCACCACCTGTTGAACCGGCAGCAGGGCGGCGAGCCCGACGCAGAGCAGCAGCCCGGCCCAGGACGTCCAGTGCGGCCAGGCCCGGAGGTCCCGGGGCAGCCGGAGGGCGGCGGCGTTGACCACCGCGTAGTAGACGAGCACCGAGCAGGCCGACAGCGCGATCGCCGCCGCGGGCCCGGCGAGCACGGCGACCACCACCGCGACGGCGCCCCCGGCCAGGTCGGCGCGCCACGGGGTGCCGCGGCGACCGATCGCCGCCAGACCACGCGGCAGCTCCCCCGTGCGGGCCATGGCGAGCGCGGTGCGGCTGACCCCGACCAGCACCGACAGCAGCGCCGACGAGGCCGCGACGGCCGCGCCCACCCGGACCAGCACGCCCAGCGCGGGCGCGCCGCTCGCCTCGACGACGGCCGCCAGCGGCGACGGCTCGGCCGCCAGCCGCTCCCACCCGAGCGCGGCGAGCAGCGCCGCCGCCACGAGCAGGTACGTGACCAGCGTGACGCCCAGCGCGATCGCGACGGCGCGGCGCAGCGTCCGCCGCGGCTCGCGCACCTCCTCGGCCAGCGTCGCGATCCGCGCGTACCCGGCGAAAGCGAAGAACACCAGGCCGGCGGCGGTGAGCACACCGAGGCCACCGCCCGACACGACCGGCTCGGGCGCCGCGCCGGCCGTGGCGGCGACGGGCATCTCGGTGGCCACCCCGGCCCCCGCCAGCCCGACCACGACGACGACCAGCAGGACGGCCAGGGTGCCGCCGACCAGGCCCCATGCGCCGCGGGCGGTCCAGCGCACGCCGGCGACGTTGAGGGCCGTGACGGCCACGACCACCGCGACGGCCGTCACCAGAGGCTGCGCCGGCAACACGTACGCGCCGAAGACGCCCGCGGCCGCCGCCGCCGACGCGGACTTCCCGACCAGGAACGCGACCCCGGCGAGGCGCCCGGCGCCCGGCGTGAGGAGTTCGCGCCCGTAGACGTAGCCGCCGCCGCTGCGCGGGTGCGCGACGGCGAGATCGGCCGTCGACGCCGCGTTGCAGGACGCGACGACGGCGGCGAGCACGACGGCCACGAGCAGCCACGGCCCCGCCGCCGCGGCGGCGACCGGCCACACCGCGAACACACCCGTGCCGAGCATCGCGGCCAGCCCGAGGACGACGGCGTCGGGCGTCCCCAGTCGGCGTTGCAGGCTCGGCGGCACGACGAGCACCCTCGCATCCCGAGCCGCCGGGCGCGGGCGCACCGGGGTGTCATTAGCATCTCGAAGCGGTCTCGCAGCCGGGGCGGCGCATCGGAGGGAAGCTCACGTGACGGAACTGCACCTCGCCACCGGATCCGCCGCCACGGCGGACGTCGACGCCGTCGTCGTCGGCCTGCTGGCCGGGAACGGCAGCGGGGACCCCGAGCGTCCGGCGCCGCGCCTGGCCCCCGGGGCCGACGAGGTCGACGCGGCGTTCGACGGCGAGCTCGCCGCGTTGCTCGCCACCGCGGGTGCCACCGGGAAGGCCGACGAGGTGACCCGCATCCCGACCCGCGGCGCGATCACCGCGCCGCTGCTCGTCGCCGTCGGCCTCGGCGCGGCCGGTGGGGACGGGACCGGCGCCGACGTCGTCCGCCGGGCGGCCGGCGCGGCGGCCCGCGCGCTGGCCGGCACCGGCCGGGCGGTGAGCACGCTCGGCCGGGTGGACCTCGGCGGGGCCGCCGAGGGCACGCTGCTCGGCGGCTACCAGTTCACCGCGTACAAGGGCTCGACCGACCGGGCTCCGGTCGGGCGGGTCGACCTGCTCGCCGATGCCGCCGATGCCGAGCACGCCCTGCGCCGCGCCACCGCCACCGCCACCGCCGTGCGCACGGCCCGCGACCTCATCGACACCCCGCCCAACGATCTCTACCCCGCCTCGTTCGCCGAGCGGGCCCGCGAGCTGGGCGGGGCGGCCGGGCTCCGGGTCGAGGTGCTCGACGAGGACGCACTCGCGGCGGGCGGCTACGGCGGTCTGCTCGGCGTGGGCGGGGGCTCCGCCCGCCCGCCGCGGCTGGTGCGGCTGCACTGGGCCGGCGGGGCGACGCCGCGGGCCCACGTCGCCCTGGTCGGCAAGGGGATCACCTTCGACACCGGCGGCATCTCGATCAAGCCGGCCGCGAACATGGACCACATGACCTCCGACATGTCCGGGGCGGCCGCCGTGGTCGCGACGGCGGTGCTGGCCGCGACGCTGGAGCTGCCGGTAGCCGTGACGGCCACCGTGCCGATGGCGGAGAACATGCCCTCCGCCACCGCCTACCGGCCCGGCGACGTGCTGCGGATGTACGGCGGGAAGACGGTCGAGGTGCTCAACACCGACGCCGAGGGCCGGCTGGTGCTCGCCGACGCCATCGTCCGGGCCGCCGAGGACTCGCCGGACTACCTGGTCGAGACCTCGACCCTGACCGGGGCCCAGCAGGTGGCGCTCGGCATGCGCACCGCCGGGGTGATGGGCACCGAGGCGCTGCGCGACCGGGTGGCCGCGCACGGGCGCGCGGTCGGCGAGGACGCCTGGGCGATGCCGCTGCCCGAGCACCTGCGCGCGGACCTCGACTCGCGCGTCGCGGACCTCGCCAACGTCACCGGCCAGCGGTGGGGCGGGATGCTCGCCGCCGGGATCTTCCTGCGCGAGTTCGTGCCGCCCGGCCTGCCGTGGGCGCACATCGACATCGCCGGCCCGGCGTTCCACACCGGCGGTCCGTACGGCTACACCGTCAAGGGCGGCACCGGCGTGCCCGTGCGGACCCTGGCCGCGCTGCTCGCCGACATCGTCGAGAACGGCTGACTCGCGCGCCCCAGCGTCCGTCGAGAACGACGTTGTTGCGGTTCTGAATCGATCCGCGAGCGCGAGAACGTCGTTGTCGACGGTCAGGCTGCGGTGGGTTCCAGGGCCGGGCGCCCGGGTGCCACGACCCGCCAGCCGGCGGCGGCCCAGCGGGCGGCGGGCAGCGCGAGGCGGGCGTCGACCATCCGGCGCCGGGCCACCAGCGTGCCCAGCGGAGCGGGGTCGAGCTGCACGAACTGCGGCCACTCCGTGCCGAGGACCACCACGTCGGCGCCGGCGCAGGCGGCGGCCACGGAGTCGCGGTGGTCGAGCTCCGGGTGCCGGGCGGCCGCCGGCCCGCCCGCCTTGGGGTCGTGCACGCGCACCCGGGCCCCGGCCCGGTGCAGCGCCGCGGCGACGTGCAGGGACGGCGAGTCGCGCACGTCGTCGCTGCCGGGCTTGAACGCCGCGCCGAGCACGGCGACGGTCCGGCCGGCGAGCTCGCCGCCGGCCTCGGCGCGCGTCAGCTCCAGCACCCGGTCCCGGCAGCGCAGGTTCACCGCGTCGACGTCGTCGAGGAACTCCAGGCCCGCCACCTGCAGCTCGCCCGCCCGCTCGGCGAGCGCGCGGATGTCCTTGGGCAGGCAACCGCCGCCGAAGCCCAGGCCGGGGCGCAGGAAGGCCCCACCGATGCGCATGTCGTGGGCCAACGCGCGGGCCAGCACCGCGACATCGGCACCGGTCGCGTCGCACAGCTCGGACACGGCGTTGATGAATGAGATCTTGGTGGCCAGGAACGCGTTCGCCGCGGCTTTCACGAGCTCCGCCGTGGGCCGGTCGGCGACGACCTCCGGCACCCCGGCCGCGAGCGCGTCGGCGTGGACCGCGCGCAGCCGGGCGAGATCGGCCGCACCCGCACCGTCCGGGTCGTCCACGCCGAACACGAGCCGGTCCGGGCGCAGGGTGTCCGCGACGGCGCAGCCCTCCCGCAGGAACTCCGGGTTCCAGGCGAGCCGCACGCCGGCGCCGGCCGGCGCGAGCTCGCGCAGCATCGCCGCGACCTCCGCCGCGGTGCCGACCGGGACCGTCGACTTGCCGACGACCAGGCACGGCCGGCGCAGGTGCGGGGCCAGCGCCGCCACCGCCGCCCGCAGCGGGCCCAGATCGGCGCCGCGCCCGCCCGCCCGTTGCGGGGTGCCGACGCACAGGAAGTGCACGTCCGCGTCGGCGGCCGCCGCCGGGTCGGTGGTGAAGCGCAACCGGCCGTGCCCGACGTGCTTGCGCAGCATCGGCTCGAGGTCCGGCTCGAAGAACGGCACCTCGCCCGCCGCCAGCGCGGCCACCTTCGCGGGGTCACGGTCGACGCCGACCACCTCGAAGCCGAGATCGGCCATGCACGCGGCGTGGGTCGCGCCGAGGTAGCCGGTGCCGACGACGGACAGCGCTCGCACGGGCGGGGTGCGCACGGGTGCAGGGTTCACGGAGTGCCTCTCGGGACGGGACGGGAATCCGGACGGGTCACGGGAGCGGCCAGGGCGTCGCGCCGGCCAGCACGTCGAAGGCCGTGGCGAGCAGGCGTTCGGGCAGGCCCCGCGGGCCCGGTCGGAACGTGTAGACGGCGGCGAGCCGCAGCAGCGCGGCGGCGGTGTACACGCCGACCGCCCGCCGGTCGTCCGCGCCCAGGCGGGCCGCGCAGGCACCGGCGAGCGTCGGCGGGCACCGGCCCTGCAGCACCCGCAGGTGCAGGTGGGCGTGCAGGTTGCCGCGGTCGAGCGCGGGATCGGCCCGGCACAGGGTGTCCAGGTCGAGCAGCCCGATGCCCTGGCCGGCCGCGACGACCTGCTTGTCGTGCAGGTCGCGGTGGGCGAGCACCGGCGGACGCGCCGGCAACGCGCGCAACGCCGCCGCGACGGCCAGCGCCGGCTCCCGCAGGTCGGGGCCGCCCCACCGGGCCGCCTCGCGGGCCCAGTCGAGCAGCACGGCGGCCTCCGCGGCCGCGTCGTGCACGGCGGGGCCGGCCTCGGTCGCGTCGCCCGGCGCCGCCGCGAGCGCCGAGAGCGCGTCGCCCATCCGGCCCGCGGTGACGACGGCGCGCGGCGCGCGCGCGACGAGCAGCTCGTGCAGGGTCGGACCGGGAACCTCCGCCAGCCGCACGACGCCCGCGGCGTCGTCGACGGTGAGCACCGCGGGGACGGCGACCCGCCCGGCCGCGCCGAGCCGTCGCTCCGCGGCGCGCAGCCCGTCGGCCACCCGGCCGGCGCGCCCGGGCCGCACCACCTTCACGTAGTGGACGCCGTCGGTCGCGCGCACCCGCAGCACCGCGCGCCGGCCGGCCCGGTGGCCCAGCAGCGTCGCGCCCGGCCGGGCGAGCTCGGCGGCGAGCGCGGGCAGCCGCGGGTCCTCGCCGGCGTGCACGCGCACCGCGTCCGGGGTCACCACGGCCGCGACGGGCCCGCGTCGCGTGGCGGAGGACTCCGCGACGAGGGCCTCGACGACGAGATCGTCGCCGGACGGCCAGGTGCGGCGTACCGCGAGCCCGGCGGGCAACCGTGCCAGCGCTGCGGCCAGCGGTGAGTCCCGGGGGACGGGACACGAACCCGGTGCCGGACCGGGCCGCCGGCGCGCGGTCGCGGGGCCGGCGGTACCGCTTCGCAGTGCGGGAGCGGACGTCATCGGACCTCCTCCAGGGCGCGCTCGGCACCGGTCACCAGGGCGGCGGTCAACGCCGGCCAGCCGGGTCGCATCCGGCGGAACGGCTCGGGCGCACGCTGCACCAGCGCGGCGGCCCGCAACAGGGCCGGCGCCCGCACCGGCGCGGGCAGGGCCGTCCCGGCGGCGAGCTCGGCGGCCTCCCAGGTGGCGCCGTCCCAGGCGGCGGGCCCCCGGGCGGCGCGGTCGAGATCGAGCAGCGCGACCGTGCCGTCGGCGCGCAGCAGAACCTGATCGGCGGACAGGTCGCCGTGCACCACCGCGTCCGGCGCCGGCCACCACCCGGGCAGCAGCGCGCCGAGGCGGTCCGTGATCGCGTGCAGCGACCCGGCGAGGTGCGGCGCGGCCGCTGCGGCGCCGTCGGCGGCACGGCGCACCGCGGCGAGCACGGCCCCGGCGTCCAACGTCACGAGCCCGCCCGGCGGCGGGCCGGCGTGCAGGGCGCGCACCGCGTCCGCGACCGACGGGAGGTCGCTCGACCGCGGCGGCCGGCCCGACACCCACGAGCTCACGCCCACCCTGCGGTCCGGCCACGCCACACCGGCGGCTCGGCGGGACAGCTCCCGCACGGCCCGCGGCACGGGCTTCGCGTGCACCTTGACGACCGTCTCGCCGATCCGGCCGACGAGGCGCCGGCCGGGGTTGTAGGCCAGCGGCACCAGCCCGGGCGGGATCCACGGGGAGACGGCCGGATCGGCCTCGGCCGGCGCGATCACGAGCCGGTCGTCGTGCCACGCGGGGGCACCGCGGCGGCGGATCCCGGCGGCGAGCGCCCCGGCCTTCTCACGGTCGGCGAACTGGGCGACCAGCAGCGCCGCGGGCCCGGCCGCGGTCGGGACGAGCAGCCCGGCGCGCACGTTCGTGCCCGGCTTCCAGCGCAGCCGCAGCTGCGCCCCGGTCGCGCGGGGGGCGTCGAGCCACGGCAGCCGGGCGAGCAGCGCGTCGACGGCCTCGGCGTCGGCGAGCCGCGCCAGCAGCGGCAGCGCGGGGTCGGTGACGGGGGGCACGGTCGGCGCGCTGGTCACGAGGCCCCCACGAACGGCTCGCCGGACCGGTGAGGGCGCGGGCGAGGACGCGGCCGCGGGGCCGGCTCGGGCGCGGGCCGCGGCCGCGGGCCGGGCCCGCGGCGCACCTCCGTGATCTGCCCGTCGGCGACCCGCAGCAGCCGGTGGCACCCGGCCAGCAGCTCCTCGTGGTGGGCGACGACGATCGTCGTGCGGCCCCGGGTGAGCGCCGCGAGCGAGTGCAGGACGGCGTCGCGGCTCTGCGGGTCGAGCCCGGTGGTGGGCTCGTCGAGCACCACGATGGGCGCGTCCCGCAGCAGCGCCCGCGCGATGGCGATCCGCTGGCGCTGCCCGCCGGACAGTGAGCTGCCGCGCTCGGCGAGCACGGTGTCGTAGCCCTGCGGGAGCTCACGGATGAACGTGTCGGCGTCCGCGGCGACAGCCGCGGCCCGCACCTCGTCGTCGGTGGCCCAGGGCCGGGCGAACCGGATGTTCTCCATCACGGACTCGGCGAACAGCACGGAGTCCTGCAGCACCACGGCGATCGACCGGCGCACCGAGTCGAGCGTCAGGTCACGCAGGTCGTGCCCGTCGATGAGCACCTGGCCGTGCACCGGGTCGAGCAGCCGCGACAGCAGCGCGGCCACCGTCGACTTGCCGGCGCCGCTCGGGCCGACCAGCCCGACGTGCTCGCCGGGGCGCACGTGCAGGCTCGCGTCCTGCAGCACCGGTTCCCCGCCGTCGTAGGCGACGGTGACGCGGTGCAGGCGCACGTCGCCGTGGACCCGCCCGAGCGGGCGCGCCCAGGATTCGTCGCGCAGGTCCGGCTGCGCGTCGAGGACCTCAGCGACCCGCTCCCCCGACGCGGCCGCCCGGCTGATCCGCCCGGTGTACTTCGCGACGTTGCGCATCGGCTTGAAGACGCTCTTGAGGTAGGAGACGAACACGACGAGCTCGCCGAGGGTGAGCGCCCCCGCCAGCACCCGCTGGGCACCGATCAGCAGCACCACGGCGGTGGCGACGCCGATCAGCAGGTCGGTGCGCCGTTCCAGCCCGGCGGCCAGGCGCTGCGCGCGCACGCCGGTGTGCAGGCTCTTGGCGTTGCTGCGGGAGAACCGCTCGCGCAGCGCGCCCTCCAGCCGGTAGGACTGCACGACGCGGACCGACCCCAGCGCTTCCCCGGCCATCCCGGCGATGCGGCCCTCGGCCTTGCGCTGGGTGCGGGCCGCGGCGGTGACCTTCCCGCCCGTGCGGCCCGCGCCGAGGACGAACAGCGGGACGGCGAGCACCACCACCAGCGCGAGCAGCACGTCGAGCACGAGCATCACGATCAGCATCCCGACGAACGTGATGACGTTCGCGAGCAGCGGCAACCCCGCGGTGACCGCCACCTCCTGGATCCGCAGGATGTCGGCGGTCAGCCGGGAGAGCAGGTCCCCGGCCTGGTTGCGCTGGTGGTAGGCGAGCGACTGGCGCAGCAGCCGGTCGTAGGTGCGGTCCCGCAGCGTCGTGGTGACGCGGGAGCCGATCAGCGCGAAGCAGACGGTGGCCGCGTAGCTGCCGACGGCGCGCAGCAGCACCGCGAGCAGCAGCGCGACCGCCGCGACCCAGGCCAGTGCCGGCAGGCCGCCGCCGGGCGTTGCCGCCGCGGCGGGCAGCACGTCGTCGATGACGATCTTCAGCGGCCACGGTTCGGCGAGCGTCGCCAGCACGGACAGGAACACCGCGCCCAACCCGAGCGCGATCATCGGCTTCTCGCGGCCGAGCAGCGGCAGCAGGTGGCGCAGCGTCGTGCGCAGGGCCGACGGGTCCGGTCTCGCCCGGTCGAGGGCCCCCGGTACGGGGGACGCCGTCGGCGTCGGCGACACCGGCCGGCCCATCATGCGATCTCCGCCCGGTGGTGCGCTGGCAGCAGCGCCAGCGTGGTGTCCACCACCGATGCCCAGGAGAACCGGTCCTCCGCCGCCCGTCGGCCGCCCGCGGCGAGGCGGCGGCGCAGCGCGGGCTCGGTGGCCAGCCGTACCAGGGCGTCGGCGGTTCCGTCGAGGTCGCCGGGGGCGACCAGCAGCGCCTCCACCCCGTCGGCGACGAGGTCCGGCAGGTCGGCGATCGCGGACGCGACGGTGGGCAGCCCGGCGGCCAGGTACTCGGCGACCTTGAGCGGGGAGAAGTAGTGGGGGCCCGCCGAAGGACCGCCGGCGGGTCCGAGCGCCGGCGCCGGGTAGGGGGCGACGGCGAGGTCGGCGCCGTGCAGCAGCGCCGGGACCCGCGCGGGGTCGACCTGCCCGGTGGCGGTGACGGGGATGCCGTGTCGTGCGGCGGCCGCGACCGTCGCGGTGTGCTCCGGCCCGTCGCCGATCAGCAGCAGCCGCAGCCGCGCACCGCGCTCGCGGGCGGCGGCCGTGGCCCCGACCAGCAGGTCGAGGCCGTGCCAGGGCTTGAAGGTCCCGCTGAACGCGACGGTGAGGGCGCCCGTGGAACCTGCCGGAGCGACGCCCGCGGGGGTGAAGCGCTCGACGTCGACACCGTTGGGCACGACGGGCACCGTGCGCCGCCGCGGGTCCAGCCTCTCGGCCCAGCGCGCGACCGGGCCGCTGACGGCGAACGGCGCGTCGGCGGCCGCGAGCAGCCGGGCGGTCCGGCGGGTGGCGCGGGCGGCGTCGACGAGGCCGCGGTGGGCCGCCTGCTCGGTGAGCAGGGGGGCGTTGATCTCCAGGACGGAGGGCACGCCGAGTGCCCGCGCGGTCTCCAGCGTCGCCGCGCTCCACAGGGCGTAGCGCTGGTACACCAGCTCGACCGGCCCGGGGCCGACCCGCCGGAAGAGGGTGGCGAGGACCTCGGCCGCGGCCGCGTCGGCGGCGCACTGCGCCTGCTCGCGGGTGGCGAGATCCGGGCCGGCGGGGCGGGTCAGCGCGTGCACCACCACGCCCGCGAGCTCCGGCGGTGGGGTGCCGCCGGGGCGCGTGGTGATCAGGTGGACCTCGCGGAAGCGGACGGTGAGCCGGCGCAGCACCTCCTGGACGTGCACCGAGCAGCCCTTCGCCCCGAATGCGGGCACCCCGGGGTCGGTGCAGATGTAGACGGCGGTCTCGTTCACGCCGGCACCTCCGTTTCGAGGACCACGGCGTGCGACGCGCGGCGCTCCCGTCCGGCGGGTTCCGGCGCGGGGAGGTCGGCCACCGCGAGGGGCGCCGGCGCGGGCTGGGCACGCAGGCGGGCCAGCTCGAGCGCCTGGTCGCGCCGGTCGAACCGCTCCTCCACCCGACGGCGGGCGGCCCGGGCGAGGCGCGTGCGCAGCGCCCGGTCGTCGACCAGCCGCTCGATCGCGTCGGCCAGGGCGAACGCGTCCCGCTCCGGGACGAGCAGCCCCGTGCGGTCGTGCTCGATCGCCTCCGGGATGCCGGTGACGGGGGTGGAGACGCAGGGCGCGCCGAGCGACATCGCCTCCAGCAGCACCGTCGGCAGCCCGTCGCGGTCGCCGTCGGCGGCGTGCACGCAGGGCGCGGCGAACACCGCGGCGCGGCCGAGCAGCTCGGCGATCTCGTGCTGTGGCAACGGCCCCGTCATCGTGACGAGCCCGCCCAGCCGCAGCCGGCGGATCTGGTCGGCGACCTGCCCCTCGAGCGGCCCGGTGCCCGCGATCGTCAGCGGCAGCGGGCGCCCGCGGTCGCGCAGCAGCGCGATCGCGTCGACCAGGTCCGGGACGCCCTTCTTCTCCACCAGCCGACCGACCAGCAGCACGCCGGGCTCCCGGTCCGCCGGGTCGGTCCACGGCAGTGTCTCGGGGTCCAGCCCGTTGTAGACGCGGTGCACCCGCGAGGCGGCGGCGCCGAAGCGGTCGCGGAGCCAGCGGACGTTGTACTCGCTCACGGTGACGACGTGGTGGGCGTCGGCGAGCTTGCGACGCAACGCCTCGCGGTCGACGTCGTCGTGGAAGATGTCCTTGGCGTGCGCGGTGAAGGAGTACGGCAGCCCGGTGAGCAGCCCCGCGAGCCGTGCCACCGTGCTCGCCGAGGTGGCGAAGTGGGCGTGCAGGTGGGTGACGCCGGCGGTGATCGCCCAGCGCGCGACGTGCAGTGCCTGCGCGGCGTCCGGGGCCGGCAGGGTGAGCAGCTCGGGCAACACCAGCGGCAGCCGCGGCAGCGTGGCGTGCGCGTCGGCGAGCAGCTCCCAGAGCTGCACGGCCCTGCCGTGCAGCTCGGGCACCCAGGTCACGGGCGCCTGCACCGCGGCGATGCTCGCGTGGAACCGCGTGTCGCCGGCCTGGCGAAGGCTCGCGATCGCGATGTCCGCGCCCGCCTCCTCGCAGGCGAGGATCTCCGAGACGATGAACGTCTCCGACAGCCGCGGGTAGCGCTTGAGGACGTAGCCGATCCGCGGCTGCGCGCCGTTCACGTGGGGAGTCCGGTCATGCCACACGGGCCACCTCCGCGAGCTGGCGGGCGGCGAGCTCGCGCACCCGCTGCAGGCCACCCAGGTCCACCCCGCCGCGTGGGATGCGCGGGCCGCGGACCGCGGCGGCCATCCAGCGGCCCAGCACCGCCGCGTCGAGGTCGTCGGGATGCAGGTCGTCGACGAGGCCTCGGTCGGACAGCCGCCGGGCGCGCACCAGCTGCTCGGCCCGGGGCCGGCAGCGCGGCACGACCAGCGCCGGGGTGTCGGTGGCGAGCACCTCGGTGACGGTGTTGTAGCCCCCCATGCAGATGGCGGCGTCCGCGCCGGCGAGCCACGCGGGCGCGCTGGAGGTGAAGTCGACGACGCGCAGGCCCGGGTCGGCGGCGGCCGCGCGGTGCAGGGCGGCGCGGGCGCCGTCGGGCAGGTAAGGGCCGGCGACGAGCACCAGCGCGTGCCCGGCGGGGCGGGGGGCGGCGGCGAGGGCGGCGGCGAGGCCGGTCCCGTCCTGTCCGCCGCCGAGCAGCCCCACCACGTAGGGCTCGCCCGGCGCCACCGGCGGCGGTGCGTCGCCGGGTGCCCCGCGCCGGGCGAGGAAGCCGGTGTGGCGCAGCATGTCGCGCACGCTGGGCGGCACGCGGCAGTCGGCCGCGAGATCGCTCACCGCGGGGTCGCCGTACACCCACACCTCGTCGTAGTGCGCCCGCAGCAGCTCGGTGGTGCGCAGCCGGCGCCAGTCCGCCGCGGCGGCGGCGGGCGCGTCCAGGATGTCGCGCAGGCCGAGCACCAGCCGGGCGCCGCCCGCGCGCATCGGGCCGAGCACGGGCTCCAGCTCGCCGGCGAACCCGGCCGCGACCTTGTCGACGATCACGAGGTCCGGCGCGAACGCCTGCAGGCCCGCCGTCAGCACGGCCCGGCGCACGGCCACGACCTCGGCCAGCGGAAGGCCCCAGTGCCGGGCGCGGTAGCCGCCGTCGGGGTCCTTGCCGACCCCGGGCACCGTCAGCAGGTCCACCCCGTCCGGCCGGGGGAACCGGCCCGCCTCGGCGGCACCGGTGACGATCAGCACCGACGGCGCCCCGGGCGCCTCCCGCAGCGCCGCGGAGAGCGCGAGGTTGCGCCGGAGGTGTCCCAGTCCCATCGTGTCGTGCCCGTAGAGCACGATCCGCCGCGCACCGCCGTCGGATCCCTGCGGCATCCGTGCCGCGACCGCCACACCCGAGTTGTCCACGGGGTGAACACTCGGGGTCCCGCATGAGACGCGTCTGAACGATTCGTGAGAGAGCCCTCATCCAGCAGGGTGCTCAGAGGTCCCGGCGGTGCTCCCTCTCGCGCAGGATCCGCTGCCGCGCGTCGTGGTCGCGCATCCGCTGCGGGTAGCCGACGAGCTGCACGTCGTAGACCGGGATCCGCAGCGACCGGGCGAGCTTGCGGGCCGCGGCCGGCCCGGCGATCCGCCGGCGCGTCCACCGCCCGTCCTTCGCGACGAGCAGCATCGTGGTGTCCGTGACGGTCGTGCGCGGCTCGACGAACGCCTCCACACCTTCGTTCGCGGCCGCCCACGCCCGCAGGTGCTGCTCGTCGCCGTCGTCGACGGTCCGCGGCCCGCCCGGCCGGCGCCGCCGCCACGGGGAGAAGAACCTCATACGCCACCTCCGACCGCCGCTCCCGACCGTGCAACGTCCGGCCCCGGTGATTTTCTCCCGCCCCGGACCGGACCCCGCACCGCCCGCCGCCAGGTGACAGGATGGGTCCCGGCGTCGCCGGGCAGGCCGACGCCCGGCGAGAGCGCAACGGTGATCCCTTCGCGAAGGAGCATGACGTGCCCGAGCACAACGCGGACCTGGTGGTTCTGGGCGGTGGGTCGGGCGGTTACGCCTGCGCCCTGCGGGCGGCGGAGCTCGGCATGTCGGTGGTGCTCGTGGAGCGTGACAAGCTCGGCGGCACCTGCCTGCACTGGGGCTGCATCCCGACCAAGGCCCTGCTGCACGCCGCCGAGATCGCGGACTCGGCACGCGACGGCGAGAAGGTCGGCGTGCGGTCCTCGCTGTCGGGCATCGACATGGCGGGCGTGCACAAGTACAAGGACGGCGTCGTCGGCAAGCTCTACAAGGGCCTGCAGGGGCTGGTGAAGTCGCGCCGGATCGAGTTCGTCGCGGGCGACGGCCGGTTCGTCGGTTCCCGCGCCGTGGAGGTCGAGGGCGAGCGCTACGTCGGGCGCAACGTCGTGCTCGCCACCGGCTCCTACGCCCGGTCACTGCCCGGCCTCGACATCGGCGGGCGCATCATCACCAGCAACGAGGCCATCCGCCTCGACGAGGTGCCGCAGCGGATCGTCATCCTCGGCGGAGGCGTGATCGGCGTCGAGTTCGCGTCGGTGTTCCGCAGCTTCGGCGCCGAGGTCACGATCGTCGAGGCGCTGCCGCGGCTGGTCCCCAACGAGGACGAGTGGGCGTCCAAGCAGCTGGAGCGCGCGTTCCGCCGGCGCAGGATCGGGTTCAAGACCGGCGTCAAGTTCACCGGCGCGACGCAGACCGACTCGGCGGTCAGCGTCTCCCTGGAGTCCGGGGAGGAGCTCGAGGCGGACTACCTGCTCGTCGCCGTCGGGCGTGGGCCCAACACGGGCAACGCCGGCTTCGACGAGGCGGGCGTGGAGATGCAGCGCGGGTTCGTGCTCGCCGACGAGCGGCTGCGCACGAACCTGGACGGCGTGTACGCCCTGGGCGACATCGTCCCCGGCCTGCAGCTGGCGCATCGCGGTTTCCAGCAGGGCATCTTCGTCGCCGAGGAGATCGCCGGGCTCAACCCGCCCGCGATCGACGAGGACGGAATCCCCCGGGTCACCTACTGCGAGCCCGAGGTCGCCTCCGTCGGGCTCACCGAGGCTCAGGCCCGGGAGCGGTACGGCGAGGTGCAGACGCTGGTCTACGACCTGGCGGGCAACGGCAAGTCGCAGATCCTGCAGACCGCGGGCGGCATCAAGCTCGTCAAGGCGGGCGCGGAGGGCACGCCGGGGCCGGTCGTCGGCATCCACATGGTGGGCGCGCGGGTGGGCGAGCTCATCGGCGAGGCCCAGCTGGTCTACAACTGGGACGCCCAGGCCGAGGACGTCGCCGCGCTGGTGCACGCGCACCCGACGCAGAACGAGGCCTTCGGCGAGGCCCACCTCGCCCTGGCCGGCAAGCCCCTGCACAGCCACAGCTGAGAGAAGAAGGAGCCATGGCGTTCTCCGTCCAGATGCCCGCGCTCGGTGAGAGCGTCACCGAGGGCACCGTCACCCGCTGGCTCAAGCAGGAGGGCGACCACGTCGAGGTCGACGAGCCCCTGCTCGAGGTGTCCACCGACAAGGTCGACACCGAGATCCCCTCCCCCGCGGCCGGGATCCTGCAACGGATCGTCGCGGCCGAGGACGAGACCGTCGAGGTCGGCGCGGAGCTCGCGGTGATCGGCGACGGCGGCTCGGGCGGGGGCTCCGACGCCGGCGGCGGCGATGGGGACGCCGGCGCCGGGTCCGTCGAGGACGCGCCCGCGCAGCAGGTCACCGAGGCCGAGCCGGAGCCCGCCGCGTCGTCGGGCTCCTCAGGCTCCTCGGGCTCCTCGGGCTCGGACGAGCCGCAGGAGGCGCCCGCGGCGGCCACCGAGTCGGCCGGCGAGGGCACCGCGATCACGATGCCCGAGCTCGGCGAGAGCGTCACCGAGGGCACCGTCACCCGCTGGCTCAAGTCCGTGGGTGATGCGGTGGAGGTCGACGAGCCGCTGCTCGAGGTGTCCACCGACAAGGTCGACACCGAGATCCCCTCGCCGATCGCCGGCACGCTGCTGGAGATCGTCGCGGGCGAGGACGAGACCGTGGAGGTCGGCGCGCGGCTGGCCGTGATCGGCGACGCGTCCGCCGCCCCGGCCGGCGGCGGGGGCCGGGACGAGCGGCCGGAACCGGAGCCCGGACCGGAGCCGGAGCAGCCGCGGCAGGCCCCGGCGGCGGAGGAGCGGGCCGAGGAGGAGGACCTCGCCGGGGAGCAGCCGGCGCGGCCCGAGACCCGGCAGGCCGAACCCGACCCGGGCTCCGACGGCGCGGGACCGGCCCCGCAGGGCGGCGCACCTTACGTCACGCCGTTGGTGCGCAAGCTCGCGGCCGAGCACGACATCGACCTGTCCGCCGTCACCGGGTCCGGTGTCGGCGGGCGCATCCGCAAGCAGGACGTGCTCGCCGCGGCGGAGGCGGCGCGCACGCCGGAACCGGAGCCGGAGCCCGCGGCGGCCGCGCCGTCCGCGCCGTCCGCGCCCCAGGCGAAGCCGGAGCCGGCTGCCGACGGCCCGAAGCCGGGCAGCACCGTGAAGATGCCGCGGCTGCGCCAGGTCATCGCGCAGCGGATGACCGAGTCGCTGCAGGTCTCCGCGCAGCTCACCACCGTGCAGGAGGTCGACGTCACCCGGATCGCGCGGCTGCGCGCCCGGGCGAAGGGCGAGTTCGAGGCCCGGCACGGCGTGAAGCTGACCTACCTGCCGTTCTTCGCCAAGGCCACCGTCGAGGCGCTGCAGGCGTTCCCGCAGCTCAACGCGTCGATGGACCTGGAGTCGAAGGAGATCGTCTACCACGGCGCGGTACACCTGGCGATCGCCGTGGACACCCCGCGCGGGCTCCTCGTGCCGGTGATCAAGGACGCGGGCGACCTCAGCATCGCCGGCCTCGCCAAGCGCATCGCCGACGTCGCCGAGCGCACCCGCGCGGCGAGGATCGGCCCGGACGAGCTGTCCGGCGGCACGTTCACGATCACCAACATCGGCAGTGCGGGCGCGCTGTTCGACACCCCGATCATCAACCAGCCGCAGGTCGGCATCCTCGGCACGGGCGCGATCACCAAGCAGCCCGCCGTGGTGGCCGGGCCGGACGGCGAGGACGTGATCGCGATCCGGTCGATGTGCTTCCTGCCGCTGACCTACGACCACCGGCTCGTCGACGGCGCGGACGCCGGCCGCTTCGTCGGCGCGGTCAAGGCACGACTGGAGGAGGGGGCGTTCGGCGCCGAGCTGGGCCTGTAGCGGGCGGCCCGTGGTTCGGGTCGCGGGCAGAGCGGAGGTCCGACAGGATCACGGGTGTGCGCGTCGTCGTCGCCGGGTCGTCCGGCCTGATCGGTACCGCCCTCGTCGCCGACCTGCGGGCCGCCGGGCACGAGGTGCTGCGGCTGGTCCGCCGCGCCCGGGCCGCGCCCGACGAGCGGGGCTGGGACCCGCCGGCGGGCCGTGTCGAACCCGGGACGTTCGACGGCGTCGACGCGGTGGTGAACCTCAACGGCGTCGGCATCGGGGACCGCCCGTGGAGCGGGGCCCGCCGGCAGCTGATCCGCGACAGCCGCAACGTGCCGACCGAGGTCCTGGCCCGCGCCGTCGCGCAGCACCGGGTGCCCGCACTGCTCAGCGCGTCGGGGGTCGACTACTACGGCGACACCGGCGACCGCACGGTGGACGAGACCGCGCCGGCCGGCGCCGGGTTCCTCGCCGAGGTCTGCCGCGACTGGGAGGCCGCGACGGCGCCGGCCGCCGAGGCGGGGGCGCGGGTGGTCCTGATGCGGACCGCTCCGGTGCTCTCGCCCGCCGGCGGCATCCTGGGCCGGCTGCGCCCGCTGTTCCGGTTCATGCTCGGCGGACGGATCGGCAGCGGCCGGCAGTACTTCCCCTGGATCTCCCTGGACGACCAGGTCAGCGCGGTGCGCTTCCTGCTGGAGAACCCGTCGGTCTCCGGGCCGGTGAACCTCGCCGGCCCGGTGCCGGTGACCAACGCGGAGTTCACCCGCGCCCTCGCCGAGGCCGTCGGCCGCCCGGCGCCCTTCGTGGTCCCTGGCTTCGCGCTGAAGGCCGTGCTGGGGGAGATGGCCGAGGAGCTGGTCCTCACGGGCGCCCGAGCGGTGCCGGCGAAGCTGGAGTCGGCCGGCTACCGCTTCCGGCACACCACCGTGAACGACGCCCTGGCCGCCGCCGTCCACCACTGACCGCGAGTCCACGGATCGGCACCGCGGGTCGGCCCGGGCGAGCGGGCGTAATCTCGGGCGCATGCCCGGCCCCGAGCACACCCTCCGATCCTGCCGGCGTGACCCCGGCGCGATGTCGGTCGAGCGGCCGGGCCTGGTCGACTACCGCGACGCCTGGGAGCACCAGCGGGCCCTCGCCGCCGCCCGGCGGGCCGGCACCGGCCCCGACACGCTGCTGCTGCTGGAGCACCCGTCCGTGTACACCGCGGGCAGGCGCACCCGTCCCGAGGACCGGCCGACCGACGGCACTCCGGTCGTCGACGTCGACCGCGGCGGTCGCATCACCTGGCACGGGCCCGGCCAGCTCGTCGGCTACCCGATCGTGGCGCTGGCCGAGCCGATGGACGTCGTCGACTACGTGCGCCGGCTCGAGGAGGCACTGATCGCGGTCGTCGCCGGGCTGGGCCTGGTCGCGGCCGGGCGGATCGCGGGCCGCAGCGGGGTGTGGCTGCCCGCCGACGACCGGGGCCCCGAGCGGAAGGTGGCCGCGATCGGAGTCCGCGTGCAGGGCGCGGTCACGCTGCACGGTTTCGCGCTGAACTGCGCGCCCGACCTCACCGCCTTCGACCGGATCGTCCCGTGCGGCATCGCCGACGCCGGCGTCAGCTCGCTGTCGGTAGAGCTGGGCCGGCACGTCGGCGTGGCCGACGTCCTCGGCGTCACCGAGGTGGCGGTGCTGGCGGCGCTCGACGGCGCGCTGCCCGTGGCCGCGCACGAGCTACCACGGCCCGCCGCCCCCGCCGGGCTCGACCTCCAGCTGCATCCCGCCCTGCGGTCGGGCGGCTAGCGCCGGGGCGCGGAGTCGCCGGTCACGATCACGACGCCGACGGCGATCACCACGCCGACCAGCAGCGCAGCGACCAGTAGTGGCCCGGGGACCCCGACCACTCCGCCGACGGTGGCCACGGCGAGCGCGACGACGGCGGCCAGCGCGGTGGCGCGCAGCAGCGTCCGGTTCCAGCGCAGCATCCGCACACCGTACCGATGCCCGCGGCGTGTCGGCCGCTACAGCTGCGGCACCACCTCGGCGGCGATCAGCTCGATCTGGTCGAGGTCGGCGAGGTCGAGCAGCTGCAGGTACACGCGGGTGGCGCCGGTCCGCTCCGCCCAGGCTCCGAGCCGGTCCACCACCTCGGCGGGCGTGCCGGCCAGCCCGTTGTCCCCGAGGTCCGCCACCGTGCGACCGAGGGTCAGCGCGCGCCGCGCCACCTCGTCGTCGTCCCGCCCGACGCAGATCACCTGCGCCACGGAGTGGATCAGCTCCGCCGGGTCCCTTCCCACGGCGCGGCAGGCGTCGTCGACCCGGCCGAACTGCGCAGCGACGGCGTCCATCGGCCGGAACGCGACGTTGAACTCGTCGGCGTACCGCGCGGCGAGTTCGGGGGTGCGCCGCTTGCCGTGCCCGCCGACGATCACCGGCGGGCACGGCTGCTGCACGGGCTTCGGCAGCGCCGGCGAGTCCGTCACCGTGTAGTGCGCGCCGGCGAACGAGAACCGCTCCCCCGGCAGGGTGCGCCAGAGCCCGGTGACGATCTCGAGCTGCTCGGCGAACCGGTCGAACCGCTCCCGGACCTCGGGGAACGGGATCCCGTACGCCTCGTGCTCGCGCTCGAACCAGCCGGCCCCCAGGCCCAGCTCGACGCGCCCGCCGGACATGCGGTCCACCTGCGCCACCGTGACCGCGAGGGGACCGGGAAGCCGGAACGTCGCCGACGTGACGAGGGTGCCCAACCGGATCCGGGACGTCTCGCGGGCGAGGCCCGCCAGCGTCGCCCAGGCGTCGGTCGGGCCGGGCTCGCCCGACACGTCGCCCATCGCGACGAGGTGGTCGGAGCGGAAGAACGCGTCGTAGCCCGCGTCCTCGGCGGTCCGCGCGACGCGCAGCAGGTCGTCGTAGCCCGCCCCCTGCTGGGGCTCGGTGAAGATCCGGAGGTCCACGGCGGGTGACCCTATCGGCGCCGGTGGCGCGCCGCCGGGCGTGCGGGTACTACTGGTGATCATGAGTTGGACCCTCGACGCCATGCCGGACCAGACCGGACGCACCGCCCTCGTCACCGGCGCCACGTCCGGGCTAGGGCTGGCCTCGGCCACGGCGCTGGCCGCCCGCGGGGCGCGGGTCCTGCTCACCGCGCGTGACCCGGACCGCGGATCGGCGGCGTTGGCGCACGTCCGGGCGGTGGGCGGCCCCCGCGCCGAGCTCGTCGAGCTCGACCTGGCCGACCTCGCCTCGGTGCGGCGCGCGACCGCCGTCGTGCGGGAGCGGACCGGCGACGTCCTCGACGTCCTGCTGAACAACGCCGGGGTGATGGCCACCCCGGCGGCCGTCACGGTCGACGGCTTCGAACTGCAGATCGCCACCAACCACCTCGGCCACGCCGCCCTGACCTGGCTGCTCATGCCGGCGCTGCGAGCCGCCCCGGCCGCCCGGGTGGTGACGGTCTCGAGCATCGCCCACCGCGGGGGCGGCCTCGACGTCGACGACCTGCACTTCACCCGCCGCCCCTACCGCCCGGCCACCGCGTACTCGCAGTCGAAGCTCGCGAACCTGCTCTTCGCCGCCGAGCTCGACCGGCGGCTGCGGGCCGCGGGCCACCCCGTGGTCAGCGTGGCGGCCCACCCCGGTATCACCGGCACCGACCTGCTCCAGAACTCCCTGCGCCGGCGCAGCCCGCTGCTCGCCGCCGTGAGCGACCCGGTCAACCGGCTGTTCACCCAGTCCGTCCGCACCGGCGTGCTGCCCCAGCTGTACGCCGCGACGGCCCCGCAGGTGCGCGGCGGCGACTACGTCGGCCCGCGGGGGCCGGGCGAGGTCGTCGGGCGTCCCGCGCCGGCCCGGCGCAGCGCCGCGGCCCGCGACCCCGAGCTGGCCCGCCGGCTGTGGGACGTCACCGCCACCGCCACCGGCGTGCGACCCGATCCCGCGTGAGCGGCCGGGCGTAGCCTCGAACCGTGACCGTCGCACCGGAGGGCCGCAAGCTCCTGCGCCTGGAGGTCCGCAACAGCGAGACCCCGATCGAGCGCAAGCCGAAGTGGATCCGCACCCGCGCCCGCACCGGACCGCAGTACAGCGAGCTGAAGTCGCTGGTCCGCGCCGGTGGGCTGCACACGGTGTGCGAGGAGGCCGGGTGCCCCAACATCTACGAGTGCTGGGAGGACCGCGAGGCCACGTTCCTCATCGGCGGCGACCAGTGCACCCGGCGCTGCGACTTCTGCCAGATCGACACCGGTCGCCCCGCCGAGCTGGACCGCGACGAGCCGCGGCGGGTGGCCGAGTCGGTGCGGACGATGGGTCTGCGCTACTCCACCGTCACCGGGGTCGCCCGCGACGACCTGCCCGACGGCGGAGCCTGGCTCTACGCGGAGACGGTGCGCCGGATCCACGCGCTGAACCCGGGCACGGGGGTCGAGCTGCTGATCCCGGACTTCAACTCCCGCGACGACCAGCTCGGCGAGGTGTTCGGCGCCCGCCCCGAGGTGCTGGCGCACAACGTCGAGACGGTGCCGCGGATCTTCAAGCGGATCCGTCCCGGGTTCCGCTACGAGCGCTCGCTCGGGGTGCTGACCAAGGCCCGGGCCGCGGGCCTGGTCACCAAGTCCAACCTGATCCTCGGGATGGGCGAGCAGCCGGCCGAGGTGACGGCGGCGCTGCGCGACCTGCACGCCGCCGGCTGCGAGATCGTGACGATCACCCAGTACCTGCGACCGTCGGCGCGTCACCATCCGGTCCAGCGGTGGGTGAAGCCGGAGGAGTTCGTCGCCCACGCGCGGGACGCCGAGGTGATCGGGTTCGCGGGGGTCATGTCCGGGCCGTTGGTGCGCTCGTCGTACCGGGCCGGGCGGCTCTACGCCCAGACGGTGCGGGCTCGCGGCCAGGAGCTGCCCGACGGCCTGGCACACCTCGCCGACGGCGGCGCCGCCGCGCAGGAGGCGCGCTCCCTGCTCGCCCGGTGAGCCGGGCTTGCGGGTCGAAGCCTCGACGCGGCCGGCCCGTATCCTGGGCGCATGGCGGCCAAGCCCAAGCTCGACAAGGCAGCGAAGAAGGAAGCCAGGCGCGTCCGGCGCGAGGCGGCCAGGCAGCGCCGCAGACAGATCTTCGAGGCGTTCAGGATGCAGCGCCGGGAGGACAAGGCGCTGATCCCGTGGATGCTTCTGGCGTTCCTCGGGTCGGTCGCCGTCGTGTTCGGCATCGGGCTGCTCGTCGGCCTGGAATGGATCTTCCTGCCGTTCGGGATCGCGATCGGCCTGCTCGCGGCGGTGAGCGTGTTCGGTCGGCGGGTGCAGCGCACCGTGTACTCCCGCGCCGAGGGGCAACCGGGAGCGGCCGGCTGGGCACTGGAGAACATGCGCGGGCAGTGGCGCGTCACGCCGGGCATCGCCGGCACCACGCACCTCGACGCGGTGCACCGGGTGGTGGGGCGGCCGGGCGTCGTCCTGGTCGCCGAGGGGGCGCCGCACCGGGTCAAGGGCCTGCTCGCGCAGGAGAAGAAGCGCACGGCGCGGGTCGCGGGCAGCACCCCGATCTACGACATCATCGTGGGCAACGACGACGGCCAGGTTCCGCTCAAGCGGCTCCAGCGCCACCTGATGAAGCTGCCGCGCAACATCTCGGCCAAGGAGGTGGAGAGCCTGGAGGCGCGGCTGGCCGCCCTCGGCTCCCGCGCCGCGGCGATGCCCAAGGGGCCGATGCCGGCCAACGCGAAGATGCGCAGCGTCCAGCGCACCGTCCGCCGCCGCTGACGCCCGCCGACGGACGCCCGGGCCCGACGCCCAGGGCCACCGAGCATCAGCGGGTGCGGACCACGACCGTGCGGGTGGCGCGGTCGTGCAGGCCGCGCCCGTCCTCGTCGCGAACGAGCGGCGGCACCACCAGCGCGACCAGGGCCGTCCGCAGCACCGCCCGCGGCACGCCGATCACCGCGGCGTCCCCCAGGGAGGCGACCCGGATGCCCAGCGCCGTCATGCCCGCGCTCGCCCCGAACACCGCGACGGGCAGGGCCGTGAGACCGAACCAGACGAGCAGCACGGTGAAGCCGAGCCGCGGGTCCTCGAGCGCGCCGGGACCGGTGACCAGCGCGCCGATCAGGTACGCCGCCAGCCAGTCGATCATCAGCGCGCCGAACCGGCGGCCGAGTCCCACCGCGGAACCGACCCCGGCCGCCGGCAGGCCGAGCCGGGCCCCGGGGGGACCGCCGGGGCGGACCGAACCTCCGCCGCCACCCGACCCGGACCCCGACGAGCGCGCCATCCGACCAGCGTAGGCGTCACCGTCCGGCGCCGTCGCGCGGCCGTCGGGACCCGCGCGGGGGCGCGCGGCCCGTTAACCTCCGTGAAACGACCGAGTGACCGACGGGCAACAACGCCCCCTTAGCGTCGCCCGCAGCAACCGCGTCAGGAGCAGGGCGCGGCCGATCCGTGAGGAGCCAGCGACGGTGTTCACCAACTCCGACGAGGTCCTGGGTTTCATCTCCGACGAGGGGGTGGAGTACGTCGACATCAGGTTCTGCGACCTGCCCGGCGTCATGCAGCACCTCACCGTCCCCGCTTCGACGTTCACGCAGGACCTGATCGACAACGGCATCGCGTTCGACGGCTCGTCCGTGCGCGGATTCCAGGCGATCAACGAGTCCGACATGGCGTTGTTCCCGGACGTCGCGACGGCGCGGCTGGACCCGTTCCGCAAGCACCGGACGCTGAACGTCAACTTCTTCGTGCACGACCCGATCACCGGCGAGCCCTACAGCCGTGACCCGCGCAACGTCGCCCGCAAGGCCGAGCAGTACCTCGCCGCCTCCGGTGTCGCCGACACCTGCTACTTCGGCGCCGAGGCCGAGTTCTACATCTTCGACTCGGTGCGCTTCGGCTCCGACCCGCACCAGCAGTACCACCACATCGACTCCGTCGAGGGCTGGTGGAACACCGGCCGCGAGGAGCAGGGCGGCAACCTCGGCTACAAGGTCAACTACAAGGGTGGGTACTTCCCCGTCCCGCCCGTGGACCACTACGCGGACCTGCGCGACGACATGGTCAGCAACATGATCGCCGCCGGCTTCGACGTGGAGCGCGGCCACCACGAGGTGGGCACCGCCGGCCAGGCCGAGATCAACTACAGGTTCAACACGCTGCTGCACGCCGCCGACGACGTGATGCTGTTCAAGTACCTGGTCAAGAACACCGCCTGGCAGCACGGCAAGACCGCGACGTTCATGCCGAAGCCGTTGTTCGGCGACAACGGCTCGGGCATGCACGCCCACCAGTCGCTGTGGAAGGACGGGCAGCCGCTGTTCCACGACGAGACGGGCTACGGCGGGCTCTCCGACACCGCCCGCTACTACATCGGCGGCCTGCTGCACCACGCGCCGAGCCTGCTAGCGTTCACCAACCCGACGGTGAACTCCTACCACCGCCTGGTGCCCGGCTTCGAGGCCCCGGTGAACCTGGTGTACTCCGCGCGCAACCGCTCGGCCTGCATCCGGATCCCGCTGACCGGCAACAACCCGAAGGCCAAGCGCCTGGAGTTCCGCTGCCCCGACTCGTCGGGCAACCCGTACCTGGCGTTCTCGGCGATGATGATGGCCGGCCTCGACGGGATCAAGAACAAGATCGAGCCGCCGGCGCCGATCGACAAGGACCTCTACGAGCTGCCGCCCGAGGAGGCCAGGGACATCCCGCAGGTGCCGGGCAGCCTGGGCGCGGTCATCGACCGGCTCGAGGCCGACCACGAGTACCTGCTCGAGGGCGGCGTGTTCACCTCCGACCTCATCGAGACGTGGATCGACTACAAGCGGGAGAACGAGATCGACCCGCTGCGGCTGCGCCCGCACCCCTACGAGTTCGCGCTGTACTACGACGTGTAGCAGTCACACCGCTCTGACCTGCGAGAACGTCAGACGATCACCTCCTGAGTCCGCAGGGAGTCCGCACGAGCGACCAGGACCGCCTCCACGGCGGTCCTGGTCGACTCGTCGCTATCGGGCCACAGATGCCCGTAGCAGTCCAGAGTGGTCGCGGCCGAGGCGTGCCGCAGCCGCGCCTGCACGACCTTCACGTTCGCGCCCGAGGCGATCAGTAACGAGGCGTAGTAGTGCCTCAAATCGTGGAACCGGTAGCCGTCTGGGAGGCCTTCGACGTCGGCCCGGGCGGCGCGGACCGCCCGCTCAAGCACCCACGGGCCGAGCTGCCATCCGCTCTCCCCCGCCTCACCGACGAGGACGTGATCTCCGGCTCCCCAGTTCGCCAGGTGCGTCGACAGCGCGGTGCACAGGCTGCGCGGGACCGGGATCGGCGTCCGGGAGATCTCCGTCTTCAACGGCTCGGCGGGGTACTGCACAGCCGGGGTGAGCACGCCGCGCAGGAACTCGACGTCGGCGACGCGCAGCCCGCACGCCTCCGCGACGCGCAGCCCGGCGAAGGCGCCTAACAGGATCGCCGCGCGTAGGTGCTCCGGCATCGCGTCGTGCAGAGCCCACACCTGGGCGGTCGTAGCCACATAGGGCCGCTGCTTGGCCTGCGGCGGAGACGTCCGCCGCGAGCACGGCGAGCGCGGCACGATCCCGTCGTGGACGGCATCGGAGAACACCTGCGACAGCCTGGAGTGCAGCGCGTACACGGTGCTGGCCGCGTAGCCCTGCTCGGTCAGCTTCGACGTCCAGCTCCGCACGTGTGACGGCCGGACGGCGCCGAGCTGCATCGGCCCGAACTCGGCCACGATCCGCGCGACGTGCACCCGGGCCTGCCGCACGGTTGACGGCCGCCGCGAGCCGTACCCGTTGAGCCAGGTGGCGCACCACTCCTCCACCGTCGTGCGGGCCGTGCGGGGGTCGACATGCGTGCCGGCGACCAACGCTGCTGTGCGCTCGTCGAGCCACCGCTGCGCGTCGACCTTCCGGGGGAGGTGGCGGGCGTGCTCCCGGCCGGACGGGTCGCGGTACCGGGCCCTCCATTTCCCGTCAGGCCGGCGTTTGATGCTTGCCATCGTCGTCACCCGCCCCGATCCCGTGGAGGTAGCCGCCGTCCCGGGCGAGCCGAATCCAGCGATTCGCCGTGGTCCTCGTCAGTCCCATCCGCTCCATGACGGCCCGCCGAGGGCTGCCCCCGCAGGCGTAGGCCGTGGTGTAGATGACACCGAGGGCACGCAAGTGCTCAGGTCCAGGTCCTGCCCGCCCTGCCGGGGGCGGCGGAACCTCGAACTCGTGAGTGACGACCGTGGCCTGTTCGCCACCCGGCGCGAAGAAGGTGCTGACCTCGGCCTTCGCCTCGTCGGCGACGAGGTACACCAGCTCGGCGACCCGGACCTTCGTCATCCCCTCGGACGTGATCGGCGCACCGTCAGTTCGTCGTCGACAGGTCAGCTTGCGGCACTGGACCCGGTCTCCGTCGAAGTCCAGCTCCAGGTGAACGAGATACGGCAGGTCAGGCCGGTCCACGGTCCCGCCGAAGTGACGCGGCAGCGCCACCGCGTACGGCGACAGGTTGACGCGCTCGACGCCGGGGGCAACCTCATCGAGCGTCACCGGGTGGGCGGACATGCCACGACCGTAACGGGTTGCGGTCCCGCTTTCAAACATGGTTCCATGTCTTCCAACGGTACCTATCTTGAAAAGGGTCCCGTCTAACAGATGGAGACGTTCATGCCGAGCTTCCACACCACCCGCGAGGTCGCACAGAGGTACCGCACCGCGGAGTCGACTGTTCGCTACTGGCGCCACGTCGGCTACGGGCCGAAGGGCGTTCGCGTGGGCCGACGGATCTTGTACTCGGACGACGCGCTGCAGGCATTCGATCGGCAGGTAGCGGAGCAGCAGGCCGCCGCTGACCCGCAGGGGGCGGCATAGGTGGCCGTCAACGACCGCGGCGGCGGCCGGGAGACCACCCGAACCGCCGCCGCACAGAAGATCCAGATCACTGCCCCGACCAAGACGCAGCACCCACACCCTAACCGAGCCGACCGACGTCGCCACCCCGTCATCGCCCGCTCCGCGGCCTACCGGCCCGGCGCCGGGCGGCGACACTGGCTGCACCTCGTGATCCTCTGCCCGTTCGAGTGCGGCGTCGTCCACCACCACCGAGGCGCCGCGGCAGGTGGCCTCCGTCGGGCCCATTGCGGCCGCGGGACCTACCTGCTGCGGCCCGCCGCCCGCCGTCAGACGGCGGGTGCGGCATGACCGCCCGCGCCGGACTCGACCGTGTCCGCGCCGGACTCGAACGGCACGGGGTGCAGGTCGAGTGGCACGAGAAGGACGGCAGTTGGCGGGGGCGGTGCCCGATCCACCAGGGCAAGACCCGGACATCGCTGTCGGTGCGGCACCACGTCCCCCGCGGCAGCGACCGCGGGCGCGCGCAGCTGCGGTGTTGGGCCGGCTGCGACGAACGTGACGTGCTCGCCCTCGTAGGGCTCACGCTCGCCGACCTTTACGACGACCCACCGCCGCCGACGCCCGGCGCCACCGTCGCTCGCGAACACCTTTACCTCGGGGGCGACGGCAGTCTCGTCGGGGTTGTCCGACGCACCGAACCCAAGTCGTTCCGGCCCGCCACGCCCAGCCCGGCCGGGTGGCGTGCCCGCAGCAGCGACGACCTCAAGCGGCTGCCGTACCGGCTGCCCGCCGTCGTCGCCGCGGTCGCCTCCGGCGGGACCGTGTACATCGCGGAGGGCGAGCGGGACGCCGACGCGCTCGCCGCGGTGGGCGTGGTCGCCACCTGCAACGCGGGCGGCGCCGGGAAGTGGACCCCGGATCACGCACACTGGCTCAAGGGCGCCGACGTCGTGGTCTGCCGCGACCGCGACGACGCCGGCCGCAGACACGCCGACACGGTGATCGCCACCCTGCATGGGGTGGCCGCGACGGTGCGCCTCGTCGAACCGGTCGAGGGGAAGGACGTCACCGAGCACCTGGCGGCCGGCCGCTCGGTGGACGACCTCGTGCCGGTCGACATTCACGCCGAGCCGGTCGAGCATCCGACCCCGGCTCGCCGTCTCCGGGTCACCCGCGCCTCCGCGATCCGGGCGCGACGCCTGACGTGGCTGTGGGACCGCCGCATCGTGCTCGGCGGGCTGACCCTGCTCGCCGGCCGCGAGGGGTTGGGCAAGTCCACCATCGCGGTCGACCTCACCGCGCAAGTGACCCGCGGTGTGCTCGACGGCGAGTTCAAAGGCGAGCCCCGGTCGGTCGTCTACGTCAACTCCGAGGACGCGCGGGACTACACGATCGTCCCCCGCCTGGCCGCAGCCGGCGCGGACATGGACCGCGTGATCTTCGTCGATGCCGTCACGCCCGCCCCCGAAGGCGAGCTCGTTGAGTCCCCCTTGGTGCTCCCGTACGACGTCGAACGGCTGGCCGACGTCGTACGGGAGCACGCCGCCGCGCTCGTCGTGCTCGACGCCGCCACCAGCGTCATCGACTCTCGGCTCGACGGGGACCGGGACCGGCAGATGCGCCAGGGGCTGGAGGGGATCGCCCGCGGGATCGGGGAGGCCACCGGGTGTGGGGTGCTCGGCATCGTGCACTTCGGCAAGCGCGAGTCCGCCGACACCGGGAAGTTGATCCTCGGTTCGATCGCCTGGTCTCAGGTCGCCCGCTCCGTGCTGGCCGTCGCCCTCGACGAGGACAGCGGACACCTCATCGTTTCGACCACGAAGACCAACCTCGGTGCCGGCGCGGCCTCCCTCAGCGTGCGGATCGTGAGCGCCGACGTCTCCACCGACGAAGGCGCGACGAGCGTCGGCCGGGTCGAGTGGCTCGGCGAGACCGACCGCGACGCCCGCGACCTGCTCGGCGCCGGAGAGGTCGACGAGCGGTCCGAGCTGGACGAGGCGAAGAGGTGGCTGACCGACTACCTGGACGGCCATGAGGGATCGGCCCCGGCGGGGGAGGTGCTCCGCGACGCGAAGAAGGACGGCATCGCCGAGCGCACCTTGCAGCGCGCTCGGAAGAGGACGGGGGTCACCAGCACCAAGACGCCAACGGCGTGGATATGGGCACTGCCCAACCAAGACGCCAACAGTCGAAACGCCGTGACCAGCGATGATGCCAACACGCCAACCGACGTGCACGTGCACGAACCTTGGCACCTTGGCGCCTTGGCGCCTTCCGGAGGGGAGCAGCCGCAGGTCTGCAAGCGCTGTCAGCGCCCTTCCGAGCACGACCTCGTCCTCGGGCGCTGCCGCCGCTGCGCCTACCCCGCCGAAGACTGGGAGTCCGCATGAGCCCCGACTCAGCGCGGGTCGCGGACGTGAGGGTGGCGCCGTAATGGCCAGATCCCGAACACGTCGCAGGACGTGCAAAACCTGCGGGCGACGAGCCACCGGCCGCTGCCATTCCTGCCGCCGTACGGATCCCGGCCGGGTCGGCTGGCGTTTCTGGCGGGTCGACGGCGCCGTCCCGCTGCTCAGCAGCCC
>DATLGI010000062.1:0-10039 GCA_035540535.1 Pseudonocardia sp.
GCCCTCCAGCGCCGATGGTACTGCACCCGCCAGGGTGTGGGAGAGTAGGTCGCCGCCGACATCAAATGTTGTGTTACGGGGTGGGTTCTGCTGGTTTCGACCGGCAGAACCCACCCCCCTTTTTTTCGTCGTGCCCGACGAGCTCGACGGTGCCAGGTCAAGCAGAAGCACACCGACAGGTATTCTGCGGCTGTGAGTTCCGCGGATGGTTCCGGAGCCGGCCGCCCGCGAGGAGACGGTCAGGGCTCGCACGGTGACGACGGGCGACCGCGAGCACCCCGAAGGGGTGGTGCCGGTCGGCCCGCGTCCGGCCGGTCGCCGGGCACGGCCCCGCGGACCGGCAGCGGATGGAGCGCGCGGGACCGGCCGTCGGACCGGACTGCCGGAGGGCGCGACCGGCCCACGAGCGGCACCGGTGAGCGCGGCGGCGGGGACGGCAGGCGGTGGGGGAGGTCCCCCGACGAGCACCCGGGAGCGCGCGGGGAGGCCCCGGAAGGCGGGTCGCGCGAGCGCGGCGGGCGGCGGGACGACCGGTGGCGCGGCGACCGTGGGCAGGGCGGCGGCGGTGGACCGCGCGGGAACGACGGGGACGACCGGCCCCGTCCGGGCGCGCAACGGCGTGACGGCGGCGGTGCCGGTGACAGGCGGCCCGAGGGTGCGTCGGCGGGTCACGCCGATCGCCGGCGTGGCGATGGTCAGCGTGGCCCCGGCGGAGGTCACCGGAAGGACCGCGACCCGCACCGGTGGGACCGGGACGGATCCCGCGGCGACCCGGCGGAGGGGGGCCGTCGCCGCAGCGGCGAGCGCCACGAAGGCGGCACCGGCGGCTCCGCGCCGCGGGGCCCCTGGGTCGACCGGTCCCGCGGCGGTGGCGAGCGCGACCGTGCGGACCGTGCGGATCGCAGCGGCGGTTCCTCGACCGGGCGGCCGGCGTCGGGCGGCGGATCCTCGTGGAGCGACCGATCCCGGGGCGACCGTCGCCGGACCGGTGACGGGGATGCGGGGACCGGCGCCCCCCGGCGCGCCGGTGAGGGTGACCGCCGCGAGCGCCGCGGCGGTGGCACCGGCCCGGCCGGTGCCCGCGGTGGCACGAGCAGCGGTGGTTCCCACCGGGATCGCGAGGACGGCGCTGCGTCCCGCCGGGACCGTGGAGGGGCAGGCTCGCACCGCGACGGCGAGGCCGGGGGCGGCTACGCCCGCGGTCGCGGTCAGGCCGGCGACACCCACCGCAGGTCCGGCGAGGGGCAGGGGCGGTCCCGGTCGGACCGGCGGCCCTCCGTGGTGTCGGGGAGCCGTGACCCGCGTGACCCGGACCGGCGCGGTTCGTCTCCTGGCCGGAGGAGCACGGGGCGTCCGCCGGTGACGGGACGATCCGGAGGCGCTCGGGGCGCTGCCGAGCACGGCCCGGACGACCGGCCGGTCCGCGCGGTCGCACCACCGCTGACCGACGAGATCACCGCGGCTCGTCTCGACCCCGAGGCGCGGCGCGACCTGCGGGGCCTGCAGAAGGAGACGGCGGAGAGCGTCGCACGCCACCTGGTCGCCGCCGGTCTGCTGGTGGACGAGGATCCCGCCGCGGCGCTGGAGCACGCCCGCTACGCGCGGCAGCGCGCATCGCGGATCGCGGTGGTGCGGGAGGCCGCGGGGCTCGTCGCCTACCACGCGGGGGAGTGGGCGGAGGCCCTGGCGGAGTTGCGGGCGGCCCGTCGGATGGGTGGCGGTCCCGGGCACCTCGCCGTCATGGCCGACGTCGAGCGGGCGCTCGGCCGCCCGGAACGCGCTCTCGAACTCGCTCGAAGCCCGGAGGCCCGCGAGCTCGACCGGGCGGCCGCGGTCGAGCTGACGATCGTCGCCGCCGGTGCCCGCCGCGACCTGGGCGAGATCGAGGCGTCGGTGGTCGCGCTGCAGATCCCCGAGCTCCGACCGGAGCGCCGCGACCCCTGGAGCGCCCGGCTGTTCTACGCCTACGCGGACAACCTGGCCGCCGCCGGGCGGGAGACCGACGCCGTTCAGTGGTTCCTGCACGCCGCGGACGCCGACGACGACGGCGAGACCGACGCGGCGCGCCGCCTCGCCGAGCTGACCGGTGAGCGGGTCGAGGACGACGAGAACGAGGTCGTGCTCGACGTCGAGGAGGAGCCGGCGCCCGACCCCCTGCGTGGCGTCGGCGATCCGCCGCACTCGGGCACCACGACCGTGGCGCAGGAGGCGGCCGGCGGGACGTCGTCGGACGAGCAGGAGGCCGGCGGGCCATGACCGAACTGCTGGACCGGCACGACCTCCTCCTCGCGGACCTGGACGGCACCCTCTACCGCGGCCCCTCGGCGGTTCCGGGCGCCGTGGAGGCGGTCGCGGCGGCGGCGGCCCGTGGCATTCGGACCGTCTACATCACGAACAACGCCTCGCGCCCGCCCGAGGCCGTGGCCGCGCACCTCGTCCAGCTGGGCTTCCCGGCCCGCGCCGCGGACGTGGCCACCAGTTCGCAGGCGGCGGCCGCGCTGCTGGCGCGGCGGCTGCCCGCCGGATCGACGGTGCTGGTCGTCGGCACCGACGCGCTCGTCGCCGAGGTCGAGGCGGCCGGGCTCACCGCCACCCGGGAGGCCGGCGGCGCCCGCGCGGTCGTCCAGGGCCACGACCCGGGTACGGGATGGTCGATCCTCGCCGAGGCGGCCGTCGCCCTGCGGGCCGGCGCGCTGTGGGTCGCATGCAACCTCGACCCCACCCTGCCGACCGAGCGCGGGCCGCTGCCCGGCAACGGCTCGATGGTCGCGGCACTGCGGACGGCCACCGGGCGCGCGCCGGACGTCGCGGGCAAGCCGGCGCCCACCCTGCTGCGCCAGGCCGTCGAGCGGGCCGGCGGGCGCCGGCCCCTGGTCGTCGGTGACCGGCTGGACACCGACATCGAGGGCGGGCGCGCCGCCGGGCTCGCGACGCTCCTGGTGCTGACCGGCGTGACCGGCCCGGCCGAGCTCCTCGCCGCCCCGGCGGCGCGGCGGCCCGACCACATCGGTGCCGACCTCCGCGCGCTGCGCACCGATCCAGCGGCCCTCGCGCCCGGGCCCCGGCCCGGATGGACCGTCGAGCCGGGCGGGGAGATGCTGCGCCTCGCCGCCACCACGGCGGACGCCGATCCGCTCGACGCCCTGCGGGCCCTGTGCGCGGCGCACTGGGGGAACGGGGGAGGTCCCGCGCGGGTCGAGACCGGCGACCCGGTCGCCGCCGCCGCCGTCGCCGCGCTCGGGCTGGACGCGACGTCCGCGGCCGCCCGCTCGACTAGCGTGGTCGGGGCCGACCCCGCACCGGGAGACCAGCCATGACCGACCCCGCCGAGAACACCTCGGACCCGCAGGCCGTGGTGCGGGCCGCCGCGCGGGCGCTCGACACGCTGGCCGAGCGGCCGCTCGCCGCGCACGTCGAGGCGTTCGAACGTGTGCACCTCGCGCTGACCGAGGCGCTGGCCGCGGGCGCCGGGGACAGCAGGGCGTGACCGCGGTGCCCACCCGCGCGCGGTTGGACGCGGAGCTGGTCCGCCGCGGCCTCGCCCGTTCCCGCCGGCAGGCCGCCGAGCTGATCGCCGCGGGGCGGGTCGCGGTGCGGGGCATCACCGCGGGCAAACCGGCGACCGTCGTCGACCGGGACACGCCGGTGATCGTGCGCGAGCCCGAGGGCCCGCGGTGGGCGTCCCGTGGGGCGCACAAGCTGCTCGGCGCGCTGGACGCCCTCGCCGTCGACGTCGCGGGCGCCCGCTGCCTGGACGCGGGCGCCTCCACCGGCGGCTTCACCGATGTCCTGCTCGCCCGCGGCGCCGCGGCCGTGGCGGCGGTGGACGTCGGGTACGGCCAGCTCGTCTGGCGGCTGCGCACCGATCCGCGGGTGCGCGTGCACGACCGCACCAACGTCCGCACGCTGGCCGCGGACGTCATCGGCGGCCCGGTCGACCTCACGGTCGCCGACCTGTCCTTCATCTCGCTGCGCACGGTGCTGCCCGCGCTCGCGGCGTGCACCGCCGCGACCGGCGTGCTGCTGCCGATGGTCAAGCCGCAGTTCGAGGTCGGCCGCGAGCGGCTGGGCGCCGGCGGCGTGGTACGGGACCCCGCGCTGCGGCTCGCGGCGCTCGGCGAGGTCGCCGCGGCCGCCCGCGGGCTCGGCCTGGTCCTGCGCGGCGCCGTCGCCAGCCCGCTGCCCGGACCGTCGGGCAACGTCGAGTTCTTCCTGATGCTGCGTCGCGACGGTCCCGACGCCGGCGACGCGGTGCTGGCGCGGGCCGTCGAGGAGGCGCCGTGACCCGCGAGGTGCTCGTCGTCCTGCACTCCGGACGGGAGACCAACCGGCGCACCGCCGCGTCGGCGGCGCACCGGCTGGCCGCCGCGGAGGTGCGGCTGCGGACGCTGGTCGCCGAGTGGCCGGACGTCGACGAGGCGACCGCCGACCTGCCCCCGCAGCTGCGGCCCCGGCTGGTGGCGGACCGGCCGGGAGCGGCGGACGGTGCCGAGGCCGTCCTGGTGCTGGGCGGGGACGGCACCCTGCTGCGGGCGGCCGAGCTCGCCCGCCCGGCAGGCGTGCCGTTGCTCGGGGTCAACCTCGGACGGGTCGGGTTCCTCGCGGAGGCGGAGCAGGAGTCGCTCGACGCCGCGCTCGACGCGCTCGTCGAGCGGGCGTACTCGATCGAGGAGCGGATGACGGTCGAGGCCTCGATCTGCACGAACGGGGCGGTGCTCGCGCGCAGCTGGGCCCTGAACGAGGTCAGCGTCGAGAAGAGCACCCGGGAGCGGATCCTCGAGGTGGTGCTCGAGGTCGACGGGCGGCCGGTGTCGGCCTTCGGCTGCGACGGGGTCATCTGCGCCACCCCGACCGGGTCCACCGCGTACGCGTTCTCCGCCGGCGGTCCGCTGGTGTGGCCCCAGGTGGAGGCGCTGCTGCTCATTCCCAGCAACGCTCACGCCCTGTTCGCCCGGCCGATGGTCGTCTCCCCGGACAGCGCGGTCGCGATCGAGATCGATCCGACGGGCCCGCCCGCGGTCCTCGACTGCGACGGCCGGCGCTCGCTCACGCTGTCGCCGGGCACGCGCGTCGAGGTCGCCCGGGGTGCGGTCCCGGTGCGGATGGTGCGGGTGGACGGGCAGCCGTTCGCCGACCGGCTGGTGCGCAAGTTCGACCTGCCGGTCCGTGGCTGGCGCGGTGCCGGCCGCCCGCGCGCCGGCGGGGACCGGCCCGGGGACCGCGACCCGCGCAGCTGACCGCACGTCCCGTCACCGGGAGGGTCGGCCCCGGCCCGTACCCTGCGCACCGTGCTGGCCGAGATGCGCATCCAGGGCCTCGGCGTGATCGACGACGCCGCCCTCGAGCTGGATCCGGGGCTCACCGTGCTCACCGGTGAGACCGGTGCGGGCAAGACGATGGTCGTCACCGGGCTGGCACTGCTGGGCGGTGGCCGCGCCGAGGTCTCGCGCGTGGCCGAGGGGGCGCGCCGCGCCGTCGTCGAGGGGCGGTTCAGCGCGTGCTCGCCCGCCCACGCGGTCGGCGACGACGTCGGGGCCGAGCCGGACGAGGACGGCTCGCTGATCGTGGTCCGCACCGTCGGGGCCGACGGGCGCTCCCGGGCGCACCTCGGCGGCCGGTCGGTGCCGGTGGGCGTGCTCGGGCGGGTGGCCGAGGTGACCCTCGCCGTACACGGCCAGAACGACCAGCTGCGGCTGCTGCGCCCCGCCGAGCAGCGAGCGCTGCTCGACCGGTTCGCCGGCGACGCGGTGGGCGCGCCGCTGGCGCGGTACCGCTCCGTGCGCATCGCGTGGCAGGAGGTGGCGGCCGAACTCGCGGAGCGGCGCGACAACGCCCGCCGCCTCGCGCAGGAGGCCGACCTGCTCCGCCACGGGCTCGCCGAGATCGCCGCCGCGGACCCGCGGCCGGGGGAGGACCGCGAGCTGGTGGACCTCGCCCGCCGGCTCGCCGCCGCCGACGACCTGCGGGCCGCCGCCGGCGGGGCCCGCGCGGCGGTGGCCGGCAGCGAGGAGGACGTCTCGGACGCCGCCGCGCTCGGGGCGGTCGGACTGATCGGCGATGCGCGCCACCGGCTCGCCGGCGCCGAGGACCCCGAGCTCGCCGCGCTCGACGGCAGCCTCGGCGAGGCGCTGGCCCTGCTGGCCGACGTGGCCGCGGAGCTCACCGGTTACCTCGACCGGCTCGACGCGGACCCCGAGCGGCTCGCCGAGGTGCTCTCGCGGCAGGCCGAGCTCAAGGCGCTCACCCGCAAGTACGCCGCCGACGTCGACGGCGTGCTCGCCTGGGCGGAGCAGGCCCGCGGCCGGCTCGACCGGCTCGACACCTCCGACGACGCGCTGGCCGCGCTGGCCGCGCGCCGCGACGAGCTGGCCGCCGAGCTCGCCGGGCACGCCACCGCGGTCACCACCGCCCGCCGCGCGGCCGCCGAGCGGCTGGCCGCCGCCACCACCGCGGAGCTGGCCGGGCTCGCGATGCCCGACGCCCGGCTGCTGGTCGGCGTGGCGCCGCGGGCCACCCCTCCGGACGCCGCCGACGCGCTGGCGGTGGGCGGGACGGTGCTCGGCGCCGGGCCGGACGGGGTGGACGAGGTCGAGCTGCGGCTCGTCGCACACGCCGGGGCCGGCCCGCAGCCGCTGCACAAGGGCGCCTCCGGAGGTGAGCTCTCGCGCGTCATGCTGGCGCTCGAGGTCGCCCTCGCCGGAGCGGACCCGGTGCCCACGATGGTCTTCGACGAGGTCGACGCCGGGGTCGGCGGCCGGGCCGCCGTGGAGATCGGGCGGCGCCTCGCGCGGCTCGCGCAGCGCCACCAGGTCGTCGTGGTCACGCACCTACCGCAGGTCGCGGCATACGCGGACCGCCACCTCGTCGTCGACAAGTCGGCGCGGCGGTCCGACGGCGCCGTGCGCAGCCGGGTGCGCGCGCTCGGCGAGGACGAGCGCATCGCCGAGCTGGCCCGGATGCTCGCGGGTCTCGACGACACGCGTACCGGGCGGGCGCACGCCGAGGAGCTGCTCGCCGCGGCCCGGGCGCACCGCGCGGCCGACGCGAGCGCGACCGACCGGAGCGCGGCCGCGGGCTGAGCCGGCGTCCCCCGCGGTCCCGCGGTCCGTCGGACGTTCGAGACACGCTGACGTGGAACGCCGGCGATGCCGCCCGCAGCGGTCCCGCCGGCACGGTCTGCGGCGTGGGTACGCGGTACCGCTGCGGCGAGGGCCGCTCGGCGTGCCTACGCCGCCCCACCAGTCCCAGGTGTCACAGTGCAGGCATGAAGCTGTCCGGCCTGTTGCACCGCTCGCGACCCGAGCTGCCCGGCCTGTCGGGTACCGCGCGTGTCGACCGGCGCGCGGACGCGCTGCTGCGTCGCCTGCGGCCGGGCGACGTCGCCGTGCTGGACCAGGTCGACCTGGACCGGGCGACGGCCGACGCGCTGCTCGCCGCGGGGGTCGCGGCGGTGGTGAACGCGGCGCCGTCGATCTCCGGCCGGTTCCCGGCGCTGGGCCCGGAGATCCTCGTGGACGCCGGGATCGTGCTGGTCGACGGGATCGGCGCCGACGCGCTGCACCGGATCCGGGACGGCAGCCGGGTGCGCATCGACGGCGGGGCCGTCTACCTCGGCGAGCGCCGGGTGGCGGTGGGCGTCGAGCAGACCCCTGACTCGGTGGCCGACGCGATGGTGGAGGCGAAGTCCGGCCTGACCCACCAGCTCGAGGCCTTCGCCGCCAACACGATCGAGTTCATGCGCCGCGAGCGGACCCTGCTGCTCGACGGGCACGGGGTGCCCGAGGTGGACGTGGAGTTGCGGGGCCGCCAGGTCCTGGTGGTGGCGACCGAGTTCGACCACGTCACGGAGCTCGCCCGCCTGCGCAACTACATCCGGGAGTACCGGCCCGTGCTGGTCGGGGTCGGCGCCGGCGCGGACGCCCTGATGACGGCCGGGCACGCGCCGGACCTCATCGTCGGCGACCCCGCCGACGTGTCCGCCGAGGCGCTGGCCTGCGGCGCCGACATCGTCGTCCCGGCCTTCGCCGACGGGCACGCCCCCGGCCTGCACCGGGTGCAGGACCTGGGAGCGAGCGCGGTGACGTTCCCGAGCTCCGCCAATCCGGAGGACCTCGCGCTGCTGCTGGCCCACCACCACGGCGCCGCGCTGATCGTCACGGTGGGCCTCTCGGCGAGCATGGCCGAGTTCCTGGACCGGGGCCGCTCGGGCAGCAACGCCTCGACGTTCCTCACCCGGCTGCAGATGGGCGGCAGCCTCGTCGACGGCCGCGTCATCGCCGCGCTCTACCGCAGCCGGATGACCGTCGGCGTCGTCCTGCTCATGGTCGGGTCGGCGCTGGTGGCGGTGCTCGCGGCCCTGCTGGTCTCCGACGCCGGCGACGCGGTGCTCGCGTGGCTCGCGCAGGGCTGGTCAGGGCTGGTCGAGCGGATCCTCGGCTGGTGGTCGTGATCTCTCCGCGCTACCACGCGGTGTCCATCGCCGCGGTGTTCCTCGCGCTCGCCGTCGGGGTGGTCCTCGGCGCGAGCGGGCTGTCCGACCGGCTGCTGACCGCGGTCTCCGCCGAGCGCGACGACCTCGCCGGGCAGGTGCAGGCGCTCACCGCGGAACGCGACGCGCTGGCCGTCACCGCACGCGTCGCCGACGAGTTCGCCGGGCGGATCGGCCCCGGGGCGGTCCGCGGCGTGCTCGACGGGCGGACGGTCGTGCTCGTCACCGCCGGCGCCGACCCGGCCGACCGGGACGCGGTCGCCGGGCTGGTGCGGACCGCGGGCGGCGAGGTGACCGGCGAGGTCGCCCTCACCGACGCGGTCGGCGACCCGGTCCGCGGCGACCAGCTCCGCGAGCTCGCCGCGCGGCTCCTGCCGGCCGGGGCGCAGCTGCCCGCCGCAGCCGACACCGGGACGCTGGCCGGCGGCCTGCTCGGCAGCGTCCTCGTCGCCGGCCCCGACCGGCCCCGGGCCGGCCCGGAGGACGGCGCGGCGGTGCTCTCGGGCCTCGCCACCGCGGGCTTCGTGACGCCGGGGACCGCGCCCGCGCCGGCGTCGCTGGTCGTCGTGCTCACCGGGGGCGCGCGAACCGGCGTCGACGCCGGGGACTCGGCCGCGGTGCTCGCCCGGCTGGCGGCCGAGCTGGACCGCGCGGGCGGCGGGGTGGTGCTCGCCGGCCGGGCGGGTTCGGCGACCTCCACCGGCGCGGTGGGGATCGCCCGGTCGGACTCCGCGGTCGCGGCCGGCGTGTCGACCGTCGACGACGTCCACACGGGCTCGGGTCGCGTGGCGGCGGTGCTGGCCCTGCGCGAGCAGGTCGACGGCCGGGCCGGGCACTACGGCTCGGCCGAGGGCGCCGACGGGGGCGCGGCCCCGGCCGCCTGACGGCGCGCGGGAGGCCGTGGCGGTCGATCCGCCCGGTTCGCTGTACCCTGAAAACCCGTGCAGCCTCGCGCGACGCGTCACCTGTTCGTCACCGGCGGGGTCGCGTCCTCGCTGGGCAAGGGCCTGACGGCCTCCAGCCTCGGCCAGCTCCTCACCTCGCGCGGTCTGCGGGTGACCATGCAGAAGCTGGACCCCTACCTCAACGTCGACCCGGGCACGATGAACCCGTTCCAGCACGGCGAGGTCTTCGTCACCGAGGACGGCGCCGAGACCGACCTCGACATCGGTCACTACGAGCGGTTCCTCGACCGCGACCTGTCCTGCAAGGCCAACGTCACCACCGGCCAGATCTACTCCGCGGTCATCGCGAAGGAACGCCGCGGGGAGTACCTCGGCGACACGGTGCAGGTGATTCCGCACATCACCAATGAGATCAAGGCGCGGATCCGGGCGATGGGCGAGCCGGACGAGCACGGCCTGGTGCCGGATGTGGTGATCACCGAGGTCGGTGGGACGGTCGGCGACATCGAGTCGCTGCCGTTCCTGGAGGCGATCCGACAGGTCCGCCACGACGTGGGCCGGGACCGCTGCTTCTACCTGCACGTCTCGCTGGTGCCGTACCTGGTGCCGTCGGGCGAGTTGAAGACCAAACCGACCCAGCACTCCG
>DATLGI010000063.1:0-2870 GCA_035540535.1 Pseudonocardia sp.
CCTCGACGATCTCGGCGTCCACCTCGTCCGGGTCAGGCGACGACATCGGCGTGTTCCCGCTTCGCGCGGCGGTACGCGGTGGCCTTCGGGACCCCGCCGTCGATCAGTTCGCGGGCGCGGGCCGCCCACGGCGCGGGCGCCGCGTCAACCGCGCGTAGCGGTTCCCGGGCTGCGGTGTTCGTCGGTGCACCACTACGGCTCTGCAGCTTGCGCCGTGGCCGCTTCTCTACCTGGGTAGGGGGTTGAGTCATCAGCGCGGCCAAATGCACCGTCGCGAACAGCATCGCGGGGATGCACGCCCCCACCGCGAGGACGAGCGGGAGGGTGACGGTCAGATACCCGGTGGTGATGGCGTGCGCGGCGCCGTTCCCGGCCAGGGTGGCGCCGAGCGCAGCGAGCGCGATCCCGCGGCCCCAGCGGCGCAGCCCGCCCCGTTCGGTGACCCACACGAGAGCGGCGACCGCGGCGCCGGCGTCCAGCGCGATCGGGAGGGCGGCGGCGAGGGGGCCGGGGATGCCGCACGCCTGCGCCAGCTCGTACAGGCTGACCGCGGACACGGCAGCGGTGGAGGCGCCGACCATGCCGGCGCCTCCGAGGACGAGCTGACGAGTCGCGGGCACGGTCAGCGGCGACCTGTCTCCGCCTGCTCGGCGAGGTCGCACGCGGCGAGGATCACGGCCGCATAAGTGCGGGCCTCGGTCACCGACATTGGGGTCTCGGCGCCGGGGCGGTCCCACGGCTCCACATGGAGCCGCACCTTGACCTGCCCCGCCGGGTGACGGGCTGCGTACGCGCCGACCTGTGCGTCACCGGTGAGGACGGTGTCCCCGGGCTGGTCGGACATGCACTGCCGGTCGGCGGGCAGCGTGTCGTTCGGGTGGCCGGGGTCCGCGCACCAGGACGGGCACCGGTTGGCTGCGGGGGTGAGAGCGGCGGTCATGGGTCCTCCTGGTGGCGTGGTGGCCGGTCGCCACCGAGGCGGTGGGAGGGCGACCCTTCGCCGTTCGACAGCAACCGGCACCGACAGGATATCCACACTTCGCGTGGATATCCACTCTCCCATTGCCTACGATGCAGGGCCATGGGGACACTCAGCGGGCCGATAGGCCACCGAAGGGCGACCCATGAAGATCACGACGCATCGCACGATGTCCTGCCCCGACGAGCGCACCTGCCCGTCGATCCACACCCTCGATCGACACCCCGACCGCCGCTACCTGATCACCAAGGTCGAGACCGACTCGGCGATCACCGCAGCGTTCGCCCACCTCATCGGACCCGGCGAACAACTCGGCTGGGCACCCGCGGAGCTGCTGCCCGAGGTCGGGCCGTGACCCTGCTCGACACCGCGCAGCTCGGGGAGCACCTCAATCGGTTCCGCCGCCGCCTGTTCCGCATGGAGGCCCTGCCCGCGTACACCGTCGACTCCGATGGCGGCGACTTCGAACGCTGGCTCGCCGGCGAACCTGAACCTGACTGGGGTCGCAAGCAACGGTGGCTGGATGTGCTCCGCGCCGAACGTGCTGCCGGGAAGGTGTCGAGCCGGGTGCGGATCCTGTCCGAGCACCTGACCGACTACGAGCGGTATGCGTGCGAGTGGGGCTACGCGCTGAACTCGACCGCCGGGGAAGAAATCCGGGTGCTGCACCGCGGCGAGCACCACATCCCACCGGGGGTGATCGAGCGGGACTTCTGGATTGCCGACGACGACCAGGTCGTGGCCATGTACTACGACGAACACGGCCGGTTCGAGGGCGCCGAGGTGCTGCCAGCGGTCGGGCTCGAGGTGTGGCGCGACGCCCGGGACGCGGCGTGGGCCGCTGCGGAGCCGTTCGGGCAGTGGTGGGCGCGACACCCAGAGCTGCACCGCAAGCTGGTCACCTGCCCGTGACCCGCGACGACGACGGGACAGAACTGAGCCGGGCGCTGGCTGCGGCCCGCGCCGCAGCCGACCTGCGGCAGATTCCCGTCGCCACGCACACCGGCATCTCGCAGGCGCGACTGTCGCGGATTGAGCGAGGCAAATCGCTCCCCACCGAGGACGAGGTCCGCGCTCTCGCGCGGCTCTACCGGCTCGACCCGGGCCGCCGCGACGAACTGCTCGTGATGGCTCGCGACGCCCGCGCCGGAATCCGTGACTCCCGCCTGGTGGTGCAGCGCGGGGACACGCTGGCCTTACAGCAGCGGTGGCGCCGCATCGAGCGTGACGCACGGGTGGTTCGGTCCTACCAGCCGGCGCTGGTTATCGGGGCGGTCCAGACCGCGGCGTACGCAGCGGTCGCGCTCGGGACCAGCCCTGACGCGCCGGTCGTCGCTGACCGGCAGCGCCGCCGCGCACGCCTGTTCGCCGAGCCGCAACGCCGCCACCTGCTGGTGCACACCGAGGGTGCGCTGCGGCAGACCGTCGGGTCGGCCGAGGTGATGGCGGAGCAGTGGGCGGCTCTCGCCGCGGCGGGTGAAGTGCCGAACGTGGAGCTCGGGGTGATCCCGGCCGAGCACCCGCTGAGCTTCACTGCAGGCACCGGCTTCCACCTGTACGAGGGTGAACGCGGGACCGTGGCTGTCGTCGGCCTGGAAGTGGCCGCGGCCCAGCTCACCGATCCGCGGGACGTCGCGGAGTTCCTCGACCTGTGGGAGCGGCTGTGGGAGGCCGCAGTCGTCGGGGATGACGCGGTGGCGTTCATCCGGTCGCTGGCCCCTTGAACGACCGAAAGCGCCCCCTCCCCCGACAACGGGGGGAGGGGGCGCAACGGGTCTTGCCGGGGAGCGGACGAGGGTGGGTCGCCCCTGGCGCGGCGCCCGCTGGGGACGAGACATCTGCGCGAGGGGCGACCCGGGGGCCCCGACCGGGGGGCCGGTCGGGCCGGGAC
>DATLGI010000064.1:0-2647 GCA_035540535.1 Pseudonocardia sp.
GCGCCGGGCACGACGGCCCACCCCCGCCGAGTCCGCGTACCTGACCCGCTCCCGGGTACCGGGCGTCGCTAGGCTGCCTCGCGTGCGATCGGCGCGGGTGCTCGACGCCGTCGGGACCCTGGCGCGGTTCGGGCTCGCAGCGGTGTGGCTGCTCTCCGGGGTGCCCAAGGCACTCGACCCCGACGGCACCTACGTCGCCGTGCGGGCCTACGACGTGCTGCCGGCGGTGGGCGTCGAGGTGGTCGCGGCGATCCTGCCGCTGCTGGAGATCGCGCTCGGCCTGCTGCTGCTCGCCGGCGTCGGCACCCGGGCGGTGGCGGTGCTGTCGGCGGGGCTGCTGCTGGTGTTCGTCGCCGGGGTCACGCAGGCGTGGGCCCGCGGGCTGACGATCGACTGCGGCTGTTTCGGCGGCGGCGGCACGGTGGCGCCGGAGGAGACGGCCTACGGCACGGAGCTGCTGCGCGACGCGGGTTTCCTGCTGCTCGCCGGCTGGCTGATCGTGCGACCGCGCACCTGGGCTGCGCTCGACGGCCGCCGAGCGCGGCGGCGGACGACGACGGGAAGGACCTGAGGTGGGCGGAGCGTCACGGGCGGAGAAGCGGCGCAAGCAGGCGGAGGCGGAGCGGCGGTTGGCCGCGGCCGGGATCGAGGCACCGCAGCGTGCGTCCGGCCGGCGCGCGCCCCTGCTGGTGGTCGCGGCCGTCGTCGGGATCGCGGTGGTCGTCGGGTTGGTGCTGCTCCTGCGCGGCGGGTCCGGGGAGCCGGTGGCGGCGAACTACGCGGTGAGCCGTGACGGCGCCGTCGTGGTGGCCGGGCAGCCCTCCGCACCCGTCACCGTCGACGTCTACTCCGACTACATCTGCCCGTTCTGCGAGCGGTTCGAGGAGCGCTACGGCGACGAGATCACCGAGGCGCTCAACGCCGGGCAGATCGCCGTCCGCTACCACGAGGTCGGCCTGCTCGACTCCTTCAGCGAGCCGCCCGGGTACTCCACCCGGGCCGCCAACGCCGCCCTGTGCGCCGCCGACGCGGGGATCTGGCCCGCCTATCACGACCGGCTCTTCGCCGAGCAGCCCGCCGAGGGCGGGCCGGGCCTGCTCGACGACCAGCTCGTCGCCTTCGGCACCGAGCTGGGCGCGCCGGCGACGTTCGACGAGTGCGTGCGGACGGGCGCGAACGCCGAGGCGGTGGCGACGCAGACCCAGGCCATGATCGACGACCCGGCGGTCAAGAACGCGCAGGGCCAGACCGGCACGCCGACGGTGCTGGTGAACGGCACCCGCGTGGACATCAGCGACGGCGACTGGCTGTCGAACGCGATCGGCGGCTGAGGGCGTCGCCGGACGTGCCGATCACGGAAGGCCGCCGATGAATCCGACCGTCACCGCCGTCGTGATGGGTGTGTCCGGGGTCGGGAAGAGCACTGTCGCGCTCGGGCTGGTCGCACGGACCGGCTGGGTGTTCGCCGAGGGCGACGACCTGCATCCCCCCGCCAACCGCGCCAAGATGGCCGCCGGGCTCCCGCTCGACGACGCCGACCGCCTGCCGTGGCTGCGCCGCATCGCCCGCTGGATCGGCGAACAGGAGGCGGCGGGGCGCGACGCCGTCGTCACGTGCTCGGCGCTGCGCCGCGCGTACCGTGACGTGCTGCGCGAGGGGCACCCGTCGGTCCGCTTCATCCACCTGTTCGCGCCGACGCCGCTGATCGGGGAACGCGTGCGGACCCGCCGGGACCACTACATGCCACCGTCGCTGCTCGACAGCCAGCTCGCCGCGCTCGAACCCCTCGGACCCGACGAGCCGGGCGTCGTCGTCGAGACGACGGGCGACGTCGATACGGTCGTGCACCGGGTGCTGCGTGCGGTGGGGCGACCCGACGTCAGCGGGCCCGGCGGGCCGGGTGGTCCCCCGTGATCTCGGGTCTCCGGCCGCCGAGGTGGCGGCCGCCGGCCGAGGCGTAGAGCTGCACCTCGTCGAGCCAGCCGGTCGCCGTACCGGGTGGCGGGGCCCCCGTGGATCGACAGCAGCACCGGCACGGGCGCCGACCCGTCGTGATCGGCGGGCCGGACCAGCCAGGCGTCGACATCGCCGTCCCCGGCCGGTGAACCGCTCGGCGGGCACCGACGGGGACGCGGCGTGGAAGGCGGCGCCGATGCGGGCGAGCCTGCGCTCGGTGGTGCCGAGGGTCACCACGGAGAGCTCGGGCAGCTCGGTGGTGGTGGAGACGACGGCGAGCGTCCCGCCGGCGAGGTCGTACCCGGTGACGCACCGCTCACCGCCGACGATCAGCTCCGGTCGCGCCGAGCCGTCGGCGGGCGCGCGATTACAGGTGCACCCGGCCGCGGTCCTCCACGGCGAACAGGACGTGCTCGCCGTCCCAGAACGGGGTGCGGGCGCCGGGGAACGGGGCGCACTGGCGGTCGAGCACCTCGCCCGTCCGGCGACCACACCGGGTTCCCAGTCGCGTCCGCCCCGGCGCTGAGCTGGTACGGCGGGCTCGACCCGTGAGGTTGTCCCGGAGCTCGTGGAATTTGAGGTGGCGGTCCCCCACCTGAGTCCTGCCGTGCGGTAGTTACTCGGGTGAACCGCCAAGAACACCACGAGGAAGGGGACCGCCGTGCGCAAGAACTACCAGAACAAGGAGATC
>DATLGI010000065.1:0-42050 GCA_035540535.1 Pseudonocardia sp.
CGCCGCGCCCCCCGCCCGATCTGACCCCGACATGCCTCCATGTCGGGGTCGGCGACCGCCGCTTCACCCCGACATGCCTCCATGTCGGGAAATCGCGGCTCGGTCAGCGGGGCACGTCGGGATCGGGAAGGTGCGCGATCCGGATCCCGCTGCGCTCCTCCACCCGCTCCGCCGCGGTGCTGCCCAGCCGCACCCGCTCGGCACGCGCCGCCGACGCGGTGGCCACCGCCGACGGCCGGGTGCTGTCCTCGCCGGCCGCCGCATCCTCCGCGGCCCGCGCCAGCGCCCGCGCGAGGTCGTCGGCGCCGATGCCCTCCCGGCCGACGGTGCCGGACGCGCCGAGCAGGCGGTCCACCCAGTCCTGTCCGGTCCGGTCGGGCCGGGCCTCGGCGAGCAACCGGGCGACGTGGCGCAGCCGCAGCGCGAGGTCGCGCAGCTCGGCCGCGAGCGCGGTGCTGCGGTCGGCCAGCGCCGCCAGCTCCGTCGCGTCCTCCGTCACGGGCGCTCCCCGGCTCCGGACGACCCGCCCCCGCCCTCCATCCGGCGCAGGACCTCGCGCACGAGCCGGTCCGCCTCGGCGGCACCCGATGCGGTCCGCCGCGCCGCGGCGACGACCTCGTCGATCTCGCGGGCCGCTCCGGCCAGCGCCCGGCGGGCGCGGTGGTGCTCGGCGGCGAGCTCCGGTCCGGCGGCCGCCCAGGCCGGAAGGCGCGCATCGGCTGCCATGCCGGCGAGGACGGCGTCGAGTGCAGCGCGCACGCCGGCCACCCGGGCGGCGACGGTGGCGACCGCGTCCGGGTCGAGCTCGACGTCGGCGGGCACCGCACGATGGTGCCGCACCGGCGGCGCCGCACGGGGCGGAACCGAGGAAGAGGTCAGCGGACGGCCGCGACGACCTCGGCCAGGCGCACCGCGGTGGCCCGCGCCTGCTCGGCCGTCGGTGCCTCCACCATCACGCGCACGAGCTGCTCCGTGCCCGACGGCCGCAGCAGGACCCGGCCCGCCCCGCCGAGCTCGAGCTCGGCCTCCTCCACCGCGCTGCGGACGTCGGGGGAGTCGGCGACCAGCGCCTTGTCGGCGACCTGCACGTTGTGCAGCACCTGCGGCAGGGGCGTGACCACCCCGGCGAGCTCCGCCAGGGACGCCCCGGTGCGCGCCATGCGGGCCATCAGCCGCAGCGCCGTGAGCAGCCCGTCCCCGGTGGTCGCGTGCTCGGGCAGCACGAGGTGCCCGGACTGCTCGCCGCCGAGGGTGTAGCCGCCGTCGCGCAGCTCCTCGAGCACGTACCGGTCGCCGACCTGGGTGGTCCGCACCGCGATGCCGGCCTCGCGCATGGCGAGGTGCAGCCCGAGGTTGCTCATCACGGTCGTGACGAGGGTGTCGTGCGCGAGCTCGCCGTCCTCCCGCATCGCGAGGGCGAGGACGGCCATGATGCGGTCGCCGTCGACCACGGCGCCGGCGGCGTCCACGGCGAGGCAGCGGTCGGCGTCGCCGTCGTGGGCGATGCCGAGGTGCGCGCCGTGGGTCCGCACCGCCTCCTGCAGCACCCCGAGGTAGGTGGAGCCGCAGCCGTCGTTGATGTTCAGCCCGTCCGGCTCGGCGGCCAGCGCGACGACCTCGGCACCCGCTCGGCGGTACGCCTCGGGCGCGACCACGGAGGCCGCACCGTTCGCGCAGTCGACGACGACGCGCAGGTCCGCGAGCGGGCGCCCGCCGCCCACACCCGCGACCACCAGGTGCTCGACGTAGCGGTCCCCGGCGTCCGCCAGGTCGCGCACCCGACCGACGCCGGCACCGGTGGGCCGGGCCGGCTCGCCGTCGAGCCCCCGCTCCACCGCCGCCTCGACGGCGTCGGGCAGCTTGTGCCCGCCGGCGGCGAACAGCTTCAGGCCGTTGTCCGGCATCGGGTTGTGCGACGCGGAGATCATCACGCCCAGATCGGCGTCCAGCGCGCCGACCAGGAACGCGAGGGCCGGGGTCGGCAGGACGCCGACGCGCACGGCGTCCGCACCGGCGGACGCCAGCCCGGCGACGACCGCCGCCTCCAGCATCTCGCCGCTGGCGCGGGGGTCCCGCCCCACGACGGCCACGGGCCGGCGTGTCCGGCCCTCCTCCGCGAGCACCCTGGCCGCCGACGCCGCGAGCCGTAGCGACAGCTCCGGGGTGAGGTCGCCGTTGGCGAGTCCGCGGACGCCGTCGGTGCCGAAGAGCCTGCGCACGGCCCCGCTGCTCAGCGCTTGCTGTACTGGGGCGCCTTGCGGGCCTTCTTCAGGCCGTACTTCTTGCGCTCGGTCACGCGGGCGTCACGGGTGAGGAAGCCGGCGCGCTTCAGCGGAGGGCGGTCCTCGGAGTCCATCTCGACGAGCGCGCGGGCGATGGCGAGCCGCAGCGCACCCGCCTGCCCGGAGGGACCACCGCCGTGCAGGTTGGCGTAGATGTCGAACCGCTCGGTCTTCTCGACGGTGACCAGCGGCTCCCGGATCAGCTGCTGGTGCAGCTTGTTCGGGAAGTAGGTCTCGAGGCTCTTGCCGTTCAGGGTGAACGCCCCGGTCCCGGGCATCATGCGGACCCGGACGACCGCCTCCTTGCGCCGGCCGACCGTCTGGACGGGGCGGTCGGAGAGGACCGCGGGGGGCTCGACGGGCTCGGGGACGACGTCCTCGGCCGGGACGTCCGCCGCGGCGGTGTCCTCGGCGGTGTCCTCGGCGTTGTCCTCGGCGGTGTCCTCGAGCACAACGGCGGCGTCGTCGGCCGTCTCTGTGGCCGGCTCGGGCTCGGGGCTGGTCACGGGCTGTCCTTCTTCCCTGGACTCGTTGCCGGTCGCCTCGGCGCTGCTCACTGGGCGACCTGGATGATCTCGAACGCCTGCGGCTTCTGCGCGGCGTGCGGGTGGTTCGGGCCGGCGTAGACCTTCAGCTTCTTCGCCATCGCGCGGCCGAGCCGGTTCTTCGGCAGCATCCCCTTCACGGCCTTCTCGACCAGCCGGTCCGGGTGCTTGTCGATCATCTCGCGGACCGAGCGCCGCTTGAGCCCGCCCGGGAAGCCGCTGTGCCGGTACACGAACGTCCGGTCCGCCTTGTCGCCCGAGACCGCGACCTTCTCCGCGTTGACGATCACCACGAAGTCGCCGGTGTCCATGTGCGGGGCGTAGGTCGGCTTGTGCTTCCCGCGCAGCAACGTGGCCGCGTGGGTGGCCAACCGGCCGAGCACCACGTCGGTGGCGTCGATCACGTGCCAGGCATGGGTGATCTCGCCGGGCTTCGGGCTGTACGTGGGCACGGACCTACCTCTGTCGCTGTCGTGGCTCGTGACGGCAGCTTCGGAACGGTGCCCGGGAACTGCCTCTGGTACCTGGTGCGGGGGCCTGGCGGCCCGCGGGCGGGATGATCTGTGGGCCGGGCACGAACACCCCGGACCACCGCGGGCATCCGCCCGTCGCACGACGATGGTCGAGGGTACCCGCCGCCTCGGAGCACGGTCAAAACGACCCCCTCCCGAGCCGGTGGTACCGGTCCGGGAGGGGGTCGCGGGGTCCGTCGGTCGCGGCGGTCAACCCCAGCGCGCGGCGTTGACCTGCTCGACCTGGCGGTAGTTGTCGTTCGCCGTGCCGAGCGCCACGCCCACCTGCTGCAGGACCTGGTTGAGCTCGTGGGCCGCGGTGTCCCACTCGCGCTGGCGGGCCTGGTACATCGTCGCCGCCTCGCCCTCCCACGTGGCGACCATCGGTGCGAGGTAGCGCCTGAGGTCGTCGAGCCGGCTGTTCATCGACGTCGCGGTGGTGGTGATGTCGCCCTGGGCGGTGCTCAGTGCACCGAAGGTCACCTTGATCGGGTCCATGGTCGTCCCCCTACAGAACCGCGCTGATCCGGGACATGCTGCCGGCGTTCTCCTGCTCCTGCGCCTCGTAGCTGCGCCCCGAGACCTGGATGGAGTCGCCGATCGCCCGCAGGGCGCTGTTGAGCCTGCCGGCGCTCTCGTCCCAGCGCGCCATCAGCTGGGTGAACGTCACCGCCGCCCGGCCCTGCCAGCCGCCGGCCAGCGGGCCCAGCTTCCCGCGCAGGCCCGACAGCTCGGACTGCACCGTGTCGTTGACCGCGAAGACATGGTTCGACGCCTGCTGCATCTCCGGCGTCGAGGTCGTGAACATCGTCATCTGTCGATCCACCTCGTTCGTGACCGGCCGGTCCGCGTGACCGCGGCTCCGGATCGTGCTGGGGAGGACCCTCCCAGCCGCCGGACCGGCCCGAAGCCGATCCCGGATCCCGGTGTGCGATCGCTATCGTCGCCGGTCAGGAGGTCGGCCGGATCGAGCCGACGACCACGGCGCAGGCCCGCGCCACCTCGGCGGCGTTCGCACGGGTGTACTGGCAGCCCACGTCGAGCTGCGAGTCCCCGTCCAGCACCACGAACCAGTCCACGACCGTCCGGCCCGCCGAGCCGTGCTGGCGGTAGGCGGTCACGGGCCGGCCGGCGAGCGTGGCGTCCGGGTCGAAACCCGACAGCCGCGCGCCCGCCGCCACGGCGGCGTCGTACGCGGCCCGCACCTCGGCTCGGGCCCGGTCCCGCTCGGCGTCGGTGTCGTAGCCGACGACGGCGCGTTCGACCGTCACCAGGTCGCTGCCCGCGGGCGCGCCGAGCGGGGTGAGCAGGCTGCGCCGCTCGGCGGGCAGCCCGCCCGTGTGGGCCCAGCCCGGCGGGATCCGGGCCTGGTAGCCATACTGCACGAGCACGTCGGGAGGCGGGGACGGGGGTGCCGGCGAGCGCGCCACCGTGAGCGCCGCGACGACGAGCAGGGCGAGGGCGAGCGCGGTCCCGACGCCGGCCGCCGGGCTCCGGCGGCGGGAGGGTGGCGGGAGCCTGCGCGGCGGGACGGCGGGCGCCGGTGCCGCGCTCGGCCACGCCCGCAGCGCCGCGCGGGGCACCCGCAGCGCCCCGAGCACCGCGGCCGCCTCCGGTCGCTGCGCCACCGTCAGCGGACCGAGCCCGGCGCCGTCGATCAGCTCGGCCAGCACCGGCGTGCGCGCGACGCCGCCGATCACCCGGACCGGGCAGCCCGGCGGGCCCGCGGCCAGGACGCCGCGCAGCGCCTCCACCGCCGGTCGCAGCCCGTCGGTCACGACGGGGCGGACGGCGACCTCCGCGACGGCGGCGCGCCCGGGCGCCGCCACCTCCGGCAGCAGCGAGAGCCGTTCGCGCACCGCGGGCGGGATGCCGGCGGCGCGCGCCAGCCGCGCGTCCAGCGAGTTCCCCCCGGCCGGCACGCGGCGCAGGGCCCGCACGCCGCCGTCGGGGCCGAGGAGGCACGCCACCGCGGCGCGCCGGCCCACGTCCAGCACCGCGTGTCCGGGGCCTGCCGCCGCAGCCGGTACCGGCACCGTCGCGACGGTGTCCGCGAGCTCGCCGGCCGCGGTCACCCAGCCGGCGAGCACCTCGGCCGGCCACCCGGGCGGGTGGACGAGCACCAGCTCGCCCGCCGGCGCGTCCAGCAGGGCGCGCAGCGCCGCGGGCAGCTCCGCCGGCCGCGCGGGCCCCGCCGACGGCACGTCGGCGAGCAGCACGGGTCCGCCGGGACCGTCGACGGCGATCCGCAGCGCGGTGGCACCGACCTCCACCGCGACCCGCCGCGCCTCTCCCGGCCGTGGCAGCGCCCTGCCGGCGGGACCGGTCACGTCCCGTCGCCGCCCGGCGCACGGCCCGACGTCGGCCGGGCCGTCGCGTCGTACCCGCCGACCTCCGGCGCCCCGGCCGACGCGGTGACCTCCGCCCCGGACGCTTCCGGCGGCTCGGCGGGGTCGAGCCAGGCCAGCTGCACTCGCCGGCTCCCCCGCCGCCGGTCGACCAGGGTGCCACGCCCGGGAGGTTGGGCGGACGGCCTGACGGTGCCGACGAGCGCTCCCTCGTCGGCACTGCCGTTCATCACCAGGCCCGGCACGGCGAGCTCGCGCAGCCGCCCGAGCACGGGGTCGAACAGGGCACGTCCGGCGCCGCCGCAGCGCCGCGTGACCACCACGTGCAGGCCGACGTCCTTGGCCTGCGGCAGGAACTCCAGCAGCGGCAGCAGCGGGTGCATCGCGCCGGCCCCGGCACCGCAGGGCGCGACGAGGTCGTAGTCGTCGACCAGGAGGTACACCTCGGGTCCGGTCCACCAGCTGCGCTCGCGCAGCTCCCGCGGCGTGACGCCGGCACCGGGCAGCCTGCGACGCAGCGAGTCGGCGACCTCCCGGGCCGCGTCGGCCGTGGCGGCCGCGGTGCTCGAGTAGCCGATCAGGTGGGAGTCCGGGACCGCCCCCAGCAGGCCGCGCCGGTGGTCGACGACGACGATGCGGGCGTCCTCGGGCCGGAAACGCGCCGTGATCGCGTGCGCGAGCAGCCGCAGCAGGCCGGTCTTGCCGCTCTCGGCGTCGGCGAAGCACACGAGGTGCGGATCCGCGGCGAAATCGATCACCACGGGGGCGAGGCGGTCCTCGTCGATGCCGATCGGGATCGCGGTCGACCCGGCCGCGGGCGCCGGCAGCAGGTCGTGCTCGACGCGCTCGGGCAGCAGCCGGACGCGCGGGACCGGCCGCCCGGTCCAGGCCGCGGCGATGCGGGACACGAGCGCCGCGGTGCCGCCCGCTTCGCCGGCCGCGCGGACCTCCGCGGCGAGCCAGGGCGCCGAGAGCACCATCGCCCCGCCGTCGGGCGCCAACCCGTGCCCGGGCCGCGCCGGCACCGCGGCCGCGCCGCGGCGGTCGACCTCGGACTCGGCCGGCTCGCCGAGCCGCAGCTCGAGCCTGCTGCCCAGCAGGTCCTTGACCGCGGGCCGCACCTCGCTCCACCGGCCGGCGGTGACCGCAACGTGCAGCCCGTACGACAGGCCCTGCGCGGCCAGCGGCAGCAGCCGTGCCTCCAGCTCCTCGAACTCGCTGCGCAGGACGAGGTACCCGTCCACCACGAGCAGCAGGTCGGTGGCGGGTTCCTCGGCGTGCTCACCCGCCCGGCGGCGGGCGCGGAACTCCTCCACCGAGGACAGGCCGGCCTCCCGGAACAGCAGCTCGCGCCGGTCGAGGATCGCCCCGAACTCGGCGACGATCCGGCGCACGAGGTCGCCCTGCTGGCGGTCCGCCACCGTGCCCACGTGCGGCAGGCCGGCCAGGGTCCCGAGGGAGCCGCCGCCGAAGTCGAGGAGGTGCACGCCGAGCTCGTCGGGGGTGTGGGTGAGCGCCAGCGAGAGCAGGGCGCTGCGCACGGCCGTCGACTTGCCCGATCGCGGCCCGCCGACGATGCCCAGGTGACCGGCCGCTCCGGACAGGTCGAGCACGAGCGGGTCCCGGCGCTGCAGGTAGGGCCGGTCCACCAGCCCGACCGGCACGCGCAGTGCACCACCGTCACCCGCGGCGAGCCCGCGCCCGTCGACGGTCCGGACCGCGCCGAGCAGCTCGTCGAGCGCCGGGGGTTCGCCCAGCGGGGGCAGCCACACCTGGTGCGCGGGCGGGCCGCCGGCCAGCGCGGCGACGATCGCGTCGAGCACGGTGGGCCCGCTGTCGGTGTCCGCGGGCGCCGGCTCGGGCACCGGGGCCGGGGCGTCCGGTACCCCCGGGAGGTCCACCCGGCCGGCCCGGAACGGCAGCGCCACCCGAACCCGCCCGGGTTCCGCGGGACGGCCCGTGGCCGCCCGCGGGTCCGCCGGACCGGACACGTACGAGGCGCGGAACCGGATCAGCTCGTCCGAGCCGGTGGACAGGTAGGCCGAGCCGGGGATCGGCGGCAGCCGGTGGGCGTCGGACACGCCGAGCACGGCGCGCGACTCGGTGGCGGAGAACGTGCGCAGCGCGATGCGGTAGGACAGGTGCGACTCCAGCCCGCGCAGCCGACCCTCGTCGAGGCGCTGGGAGGACAGCAGCAGGTGCAGCCCGAGCGAGCGCCCCAGCCGCCCGATGGTGACGAGCAGGTCGACCAGCTCGGGTCGCTGGGCGAGCAGCTCGGAGAACTCGTCGACGATCACCAGCAGCGCCGGCATCGGCGGCAGCGGCTCGCGCCCCTCCCGCTCCCGCTGCCGGCGCAGCGCGGCGTAGTCGGTGGCGTCGGCCAGGTTCCCCGCGTCGCGCAGCATCTCCTGGCGCCGGGTGATCTCCCCGGCGAGCGCGTCGGCCATCCGGTCGACCAGCGTCAGCTCGTCGGCCAGATTGGTGATCACCGCCGAGACGTGCGGGAGCCCGGCCATGCCGAGGAAGGTGGCGCCGCCCTTGAAGTCGACGAGGACGAGGTTCAGCTCCTCCGACGAATGGGTGACGACCAGGCCGAGCACGAGGGTCCGCAGCAGCTCGGACTTGCCCGAGCCGGTGGCGCCGACGCACAGGCCGTGCGGGCCGGCGCCGCCCTGGGCGGACTCCTTGAGGTCGAGCAGCACCGACTTGCCGTAGGGGTCGAGGCCGAGCGGCACCCGCAGTCGGTCGGTCTCGTCCAGCCGGCGGCGCGCCCGCACGCCCGCCACCGCCGACGGCGCGACGGCCCCCTCGCCCAGGCCCAGCATCGCCGCGAGCCCGAGCGGTTCGGCGGGCCCCTCGTCGGCATCCGCGCAACCGGTGCCGGCCGGCCGGTACCGGGCGAGGCGCCGCGCCAGCGCGCGGGCCTCCACCGCCGAGAGGGCGTCCGGCCGGCCCACCCACTGCACGGCGTCGTCACCGCCACCGGACCGGCCCAGCCGGCCCGGACCGACCAGCAGGCGCACCACGGAGGGCGCCGGCCGGCGGCCGGCGGGCACGCCCACCCGCACGACGGTCACGCCCGCCACGCCCGCCCACTGCCCGGGCGGTGGTGCCGCCCCGTCGACGACGACGAGCAGGTGCGGCTCCGCGGGCCCGGGCCCGGCCGGGCGCGCGGCGAGCTCGTCGACCCACCACCGGCGGACGTCGTCGGCGTCCACGGTGACCATCCGCAGCGCGCCGACGGCATCGCGTCGGCGGGGATGGGCGACGTGCGGCAGCCACTTCACCCACTCCCACTCGGCGGCGAGCGAGGGCGGGGCCACCACCGCGAGCCGCGCGTCCGACGGGCTGTGCCACAGCACGTACTGCCCCACGAGCGCGCGAGCCAGCGAGCGGGCCTGCCGCAGGTCCGCGCCCGGTTCGGCCGGTTCCAGCCAGATGGTGGCGCCGGCCCGCAGGGACACCGAGACGGGCAGGTCGGGCACCACCGCGTAACTGCGCAGGAACCGGCGCAACGCCAGCGCGGTCACCGGTTCCAGCCCGTCCACGGGCCCGGTCCGCGGGGCGACCAGCGCCGTGGCCAGCCGCTGCGCGCCGTGCCCGATCCGCAGCAGCCCGAAGTCCTCGTCGGTAGGCCTGCGCTCCCAGAGCCGGGCGTCCGCGAGCACCGACGGCCACGCCGCGGGCTCGGGATGCACCGTCTCGAGCGCGCAGCGCTGTGCGGCCGCGATCGCGCGCACCTTGCGGCGCTGGGTCGACAGGTAGCGGAGGTAGTCGCGGCGGTCCTCGTCGAGCCCTGCGCGGCGGTTCGCCCCGCCTCGCCCGCCGGCGCCGCTGAGCAGCATGCCGACGGTGGAGATCGCGAACATGCCGCCGAACAGCCACGCCGTCGGGTTGCGGAACCCGAGGACGGCGACGAAGCCGATCGAGCCCATCAGCATCACGGCGGGCAACAGCATCATCAGCAGGGCCGGCGGGACGACCCGCTCGGGCTCCGGTGGCGGTTCGAGGACGAGCTCGCCGTCCGGGCCGGGCGGGACGGCGCGCCGCGGCCGGAGGACCCCCAGGGTGCTCATCGCCGCGGTCCCGCCGAACGCTCGCGCACCGTTCCTCCGATGGAGATTCCCGAACGGCCCATCGGGGGCCGCCGGCGCGGCGATAGTAGGCAGCGCGCCGCAGCCGCCGGGGCCGTTCGGCGGAACACCCGTCGGGAAGGAGCACCCATCCATGCGTCCCGTCCTGCCGAGCCCGCCCGCGTACTGCCGGGTGACCGTCCTCGCACCGCGCAGCCGGGTGGACGTCGCCCTGCCCGCCGACGTGCCGATGGCCGAGCTCGTGCCGATGGTCCTGGAGCTGGTCGGCGAGCCGGTGCCCCGCCCTGGCGGCCCGCCGCGACGCCCCGGGGCCTGGCGGCTCACCGGCGCGGCCGGCGGTCCGCTGCCGTCCGACGCGACGCTCGGCGAGCTCGGCGTGCTGGACGGCGACATGGTGCGCCTCGACCCGGGCGCCCCGCCCCCGGCCGCTCCGGTGTTCGACGACCCGGTCGACGCCCTCGCGGCCACGGCCGACCCGCTCCCGGCGGGCGCTCGCGGCCGGACCTGGCGGCGGGTGGCGCTCGTGGTCGCCGTGGCCGCCGCCGCGCTGCTGGCGGCCGCCCGCGGGTGGCCGGCGGACCCCGGCGCCGCGGCGGCGACGGTCGCGGTGGTGCTGGGGGCGCTCGGCGCCGTCGCCGCGCTCGTCGGGGCGGCCCGGCTGCTGCGGGCGGAGGCGCGCGGTCCGGCGTCCGCCGTCGAGCTGCGCGCGGCGGCCCGCACGGCGACGCTCGCGGCGGTGCCGCCGGCCGCGGCCGCCGGCTGGGCCGCGCTGCCCGGCTCGCCCGGTGCCGCCCACGTGCTGCTCGCGGCGGCCGCGGCCGGCACCGCGGCGGCGCTCGGCCAGTGCGTGCTCCGGCGGGCCGAACCGGCGCTGGTCGCCGTCCTGGTGGTCACCGCCACCCTGGCGGCGGGGGCGCTGCTGCGGCTGCAGCTCGGGGCGGACGTGCGGGCGATCGCCACCGGGGCCGGAGCGCTCGCGCTCGCCGCCGGGCCCCTGCTGCCGCGGGCCGCGCTGTCGCTCGCGGGCCTGCCGAAGCCGGTCGTGCCCACCGACGCCCAGGACCTGATCGGCGCCGACGACGCCGACGTGCTCCCGCCCCCCGAGCTCGCGGACCGGGCGGCGCTGGCCCGGGCCTACCTGGCCGGGCTGGTCGGCGGCACCGGCGTGGTCGCCGCGGCGGCCGCGCTGCCGGCGGCCGCGTCCGGGGGCTGGGCCGGGCCGGTGTTCGGCGCCGTCACGGTCGCCGTGCTGCTCCTGCGGGTCTGCGGCTACGCCGACGCCACCCCGGCGCGGATCCTGCTCGCCGCGGGCACCGGCGCGGGCGTCGCACTGGCGGGCCTGCTGGGCACGGTCGCGGGGCCGGTGGCCCGGCTGGGCACGGCGGCCGCGCTCGTCGTGGTCGCCGCCGGGGCGCTGCTGGTCGGGGCGGGGCCCGCGCCGGACATCTCCCCGGTGTCGCGCCGGGCCGTCGACATCCTGGAGAACCTGCTCGTCGCCGCCGCCGTCCCGCTCGCGCTCGGCGCGATGGGCGTCTACGCCCTGGTGCGCGGCCTGTGAGCCGCCTGCCCGGAAGCCGCCGCGGGCCCGCCCGCGCCGCCGCCCTCGGGCTGGTCGCGACGTTCGGACTGCTGGTCGGCGCGGTGCCGGCCGGGGCGGCACCGGCGGGCCCCGAGGTGCCGGAGCCCCCACCGGTCACCGGCGCCCCGCCGCTCGGCGATCCGCCGGGTCCGGCCGCCGGCCTCACCGCGCCGAGCCGGTGCGAGCGGCCCGCCGCGGATCCCGACGTCGGCGCGGACCTCGGCGGCCGCGCGGCCGACCGCCTCCGCCTCGGCGCCGTCCACCGCATCGCCACCGGCGCGAACCAGGTCATCGCGGTCATCGACACGGGCGTCGAGCCCCACGAACGGCTGGGCGAGCGGCTCAGCGGCGGCGGTGACTACCTCACCGGCGGCAACGGCCTGCACGACTGCGACGGCCACGGCACCGCCGTCGCCGGGATCCTCGCGGCCGCGCCGGGCGACGACGGCTTCGTCGGCATGGCACCGGACGCCGAGGTGATCTCGATTCGGCAGGCGAGCCCCGCGTACGGCGTCACGGTGGGCGGTCTGCGCAGGCCCGCGGGCGACGTCGACACGCTCGCCGAGGCGATCGTGCTGGCCGTGCGGCGCGGCGCGACGGTCGTCAACATCTCCCTGGCCGTGTGCCTCGATCCGGTGGAGGCCGCGAACGCCGGGCGCCGGCTGCAGGCCGCGCTGCGCCACGCGGCGCAGCACGCCGTCCTCGTCGCGGCCGCGGGGAACATCGCCCCGGGCTCCCTCGGCGACGGCAGCTGCGCGACCGGTGCCGGGCAGGTGGCCCTGCCGGGTTGGTACGACGACCTGCTCACCGTCGCCGCCGTCGACCCCTTCGACCGCCCGGCCCCGTTCACCGTCCCCGGGCCGTGGGTCGACCTCGCCGCACCCGGCACCGCGCTGCACTCGATCGCCGCCGGCGGGGGAATGCGCCCGGCGGACGTCGAGGGCACCAGTTTCGCCACCCCCTGGGTGGCCGGGCTCGCCGCGCTGGTGCGCGAACGCTTTCCCGACCTCACCCCGCGCCAGGTCGCGGACCGGCTGATGGCGACGGCGCGGCCGGCCTCCGGCGGTACGGACGCCGTCGGGGCGGGCGTGATCGACCCGGTCGCGGCCCTCACCGCGGAACCGGAGGTCCTCCCGCGACCGGTGCTGGTCCCCGACCTGACCGCCGCGGCCGCATTGCCGGGGGCCGAGCGCGTCGCACCCGGGCCGGGGGTGCCCGGGTGGGTGCTCCTGCCCGCGCCGGTGGTGCTGCTGGTCGCCGCGGTGGTCGGGGGCGCCGCCGTGCGCACCCGTCCCCGGCCGGTACCGCCCGGCGCCGATCCGGCGGCCGTACCGCCGCGACGCCGACACCCGGCGCCGGGCGCGCTCACCGGCGACCGCTGACCGTGCCCCGCGCGCAGGGCGGCGTGTTCGAGCTCGGGCCGCCTGGTGCGCCGTCCGCTCTCCTGCTCAACCGGCAGGCCGCAGCACGTCGACGATCGTGCCGACCTCGGCGAGATCCAGATCGTGGCCGGCCGGCAGCAGTCGCACCGCGGCCTCCGGTGCCGGCCGCGGGTCCCGCACCCCGAGCACGGCCGCGGTCTCGCCGTCGACGACCCGGTAGGTGACGCCGGTCTCCGAGATCAGGCGGAGGCCGCCGGCGGCGGGCGCGCTGCCCGGACCACCCGCCAGCACCGGGCCGGCCCCGGCGGGCCCGAGCACCACGGCGTCGGCCAGCTCGCCCGGGCCGTCGGCCTGGGCGAGCTCGACCGTGACGGCGCCCGCCGGGGCCGGCAGCCGGTCGCCGGCGACGAACGTCCCGGTCGGGGCCGCGCCCTGCGCACCCGACCAGGCCCAGCACAGGACGGGGGCCTCGGCCGGTGCGAGGGGCCGCGGCGGCGAGTGCGGCCAGGCCCCGACGTCGAGCACCTCGACCACGGGCACCCCGGCGGCGTCGGCGACGTCGAGCTCGTGCCGGCCCGCACCTCGTCCGACCAGCACCCCCGCCAGCAGGGGCCCGATCTCCTGGCGACCGTCGGCGAGCAGGACGTCGAAGCGCTCGGGCCCGGAGCCCGCGCGGCTGACGAGCACGTCGCCGAGCTCGGCGGCGAGGCCGGGCGGCCCGGCGGAACCGGCCCCCGGAACGACCGGGACCTCCAGTTCGGGCCCCTCGGGCAGGGCCGAGACCAGGCCCGGCGAGGCCTCCCGCGCGGATGCGCCGCCCAGGCCGAGCGCGGCGAGGACCTCCGTGTCGTCCGGGTCGACGCGGTGCCGGCGGCCGTCGAGGACGAGCGACGTCGACCCGCCCGGCACCGTGAGCAGCGCCCCGGTGCCGGGGTCGACGGGCGCCCCCGGCGCCGCCCCCGCCACGACCGTCGTCCCGGCGAAGCGGGCCGGCTCGTCGCCCGGGGGCACGGTCGTGTCGCACACCGCCCACTGCGGCGGAATCCCGGCGGCCTCGGGTCGCACCGCCCACGCCCCCGGCACGGCCGCGGCAGGGTGGCGTGGCGCGCCGGCGAGGTCGGCGTCCGGGACGACAACCGGGACCGCGGAGGCGGGATCGGCGTCGACGCTGCCCCCGCCGCGCAGCGCGCCCATGACCAGACGGGCGGCGACGAGGTTCGCCACCGGGACGAGCCGGTCGGGCCGGTGGGCGACGACGTACAGCGCGCCGGACTGCTTGCCGACCACGATCGCCTGCCGGGTCCAGTCGGGCCGGGGACTGACGAGCGACCAGACGGTCACGGCGCCGATGGCGAGCATGCCGATCAGCGCACCGGCGACGGCGGCCCGGCGCTGGGACCGCAGCCGCTCGTGCAGGGGCACCGGGTCGGCGCGGACCAGGGCCGACTCCAGCCGGCGCACGCCGAACCGGTACGCGTCGGCCTGGTCGCGGGTGGCCGGTGGACGCAGCACGCCCGTCCGGGCCACCTGCGCGATCACCCGGATCCCCGGGGGGCGCTGCGCACGGGACACGTCGATCTCCTCGCGAACCGTCCTCGCCGCCGGGTGCGGGGGGCGCTCCGCCGGGACGCTAGCGGCCGGACGATCTCCCCGAGGGCGCTTCGGCAGAAGCGGTGACACGCAGTCCGCGGGTGGTCCGGGCCCGCTCGGCGAGGGTCTCGTCCGGCGGATAGTCGACGCCGACCAGGGTCAGGCCGCGGGCGGGCGCCACCGTCACCTCACCGGCCCGGCGGGCGCGCTCCAGCAGCGTCGCGGGCCACTGGACCGCTCGCCGGCCCCGCCCGACGTCGAGCAGCGCGCCGACGAGGCTGCGCACCATCGAGTGGCAGAACGCGTCGGCGCTGACGTCGACGACGACGAGCTCGGCGTCGGCCCGCCAGCTCAACCGCTGCAGCTCGCGGACGGTGGTGGCGCCCTCCCGAGGGCGGCAGAAGGCGGCGAAGTCGTGCTCACCCAGCAGCGGTGCGGACGCGCTCGTGACGGCGTCGAGGTCGAGCGGGTGCGGCCACGCCACGGTGTCGCGGGCGCGCAGGGGCTCCGCACCGTGCGGCGCGGTGCTGATCCGGTAGCGGTAGTGGCGGCTCAGCGCCGCGAAGCGGGCGTCGAACTCGGCGGGCACGGCACGGACCGCGCGCACCCGGACGTCGACGGGCAGGAGCCGGGCCAGCCGGCGCACCGTCCACGCCCGGTCGAGACCTGCCGGCAGGTCGGCGTGGGCCACCTGCCCGGTGGCGTGCACCCCGGCGTCGGTGCGTCCGGCCACCGTGAGCGGCACCCGCGTGCGCAGCAGCGTGGCGAGCGCGTCCTCCAGCACGCCCTGGACGGTCCGCCGACCGGGTTGGCGCGCCCAGCCGGAGAAGTCGGTGCCGTCGTAGGCGATGTCGAGCCGGTGGCGGCAGAGTGCACCGAGCCCGCCGTCCGGGGGGACGGCGGGCTCGGTGCGGTCGTGCGGTGGGGTCAGGACTTCGCCTCGGGCTCGTCGCGATCCCCGGCCGGCGCATCGTCGGCCGAGCCGGCGGCGGCCGAGTCGGCGGCCGCGTCCACCGCGTCGTCGGCCGCCTCGGCGGCGTCGAGCGCCGCCTCCGCGGCGGGCCCGCCCGGGTCCGCCTGCTCCGCCTCGACGGCGGCGTCGACCGCGCGGTCGGACGCCTCCTGCGCGGCCGCCGCGGCGTCCTCCGCGGACTCGGTCGCGTCGGCGTCCGTGGCCTCCGCGGACCCGGTCGCCTCGGTGGCTTCCGCGGACCCGGTCGCGTCGGCCTCGGTGGCCTCCGCAGACCCGGTCGCGTCGGCCTCGGTGGCCCCGGCGTCGGCGGGCTCCGCGACCGGAGCCGCCTTCTCCTGCGACACCTTCTGCGACGCGGCGACCCGCCGCGCCCGCTCGGCCTCGTCGGTGACCGTCTTCTGCTGCACCAGCTCGATCACGGCCATCGGGGCGTTGTCGCCCTTGCGCGGCAGTGTCTTGGTGATGCGGGTGTAGCCGCCCTGGCGGTCGGCGAAGAACGGCCCGATGTCGGCGATCAGCCGGTGGACGACGTCCTTGTCCCGGATCACCTTCTGGATCTCGCGACGGTTGTGCAGGTCGCCGCGCTTGGCCTTGGTGATCAGCCGCTCGGCGTACGGCCGCAGCCGCCGGGCCTTGGCCTCCGTGGTGGTGATCCGGCCGTGCTCGAACAGCGCCGTCGCCAGGTTCGCCAGGATGTGCCGCTGGTGCGCGGGCGAGCCGCCGAGGCGGGCCCCCTTGGTGGGCTGAGGCATCGCTACAGCTGCTCCGTTTCTGCGTAGTCCTGACCGTCGTCACCGAAGCGGTCCGGGTCGAAGCCCTCGGCGCCGTACTCGGCCGCCGCCGCCCCCGGGTCGAACCCGGGCGGGCTGTCCTTCAGCGACAGGCCGAGGCCGACGAGCTTCATCTTGACCTCGTCGATGGACTTGGCGCCGAAGTTGCGGATGTCGAGCAGGTCGGCCTCGCTGCGGCCCACCAGCTCGCCCACGGTGTGGATGCCCTCGCGCTTGAGGCAGTTGTAGGAGCGGACGGTGAGGTCCAGCTCCTCGATCGGCATCGCGAAGGCGGCGATCGTGTCCGCCTCCTGCGGCGACGGCCCGATCTCGATGCCCTCGGCGTCGACGTTGAGCTCGCGGGCGAGCCCGAACAGCTCGACGAGGGTCTTGCCGGCCGAGGCCAGCGCGTCGCGCGCGGTGATCGACGGCTTGGTCTCGACGTCGAGCACCAGCTTGTCGAAGTCGGTGCGCTGCTCGACGCGGGTGGCCTCGACCTTGTAGGTCACCTTGAGCACCGGCGAGTAGATCGAGTCGACCGGGATCCGGCCGATCTCGGCGCCGGTGGCCTTGTTCTGCATCGCCGGCACGTAACCACGACCCCGCTCGACCACGAGCTCGACCTCGAGCCGGCCCTTGTCGTTGAGCATCGCGATGTGCAGGTCCGGGTTGTGCACCGTGACCCCGGCCGGGGGCACGATGTCGCCGGCGGTGACCGGCCCGGGGCCCTGCTTGCGCAGGTACATGGTCACCGGCTCGTCCTCCTCGGAGCTGACGACCAGCTCCTTGAGGTTGAGGATGATGTCGGTGACGTCCTCCTTGACGCCCGGCACGGTGGTGAACTCGTGCAGGACGCCGTCGATGCGGATGCTGGTGACCGCCGCCCCCGGGATCGAGGACAGAAGCGTGCGCCGCAGCGAGTTGCCGAGCGTGTAGCCGAAGCCCGGCTCCAGCGGCTCGATCATGAACCGGGACCGGGTGTCGGTGACCGGGTCCTCGGTGAGGGTGGGGCGCTGAGAGATCAGCATGGGTGTGGTGCCTCCTACACCTCCGTGGCGACCGCTATTTGACGCCACGGCAGCTCGGACGCCGCCCTCGGCGCCCGACCCCCGAACGCAGCACTATCCGCGTTCGGGGGGTGGAAAGACAGCGCCGGCGGAGCCGGCACGACGCCCTTCCGGGGGTCAATAGGGGGCGGGGCCCCCTATTTGCTGTAGAGCTCGACGATCAGCTGCTCGTTGACCTGCGTGTCGATCTGCGGGCGCTCGGGCAGCTGGTGGATGAGGATGCGCAGCGTCGACGGGACGACCTGCATCCACGCGGGGATCGGCCGGTCGCCGACGAGCTCCTTGGCGATGATGAACGGATCGGTGCCCATCGACTTCGGCCGCACGTCGATGATGTCGTACGGCGAGACGCGGAAGCTGGGGATGTCCACCTTGTGGCCGTTGACCATGAAGTGGCCGTGGTTCACCAGCTGGCGGGCCATCCGTCGGGTGCGGGCGAGGCCGGCCCGGTACACGACGTTGTCGAGGCGGGTCTCGAGGATCTGCAGCAGGTTGTCACCGGTCTTGCCGGACCGGCGGTTCGCCTCCTCGTAGTAGCGGCGGAACTGCTTCTCCAACACGCCGTACGCGAAGCGGGCCTTCTGCTTCTCCTGCATCTGCAGGAGGTACTCGGTCTCCTTGATCCGGATCCGGCCGTGCTGGCCGGGCGGGTAGGGACGGCGCTCGAACGCCTGGTCGCCGCCGACGAGGTCGACCTTCAGCCGGCGGGACTTGCGGGTCATGGGGCCGGTGTAACGAGCCATGTCTGGTTACTCCCTCTCCCCTAGACCCGGCGCCGCTTGGGCGGGCGGCAGCCGTTGTGCGGCTGCGGGGTGACGTCGGAGATCGTGCCGACCTCGAGGCCGGCGGCCTGCAGCGAGCGGATCGCCGTCTCCCGGCCGGACCCCGGGCCCTTGACGAACACGTCGACCTTCTTCATGCCGTGCTCGGCGGCCTTGCGCGCCGCGGCCTCGGCGCACATCTGCGCCGCGTAGGGCGTGGACTTGCGCGAGCCCTTGAAGCCGACCTGCCCGGCCGAGGCCCACGAGATCACCGCACCCGTCGGGTCCGTGATGGACACGATGGTGTTGTTGAAGGTGCTCTTGATGTGCGCCTGGCCGAACGCGACGTTCTTCTTCTCCTTGCGACGGACCTTCTTGGGCCCGGCCGTGCGACTGCGGGGAGGCATTACTTCTTACCTGCCTTCTTCTTGCCGGCGACCGTCTTCTTCGGGCCCTTGCGGCTGCGGGCGTTGGTCTTGGTCCGCTGGCCGCGCACCGGCAGGCCCCGGCGGTGCCGGATCCCCTGGTAGGAGCCGATCTCGATCTTGCGGCGGATGTCGGCCTGAACCTCGCGGCGCAGGTCGCCCTCGACCCGGAGGTTCTCCTCGATGTACTCGCGGAGCCGGGCGAGGTCCTCCTCGGTCAGGTCCCGGGAGCGCAGGTCGGCGCTGATCCCGGTGGCGTCGAGGATCTCCTTGGACCGGGACCTGCCGATCCCGTAGATGTAGGTGAGCGCGATCTCCATCCGCTTCTCGCGGGGGAGGTCGACGCCGGCGAGTCGTGCCATGCGGCGGGTTCTCCTTGTTCTGCTGTCCCAGGTCTTCCCGACGCCCGTCCCGGTCTCGCTCCGCCGTCCGGCGGCCGCTGCCGCGCGGCCGGCGTACGAGTCCGGGCCCCGGCCTGGTTCCGGGGGTGGTTGCGCCCGTGTGGCGCGGTAGGTGCGTCGGGTCCTCTGTCGTCTGCGAGGGGTGTCGCTCAGCCCTGGCGCTGCTTGTGGCGCAGGTTCTCGCAGATCACCATGACCCGCCCGTGCCGGCGGATCACCTTGCACTTGTCGCAGATCTTCTTGACGCTCGGCTGGACCTTCACGTCCGTCGTCCTTCGTTGTTCTTCTGGGGGGTCGACGGGGGACGGAGGCCCCCCGCCTGTCGACTACTTGTAGCGGTAGACGATGCGGCCCCGGGTGAGGTCGTACGGCGACAGCTCCACGACCACCCGGTCCTCGGGGAGGATCCGGATGTAGTGCTGGCGCATCTTGCCGCTGATGTGCGCGAGGACCCGGTGCCCGTTCTCCAGCTCCACGCGGAACATCGCGTTCGGCAGGGGTTCGACGACCCGGCCCTCGACCTCGATCGCCCCGTCCTTCTTGGCCATGTCCTCCGCGTTCCGTGACGTGTGCGTGTGCTGATGGTGCGTAGTGTGGTGCCCGGGCACGCCGCGACCCCCGGGACCGTGACGATGCGGGAGGCACGCCGGAACCGGCGCCCACGACACGCGCCGGATCACGAGTGTACGTGGCTTGCGCGCGGCCCCGCGCATGGGGTACGCGCGCGTGTGCGGATCACAGGGCCTTGAGCTCCTCGGTCACCGCGGCGACCGACTTCTTCGCGTCCCCGAACAACATCGCGGTGTTGTCGGCGTAGAACAGCGGGTTGTCGATGCCGGCGAAGCCGCTGTTCATCGAGCGCTTGAGCACGATGACGGACTTCGACTGGTCGACGTTGAGGATCGGCATGCCGTGGATCGGCGAGCTGGGGTCGCTGCGGGCGGCCGGATTCGTGACGTCGTTCGCCCCGATCACCAATGTCACGTCGGTGCGGGAGAACTCGCCGTTGATGTCGTCCATCTCCTTGAGGCTGTCGTAGGGGACGTCGGCCTCGGCGAGCAGGACGTTCATGTGCCCGGGCATCCGCCCCGCGACCGGATGGATCGCGTACTTGACCTCGACGCCCTTGGTCTCGAGCAGCTTGGCCATGTCCTTGACGGCGTGCTGAGCCTGCGCGACCGCCATGCCGTAGCCGGGCACGACGATGACCTGCGAGGCGTAGGCCATCTGCACCGCCGCGTCGGCCGCCGAGGTGGAGCGCACGATGCGGTCCGCGTCGTCGTCGCCGCCGGTGGCCACACCGCCACCGCCGAAACCGCCGGCGACGATCGCCGGGATGGACCGGTTCATCGCCTTGGCCATCAGGTTGGTCAGGATCGATCCCGACGCACCGACGATCATGCCGGCGACGATCATCGCGGTGTTGTCCAGCGCGAGCCCGGCGGCGGCCGCGGACAGCCCGGTCATCGCGTTGAGCAACGAGATCACCACGGGCATGTCGGCGCCACCGATCGGCAGCACGACCATCACCCCGAGCACCGCGGCGAGGACGAGCACCGCGATGATCCACAACTCCGACGCTCCGCCGAGCCCGGCGACGACGGCGCAGACCACGGCGGCGCCGAACAGCAGCGCGTTGAGCGGGATCTGCAGCTTGCCCAGCCCGATCGGCCGGCCCGGCAGGATCTCCTGCAGCTTGCCGAAGGCGATCAGCGAGCCCCAGAACGAGATCGAGCCGACGATCGCCGCGAACATCGTGGCGATGACGACGTAGAGCGCCTCCTCGGCGAACGCCCCCGTGCTGCGGAACTCCGACCATGCGATCAGCGCGACGGCGCCGCCACCGACGCCGTTGAACAGCGCGACCATCTGCGGCATCGCCGTCATCTTCACCTGGCGCGCCGACGGGACGCCGAGGATCGTGCCGATCACGAGGCCGATGAGGACGTAGAGGATGTTGTTCTCGACCAGCAGCAGTGTCGCCGCGACCGCGATCGTCATGCCGACGGCCGCGATCCAGTTGCCGCGCACCGCGGTCCGAGGGCCCGTCAGGCCCATCAGCCCGTAGATGAACAGCGAGAAGGCGACGAGGTAGAGCAGCGGAACGAGGACGTCCATCAAGCCTGACCCTTCTCCTCGGACCCGGCGGCGACCTTCGCGTCCGGCTTCGCCTTGAACATGCCGAGCATCCGGTCGGTGACCAGGAACCCGCCGACCACGTTGATCATGCCGAACACGATCGCGACCATCAGGATGACCACGTCGGCCACCGACGGGTCCGGCAGCTGGCCGAGCACGTAGATCCCGCCGAGCAGGACGATGCCGTGGATCGCGTTCGTCCCCGACATCAGCGGGGTGTGCAGCGTGTTCGGCACCTTCGAGATCACGGTGAAGCCCACGAACCCGGCCAGCACCAGGATCGCGATGTTCGCCAGCAGATCGCTGTCCATCACTTCTCCCCTCGGGTCACACAGGACTTCGCGAGCACCTCGTCGTCCCAGTCCGGCGCCAGCCGCCCGTCGTCGTCGAGCATCAGTTCCAGCAGCGCGGACACGTTGCGCGAGTAGAGCTCGCTCGCGTGCTCGGGCATGGTCGCGGGCAGGTTGAACGGCGAGGCGATCGTGACGTCGTGCTCGACGACGACCTCGCCGGGCCGGGTGAGCTCGCAGTTGCCGCCCGACTCGCCCGCCAGGTCCACCACCACGCTGCCCGGCTTCATGCCCTCCACCGCCCTGGCCGTGACGAGCGTCGGCGCCTTCCGGCCGGGGACGTTCGCCGTGGTGATCACGACGTCGAAGCCGGTGATCGCCTCCTCCAGGCGCTTCTGCTGCTCGGCGCGCTCGTCCTCGGTGAGCTCGCGGGCGTAGCCGCCCTCGCCGGCCGCCTCGATGCCGAGGTCGAGCCACTGCGCGCCGAGCGAGCGCACCTGGTCGGCCACCTGCGGGCGCACGTCGTAACCGGTCGTGCGCGCGCCGAGGCGCTTGGCCGTGGCGAGGGCCTGCAGGCCCGCCACCCCGACGCCGAGGACGAGCGCCATCGCCGGCTTCACGGTGCCCGCCGCGGTGGTGAGCATGGGGAAGAACCGGGTGGAGCGCTCGGCCGCGAGCAGCACGGCCTTGTACCCGGCGACGTTCGCCTGCGAGGACAGCGCGTCCATCGACTGCGCCCGGGAGATCCGGGGGACGGCCTCCATCGCGAACGCCGTCACCCCCGCCCGCTCGAGCGCCTCCACCGTCTCCGGAGAGGTCAGCGGCGCGAGGAAGCCGATCAGGGTGGAGTCGCGGCCGAGCCGGCCGATCTCCTGCTCCGTCGGCGGCGTCACCTTCACGACGACGTCGGCCGCCCAGGGATCGCCGATCGTCGCCCCGGCGTCGGTGTACAGCTCGTCGGGCATCAGGGCGCCGACCCCGGCGCCCGACTCGACGACGATCTGCAGACCACGCTTCGAGAGCTTCTCGACGACCTTCGGGACCAGCGCCACCCGGCGTTCGCCGTCCGCGGACTCACGGGGCACCCCGACCGTGGTCGTGCCCGTGGGCCGCGAATCCGAGGAATCTGCGGTCATGGCGCGAACCTAGTGCAGCGGGAGCTGGCGCGTGCTCCTGGACGGTCGGCACGCCCGCCCGGGGAGTTCCGTAACGCCGAGGGTGCGTCGCTCGCCGTCGAGGATCTGCTCAGCCGGGAAGGGTGAGCACGGAGGGCCCGTCGTCGGTCACCGCGACGCTGTGCTCCCAGTGCACCGCGCGGCTGCCGTCGGCGGTGACGACGGTCCAACCGTCGTCGAGCTCCTCGGTCTCCGCGCTGCCCGCGGTGAGCATCGGCTCGACGGCCAACGCCATGCCGGCCCGCAGTCGCGGACCCTGGCCGGGCCCGCCGAGGTTGGGCAGGAACGGATCCATGTGCATGGAGCTGCCGATGCCGTGCCCGCCGTACTCCTCGACGATCCCGTAGGTCACCCCGTCGCGCCGGCCCGCCGCCTCGGCCGCGACCTGCACGGCGTGCGAGATGTCCGACAGCCGCCCGCCCGGCACGGCGGCCGCGAGCCCGGCGCGCAGCGCCTGCTCGCAGGCCGCGGACAGGGCCAGGTCCGGCGCCGACACGGCGCCGACCGGGATGGTGACGGCCGCGTCGCCGTGCCAGCCGTCGAGGACGGCGCCGCAGTCGACCGAGACCAGGTCGCCGTCGGCGAGGATCCGGGTCCGGGACGGGATGCCGTGCACGATCTGCTCGTTCACCGACGCGCAGATGCTCGCCGGGAAGCCGTGGTAGCCCAGGAAGGACGGCACCGCCCCCGCCTCGCGGATCGTCTGCTCGGCCAGCTCGTCGAGCTCCCCGGTGCTGATCCCGGGCCGGGCCAGCGCCGCGACGGCGGCGAGGGTGCGCGCCACGAGCGCGCCCGCGGCCCGCATGGCCTCGAGCTCGGCCGCGCTCTTCAGCTCGATGTCGCGGCCGCGCCAGCGGGCCAGGACCGACCGGACCCCTCGGCGGCCGACACTCACCGGGAAGGCAGCGCGTCGAGGACGCGCGCAGTGATCTCCTCCACCGAGCCGACGGCGTCGACGCTGACGAGCCGGTCGGAGTAGAAGTCGAGCAACGGGGCGGTCTCGTCGCGATACACCTGCTGGCGCCGGCGGATGACGTCCTCCGTGTCGTCGGCGCGGCCGCGGCCCAGCAGCCGCTCGACGACGACGTCGTCCGGCACCGCGAACTCGACGATCGCGTCGAGCTCGGTGCCGGCGGCGGCCAGGATCTCCGACAGGGACCCGGCCTGCGACACGGTGCGGGGGAAGCCGTCGAGGATGAAGCCCTTGCCGGCGTCGGCCTCCGCGAGGCGCTCGCGCACCATGGCGACGGTGACCTCGTCGGGGACGAGCTCACCCCTGTCCATGTAGCGCTTGGCCTCGACGCCCAGCGGCGTCTCCTGCTTCAGGTTCGCGCGGAACAGGTCGCCGGTGGAGATGTGCGGCACGTCGAGCTGCTCGGCCAGCCGCTCCGCCTGGGTGCCCTTGCCCGCCCCCGGCGGACCGACCAGTACGAGACGCATCACTTGAGGAACCCTTCGTAGTTCCGCTGCATGAGCTGGCTCTCGATCTGCTTCACCGTGTCCAGGCCAACGCCGACCATGATCAGTACCGCGGTGCCGCCGAACGGGAAGTTCTGGTTCTGGCCCTGCCCGGTGATACCGAGGAAGAAGTTCGGCAGCACCGCGACGATACCCAGGTACAGCGAGCCCGGCAGCGTGATGCGCGAGAGCACGAAGTTCAGGTACTCGGCCGTCGGGCGGCCGGGCCGGATCCCGGGGATGAAGCCGCCGAACTTCTTCATCTCCTCGGCCCGCTCGTCGGGGTTGAAGGTGATCCCGACGTAGAAGTAGGTGAAGAAGATGATCAGGGCCATGTACATGAGGATGTGCAGCCAGTTCGACTGATCCGTCAGGTACGTGCGGACGAACTGGGTGAACCAGCCCGACTCGTCGCCGACCAGCCGGGAGATCAGGTCCGGCAGGTACAGCAGCGACGAACCGAAGATCACCGGGATGACGCCGGCCTGGTTGACCTTGAGCGGCAGGTACGTCGACGTGCCGCCGTACATCCGCCGGCCGACCATCCGCTTGGCGTACTGCACGGGGATCCGGCGCTGGCCCTGCTCGACGAACACGACGCTCGCGATGATCGCCAACCCGAACACGCACACACCGGCGAAGACCAGACCGCCCTCGTTGCTGAGGATGTTCGCGCCCTCGGCGGGGATGCGCGCCGCGATCGAGGCGAAGATCAGCAGCGACATGCCGTTGCCGATGCCCCGCTCGGTGACCTGCTCGCCCAGCCACATGATCACGGCGGTGCCCGCGGTCATCACGATGACGATGACGGACAGCGTGAAGATGGTCGGATCCGGGAGGACCGGCAGGGGGCAGTCCGCGAACAGCCCGCCCCGCGAGGCGAGCGCGACGATGCCGGTCGACTGCAGGACGGCCAGCGCGATGGTCAGGTAGCGGGTGTACTGGGTCAGCTTGGACTGGCCGGACTGGCCTTCCTTCTTCAGCTGCTCGAACCGCGGGATGACGACGGTGAGCAACTGGACGATGATGCTGGCCGTGATGTACGGCATGATGCCCAGCGCGAAGATCGACAGCTGGAGCAGCGCGCCACCCGAGAACAGGTTGATCAGCGAGTAGATACCCGCGTTCTCCCCGCCCTCGACGATCTGGATGCACTCCTGGACGTTCGGGTAGGACACGCCCGGGGAGGGGATGGCGGCACCGAGCCGGTAGACCGCGACGATCCCGAGGGTGAAGAGGATCTTCTTCCGGAGATCCGGCGTGACCATGGCCGACCGGAAAGCGCTGAGCACTCGCTGATCCTCCTGTACTGGCTCCCCGCCGGCGCCGGCCGGTCGGGGCGGTTGCCCGGGGGCCGGGCGGGGTGACGACCCGGCCCGATGGGGTCGCCCGACTCTAACAGCGGGTCCGCGCACGCCCCGGAGCCGTACCGCCGACCGGGGGTGACCGGTACGGCCGGGCGGCTCCGGGACGCGCGGGCGGCTACAGCTCGGTGACGGACCCGCCGGCTGCCGTGATCTTGTCGCGGGCACTGCCGGAGAAGGCGTGCGCGCTGACGGTCAGCGTGACCTGCCCGAGGTCGCCGTCGCCCAGCACCTTCACCGGCTGGTTGCGCCGCACCGCGCCGGCCGCGACGAGCTCGTCGGGCCCGACCGTCCCACCCTGCGGGAACAGCCGGCCGAGGTCGCCGACGTTGACGACCTGGTACTCGACCCGGAAGCGGTTCCGGAAACCCTTGAGCTTGGGCAGCCGCATGTGCAGCGGCATCTGCCCGCCCTCGAAGGCCACGGGCACCGTCTTGCGGGCCTTGGTGCCCTTCGTGCCCCGACCGGCGGTCTTGCCGCCCTTGCCGCCCTCACCGCGGCCGACCCGGGTCCGGTCCGTCTTGGCCCCGGGCGCCGGGCGCAGGTGATGGATCTTGATCGTCATGAGCCGACCTCCTCGACCGTCACGAGGTGGCGGACGGTGTGGATCATGCCGCGGATCTGCGGCGTGTCGTCCCGCTCGACCGACTGGCGGATCTTGCGCAGGCCGAGCGACTTCAGTGTGGCGCGCTGGTTCTGCTTGCAGCCGATGCTGCTGCGCGCCTGGGTGATCCTGAGCTTGGACATGTCGCTCACGACCTCGCGCCCTGCGCCGCGGCCGCGCGGGCCCGCAGCATCTGCGCCGGCGCCACGTCCTCCAGCGGCAGGCCGCGCCGGGCGGCCACCTCCTCGGGCCGCTGGATCATCTTCAGCGCGGCCACCGTCGCGTGCACGACGTTGATCGCGTTGTCGCTGCCGAGGGACTTGGACAGGACGTCGTGGATCCCGGCGCACTCCAGCACGGCGCGCACCGGACCGCCGGCGATGACGCCGGTACCCGGGCTCGCCGGGCGCAGCATCACGACGCCGGCCGCCGCCTCGCCCTGCACGCGGTGCACGATCGTGCCGCCGATGCGCGGGACCCGGAAGAAGTTCTTCTTCGCCTCCTCCACGCCCTTGGCGATCGCGGCCGGCACCTCCTTGGCCTTGCCGTAGCCGACGCCGACCATGCCGTCGCCGTCGCCGACGATCATCAGCGCGGTGAAGCTGAAGCGCCGGCCGCCCTTGACGACCTTGGCAACGCGGTTGATCGTGACCAGCCGCTCGATGTACGGGGTCTTGTCCTGGGCCGCCCCGCCACGGCCTCCGTCCCGGCGGTCCCGGCGGTCGCCGCTGTTGCTGCGCTCGCCACCGGGCCCTCCGCCGTCACGCCGTGCACGTCCGGGCATCAGGCGTTCCCTTCCATCTTCTCGAGGTACCTCATCAGAACTCCAGGCCGCCCTCGCGGGCGGCGTCGGCCAGCGCCGCGATCCGACCGTGGTAGTCGTAGCCGCCCCGGTCGAAGACCACCGCGGTGATCCCGGCCTCGCGGGCCCGGGCGGCGATGAGCTCGCCGACCTTGGCCGCGCGGGCCTTCTTGTCGCCGTCGAGCTCCCGGACGTCGGCCTCCATCGTCGAGGCCGCGGCCAACGTGCGGCCGGCGACGTCGTCGACCAGCTGCACCACCATGTGACGGGCGCTGCGGTGGACGACCAGGCGGGGCCGCGCCGGGCTGCCACTGATCTTCTTGCGCAGCCGGAGGTGGCGGCGGGTGCGACCGCGGAGGCGGTCGCCGGCCACCCGGGAACCGTCCTTGCGCGACCGTCCCAGCGAAGTCTTGGCGCTCATCACTTACCCGTCTTCCCGACCTTGCGGCGGATGTTCTCGCCGGCGTAGCGCACGCCCTTGCCCTTGTACGGGTCCGGCCGGCGCAGCTTGCGGATGTTGGCGGCGGTCTCGCCGACCAACTGCTTGTCGATACCGGAGACGGAGAACCGGGTCGGCGTCTCGACGGTGAACGTGATGCCCTCCGGTGCCTCGACCACCACCGGGTGGCTGTACCCGAGCGCGAACTCCAGCGAGGAGCCCTTGAGCGCCACGCGGTACCCGACGCCGTGGATCTCCATCCGCTTCTCGTAGCCGCTCGTCACCCCGACGACGAGGTTGTTCACCAGCGTGCGCGACAGGCCGTGGAACGCCTTGTTGCGGCGCTCGTCGTCCGGCCGCTTGACCAGGACGGCGCCGGAGTCGTCACGTTCGACGGTGATCGGCTCGATCACGGTGTGCGACAGGCTGCCCTTCGGCCCCTTGACCGTCACCGTGCGGCCGTCGATGGCCACGTCCACCCCGGACGGCACGGTGATCGGAAGCTTCCCGATGCGCGACATCGCCTACTCCCCTCTCACCAGACGTAGGCGAGGACTTCCCCACCCACACCGTTCTTCTTGGCCTGCTGGTCGGTCAGGAGGCCGCCGGACGTCGAGATGATCGCGACGCCGAGGCCGCCGAGGACCCGGGGCAGGTTGGTGGACTTCGCGTACACGCGCAGGCCGGGCTTGGAGATCCGGCGCAGGCCCGCGATGCTCCGCTCACGGTTGCGGCCGTACTTCAGCTCGACCACGAGCGCCTTGCCGACGTCGGCGTCCTCGACGCGGTGGCCGGCGATGTACCCCTCGCGCTGCAGGATCTCCGCGATCGCGACCTTCAACTTCGAGTGGGGCATCACGACCTGGTCGTGGTAGGCCGAGTTGGCGTTGCGCAGACGCGTGAGCATGTCCGCGATCGGATCGGTCATGGTCATGGTGGGTGTCGTCACCCTTTCCCACCGCGGTTCCCCGTCCGGGGCCTGCGGTGATCGGCCGTGCACAGGCAGCGTGCGGAACTACCAGCTGCTCTTGCTGACGCCCGGGAGCTCGCCCCGGTGCGCCATCTCGCGGACGCAGATCCGGCACAGGCCGAACTTGCGCAGCACCGCGCGCGGTCGCCCGCACTTCTGGCAGCGCGTGTAGCCACGCACCGCGAACTTGGGCTTGCGGGCGGCCTTGATGACCAACGCCTTCTTCGCCATCAGCTCTCCTTGAAGGGGAAGCCGAGCAGGCGCAGCAACGCCCGGCCCTCGGCGTCCGTGGTCGCCGAGGTGACGACCGTGATGTCCATGCCCCGGGGGCGGTCGATGGAGTCCGGGTCGATCTCGTGGAACATCGACTGCTCGTTGAGCCCGAAGGTGTAGTTGCCCCGGCCGTCGAACTGGTTCGGCGAGAGGCCACGGAAGTCGCGGATACGCGGCAGCGCGATCGTCAGGAGGCGGTCGAGGAACTCCCACATCCGGTCGCCACGCAGCGTCACCTTGGCGCCGATCGGCATGCCCTCGCGCAGCTTGAACTGCGCGATCGACTTGGTCGCGCGGCGGACCAGCGGCTTCTGGCCGGTGATCGTCGCGAGGTCGCGCACCGCGCCCTCGATCAGCTTGGCGTCGCGGGCGGCGTCGCCGACGCCCATGTTCACGACGACCTTCTGCACGCCGGGGATCTGCATGACGTTCGCGTAGTCGAACTGCTCGCGCAGCGCCGCCGCGATCTCGTCGCGGTACCGCTGCTTGAGCCGGGGCGGCGCCGTCTCGGTCGTCGTCATCACAGTTCCTTCCCGGAGCGCCGGGAGATCCGCACCCGCTTGCCGTCCTCGGTGGTCTTCTTGCCCACCCGGGTCGGCTTGCCCTCGGAATCCACGACCATCACGTTCGAGACGTGGATCGCGGCCTCCTGCGTCACGATGCCGCCGGTCTGCGCCCCGCGCTGGGTCCGGCTGATCCGGGTGTGCTTCTTGATCCGGTTGACCCCCTCGACCAGCACCCGCTGCCGCTCGGGGTAGGCCTTGATGATCTTGCCCCGGGCGCCCTTGTCCTTGCCGGCGATCACCAGCACGGTGTCGCCCTTCTTGACCTTCATCTTGGTCTTCGTCTTCGCCGTGCCGGCCATCGCCTACAGCACCTCCGGCGCGAGAGAGATGATCTTCATGAACCGCTTGTCGCGCAGCTCGCGCCCGACCGGCCCGAAGATGCGGGTCCCCCGCGGCTCGCCGTCGGGCTTGATGAGCACGGCGGCGTTCTCGTCGAACCGGATGTAGCTGCCGTCCGGGCGACGCTTCTCCTTGACCGTGCGCACGATGACGGCCTTGACGACGTCACCGCGCTTGACCCCGGCCCCCGGGATCGCCTCCTTGACGGTGGCGACGATCGTGTCACCGATGCCGGCGTAGCGCCGGCCCGAGCCGCCCAGCACCCGGATGCAGAGGATCTCCTTCGCACCGGTGTTGTCGGCCACCCGCAAGCGGGATTCCTGCTGGATCACTTCGCCTTCTCCAGGATCTCGACCAGCCGCCACCGCTTGGTGGCCGACAGCGGCCGCGTCTCCATCAGCCGGACCCGGTCGCCGACGCCGGCCGAGTTGGCCTCGTCGTGCGCCTTGACCTTGCTCGTCCGGCGGATGACCTTCCCGTACAGCGGGTGCTTCACCCGGTCCTCGAGCGAGACCACGATCGTCTTGTCCATCTTGTCGGAGACGACGAGCCCCTCACGGACCTTGCGCTCCCCGCGCGCCCGCACCCTCACCTCGCCTTGCTCGGTCATGCGACGTTCCCATCCTCGTTAGGCGCGGTCGACAGCCCGAGTTCCCGCTCCCGCATGACCGTGTAGATCCGCGCGATGTCGCGGCGGACGAGCCGCAGCCGCCGGTTGTTCTCGAGCTGTCCGGTGGCCATCTGGAAGCGGAGGTTGAACAGCTCCTCCTTGGCCTCCCGCACGCGCTGCACCAGGTCCTCGTCGGAGAGATCGCGCAGCTCGGCGGCGGTGGTCACGGTGCCTGCCGCCATCAGATGTCACCACCCTCACGGGTCACGATCCGGCACTTCATCGGCAGCTTGTGGATGGCGCGGCGCAGGGCCTCACGCGCGGTCTGCTCGTTCGGGTAGCTCATCTCGAACAGCACCCGCCCGGGCTTGACGTTCGCGATCCACTTCTCCGGCGAGCCCTTGCCCGAGCCCATCCGGGTCTCGGCGGGCTTCTTCGTCAGTGGCCGGTCCGGGAAGACGTTGATCCAGACCTTGCCGCCACGGCGGATGTGCCGGTTGATCGCGATACGCGCCGACTCGATCTGCCGGTTCGTGACGTAAGCCGGCTCCAACGCCTGGATGCCGAAGTCGCCGAAGCTCACCCGCGTGCCGCCGCTCGCCGCACCGGTGCGGTGCGGCCGGTGCTGCTTGCGGTGCTTGACCTTGCGGGGGATCAGCATCGCTCAGCCCTCCCCGTTCTCGGTCGGCCGGTCGACCTGCGACGCGGCCTGGTCGGCCTCGATCGTGGCGATGCCGCTCTCGTTGCTGCGGCCGTCGGCGCGCTCGGCGGCGGCCCGCCCGGCCTCGGTGCCCGACGCCGTGGTGCCGGAGGCACCCGAGCGCCGGCGGGCCGGCCGCTCGCGACGCGGGCCGCCACGGCCCGGCTCGGCGGCCGTGGCCGGCACGCCCTCGCGGCGCCCACCGACGACGTCGCCCTTGTAGATCCACACCTTGACGCCGATGCGGCCGAAGGTCGTCCGCGCCTCGAACAGGCCGTAGTCGATGTCGGCGCGCAGCGTGTGCAGCGGAACCCGGCCCTCGCGGTAGAACTCCGAGCGCGACATCTCCGCACCGCCGAGGCGGCCCGAGCACTGCACCCGGATGCCCTTGACCTGCGGCGAGCGCATCGCGGACTGGATCGCCTTGCGCATCGCGCGACGGAACGCCACCCGGTTGGACAGCTGCTCGGCCACGCCCTGCGCGACGAGCTGGGCGTCCGACTCGGCGTTCTTCACCTCGAGGATGTTGAGCTGGACCTGCTTGCGCGTCAGCTTCTCGAGGCTGCCCCGGATGCGGTCGGCCTCGGCGCCGCGCCGGCCGATCACGATGCCCGGCCGCGCGGTGTGGATGTCCACCCGCACGCGGTCGCGGGTGCGCTCGATCTCGACCTTGGAGATGCCGGCCCGCTCCATGCCCTTGGAGAGCATGCGGCGGATCTCGACGTCCTCCTTGACGTACTCGGCGTACTGCTTGTCGGCGTACCAGCGCGACTTCCAGTCGGTGGTGATGCCGAGCCGGAACCCGTGCGGGTTGATCTTCTGACCCATCAGCGGGTCCTCCCCTTCGCCCCACGATCGACCGAGCCGCGCCCGCGATTCCTCGCGGCCGGCTGCGACTCGACCTCGACCGTGATGTGGCTGGTGCGCTTGCGGATCCGGAACGCGCGGCCCTGGGCCCGCGGCCGGATGCGCTTGAGCGTCGGGCCCTCGTCGGCGGCGGCCATCGCCACCACCAGCGTGTCGCGGTCCATGTCGTGGTTGTTCTCGGCGTTGGCGGCCGCGCTCGCGACCACCTTCGCCAGCGGCTCGGCCGCCGCCTGCGGCGAGTACCGCAGGATGTCCAGGGCCTCCTGGACCGGCCTGCCCTTGATCAGCGCCACGACACGGCGGACCTTGGTCGGCGACATGTGCACGTACCGCGCCACCGCGCGCGCCCGAGGCGGCTCGACCGCGGCGGCAGGGCGCTGGCTGCCGGACTCGATGTCGGCGTCAGCCATTCCTTTTCACCCTTTCCGTTTCGCTCGCAAGCTCGCTCATCGCCTGCGCGCCTTGCGGTCGTCCTTGATATGGCCCCGGAACGTCCGCGTCGGTGCGAACTCGCCGAGTTTGTGACCGACCATGGAGTCGGAGACGAAGACCGGCACGTGCTTGCGGCCGTCGTGCACCGCGATCGTGTGGCCGATCATGTCCGGAATGATCGTGGACCTGCGCGACCAGGTGCGGATCACCGTCTTCTTGCCCGACTCGTTGAGGGCGTCCACCTTCTTGAGCAGGTGGTCGTCCACGAACGGGCCCTTCTTCAGGCTGCGTGGCATCTCTTAACCTCCCCTGCTCAGCGCTTCTTGCCGGTGCGACGCCGGCGGACGATCATCTTGTCGCTCAACTTGCCGTGGTGACGGGTGCGGCCCTCGGGCTTGCCCGCGGGATTGACCGGGTGGCGCCCGCCCGAGGTCTTGCCCTCACCACCGCCGTGCGGGTGGTCGACCGGGTTCATGGCGACACCGCGGACGGTCGGGCGCTTGCCCTTCCACCGCATGCGGCCCGCCTTGCCCCAGTTGATGTTGGAGTGCTCCGAGTTGCCCACCTCGCCGACGGTGGCGCGGCAGCGCACGTCTACGTTGCGGATCTCCCCGGACGGCATGCGCAGCTGCGCGTAGGGGCCGTCCTTGGCCACCAGCTGCACCCGGGCGCCGGCGGAGCGGGCGATCTTCGCTCCGCCACCGGGGCGGAGCTCGATCGCGTGCACCACGGTGCCGGTCGGGATGTTGCGCAGCGGCAGGTTGTTGCCGACCTTGATGTCGGCCTTCGGACCGGCCTCGACCGCGTCACCCTGCCGGAGCTTGTCCGGGGCGATGATGTAGCGCTTCTCGCCGTCGGCGTAGTGCAGCAGCGCGATCCGCGAGGTGCGGTTCGGGTCGTACTCGATGTGCGCGACCTTCGCCGGCACACCGTCCTTGTCGTTGCGCCGGAAGTCGATCAGCCGGTACGCGCGCTTGTGGCCACCGCCCTGGTGGCGGACGGTCACCTTGCCGTGCACGTTGCGGCCGCCCCGGTTGTGCAGGGGACGGATCAGCGACTTCTCCGGCGTGGTGCGGGTGATCTCGGCGAAGTCGGAGACGCTGGAGCCACGCCGGCCGGGGGTCGTCGGCTTGTACTTGCGGATGCCCATCAGTCAGTCCCTCAGCTCGCCCGGCCGCCGAACACGTCGATCGCGCGGCTGTCCGCGGACAGCGTGACGACGGCGCGCTTGGTGTCCTTGCGCTTGCCGTAGCCGGTGCGCGTGCGCTTGCGCTTGCCCGGGCGGTTCAGCGTGTTGACGCTGAGCACCTTGACCCCGAACACCTTCTCGACGGCGATCTTGATTTCGGTCTTGTTCGCGCCGGGCGCCACGACGAAGGTGTACTGGCGCTCCTCGAGCAGCCCGTAGCTCTTCTCCGAGACGACCGGTGCGCGCAGGATGTCCCGCGGGTCGGGGATCACCGGTTCTCCTCCTCGCTGTCGGCCGGGCCGTCCTCGTCGACCAGGACGTCCCCGGCGGGCCGGCGGCGGCTCGGCCGCGCGACCGGACCGGCGAGGAACGCGTCCAGCGCCTCCTGCGTGAACACCACGGCGTCGTTGACCAGCACGTCGTAGGTGTTCAGCTGGTCGGGCGTGATCAGGTGCACGGACGGCAGGTTGCGCAGCGAGAGCCAGCCGACCTCGTCGTCGCGGCCGAGCACCGCGAGCACCCGCGCGCCGTCGGCGGCGACGTGCGCCAGCGCGGCCCGGGCGGCCTTGGTGGAGGGCGTGTCCCCGGTGACCACCGCGGAGACGACGTGCACCAGGCCGGCACGCGCCCGGTCGGACAGGGCGCCGCGCAGCGCGGCGGCCTTCATCTTCTTCGGGGTCTTCTGCGTGTAGTCGCGCGGTGTCGGGCCGTGCGCGACGCCACCACCGGCGAACTGCGGGGCCCGGATGGAGCCCTGGCGGGCCCGGCCGGTGCCCTTCTGGCGGTACGGCTTGCGGCCGCCGCCGCGGACCTCGCCGCGGGTCAACGTGGCGTGCGTGCCCTGGCGCGCAGCGGCCAGCTGGGCCACCACGACCTGGTGCATCAGCGGGACGTTCGCCGTGACGTCGAAGACGTGCGCCGGGAGCTCGACGGAGCCACCGGTGGTGCCCTCGGGGCTCTTCACCTCGACGCTGCTCATGCCTTCGCACCGCCCTTCGCGGCCGTCTTGACCAGCACCAGCGCGCCGCGCGGGCCGGGGACGGCGCCCTTGATCAGCAGCAGGCCGTTGTCCGCGTCGACGCGGTGCACGGTCAGGTTCTGCGTGGTGACGCGCGCGTGGCCCATCCGTCCGGCCATGCGCATGCCCTTGAACACGCGGCTGGGGGTGGCACAGCCGCCGATGGAGCCGGGCGAGCGGTGCTTGCGCTGGGTGCCGTGGCTGGCACCGAGGCCGTGGAAGCCGTGTCGCTTCATCACGCCGGCGGTGCCCTTGCCCTTGCTGGTGGCGACGACGTCGACCACCGCACCGGCGGCGAAGGCCTCCGCGGTGATCTCCTGCCCGACGCTGTACTCGCCGGCGTCGGAGGTGCGCAGCTCGACCAGGTGGCGGCGCGGGGTCGTGCCGGCCTTGGCGAAGTGCCCGGTGCGCGGCTTGTTCACCTTGCGCGGGTCGATGGCGCCGTACGCCAGCTGCACGGCCCGGTAGCCGTCGTTCTCGGCGGTGCGGACCTGCGTCACCACGTTCGGCCCGGCCTGGACCACGGTGACGGGGACCACCCGGTTGTTCTCGTCGAAGACCTGGGTCATCCCGAGCTTGGTGCCCAGGATCCCGGTGATCTGCCTCTCGCTGCTCATCAGTCAGCCCTACTGGATGTTGACGTCGACGCTCGCCGGCAGATCGATGCGCATGAGCGCGTCGACCGTCTTGGGCGTCGGGTCGAGGATGTCGATCAGCCGCTTGTGGGTGCGCATCTCGAAGTGCTCGCGCGAGTCCTTGTACTTGTGCGGCGATCGGATGACGCAGTAGATGTTCTTCTCCGTCGGCAGCGGCACCGGACCGACGACCCGGGCGCCGGTACGCGTCACCGTCTCGACGATCTTACGAGCGGACGCGTCGATCGCCTCGTGGTCGTAGGCCTTCAGCCTGATGCGGATCTTTTGTCCCGCCATGATGGTCGGCCGTCCTCTTCTTCCTGCCGCTGTCGTACGCGTAGCGCCGAGACGGCCTGTCACGGCCGCTCTCGCTCTCACCGCGTGGTGGGCTCCGGTCCACGAGGTCGGGTGTGTCGCGCTCGACCTTCAGACCGGTGCCCCGGAACTCCGACACCCCGGGGGGAGTGCGGGCTCGAGGGCCGGCGCGGACCCCTGGCGCGCTCGCGAAGTATCCGCGGACGGCCAGGGGCGCCACGCACAACCCGTCAAGGATGCCACACCGGGGTGCGGCCTCCTCGACCGGGGGTGTCGGACTGCTACTTGTTGATCTTCGTGACCTGGCCGGCGCCGACGGTCCGGCCACCCTCGCGGATGGCGAACTGCAGGCCCTCCTCCATGGCAATCGGCTGGATCAGCGAGACGCTCATGGTGGTGTTGTCGCCGGGCATGACCATCTCGGTGCCGCTGGGCAGCGTCACCACACCGGTCACGTCCGTGGTACGGAAGTAGAACTGCGGCCGGTAGTTGTTGAAGAACGGCGTGTGCCGGCCACCCTCGTCCTTGGACAGGATGTAGACCTGGCCCTCGAACTCGGTGTGCGGGGTGATCGAACCGTTCTTGCACACGACCTGGCCGCGCTCGACGTCCTCGCGCTTGATGCCGCGCAGCAGCAGGCCGACGTTCTCGCCCGCGCGACCCTCGTCGAGGATCTTGCGGAACATCTCGACGCCGGTGACGGTGGTCGTGGTCGACTTCTCGCGGATGCCGACGATCTCGACCGTCTCGTTGACCTTGACGATGCCGCGCTCGATCCGGCCGGTCACGACCGTGCCGCGGCCGGTGATCGTGAAGACGTCCTCGACGGGCATGAGGAACGGCTTCTCGATGTCGCGCTCGGGCTCGGGGATCGACTCGTCGACGGCGTCCATGAGCTCGAGGAGCTTGGCGCCCCACTCGGCGTCGCCCTCGAGCGCCTTCAGCGCCGAGACCCGGACGATCGGCAGGTCGTCGCCGGGGTACTCCTGCGCCGAGAGCAGCTCGCGGACCTCGAGCTCGACGAGCTCGAGGATCTCCTCGTCGTCGACCATGTCCGACTTGTTCAGCGCGACCACGATGTAGGGCACGCCGACCTGGCGGGCCAGCAGCACGTGCTCGCGGGTCTGCGGCATCGGGCCGTCGGTGGCCGCGACCACCAGGATGGCGCCGTCCATCTGCGCCGCACCGGTGATCATGTTCTTGATGTAGTCGGCGTGCCCGGGGCAGTCGACGTGCGCGTAGTGCCGCTTCTCGGTCTGGTACTCGACGTGCGCGATCGAGATCGTGATGCCGCGCTGGCGCTCTTCGGGCGCCTTGTCGATCTGGTCGAACGCCGAGGCCTGGTTCAGGTTCGGGTACTTGTCGTGCAGGACCTTCGTGATGGCCGCCGTCAGCGTGGTCTTGCCGTGGTCGATGTGACCGATCGTGCCGATGTTGACGTGCGGCTTGGTCCGCTCGAACTTCGCCTTCGCCACTGATCCTCCTTCGGAGTGAAGAACGCTGACGCGTTCATCAAATGCTCGGACGGCGCTTCGCGCCGACTCATCTCTGTCACGACGGACCAAGCGGCTCCGCCGCGGTTCGTCATTCCCCCGTGGCCTTGGCGATGATCTCCTTGGCCACGTTGGTCGGGACCTCCGCGTAGGAGTCGAAGACCATCGTGTAGTTCGCCCGGCCCTGGGTCCGCGACCGCAGGTCACCGACGTAGCCGAACATCTCCGACAGCGGCACCAGCGCCTTGACGACGCGGGCACCGGCCCGCTCCTCCATGGCCTGGATCTGGCCACGGCGGGAGTTCAGGTCACCGATCACGTCGCCCATGTAGTCCTCGGGCGTGGTGACCTCGACGGCCATCATCGGCTCGAGCAGGGCCGGGTCGGCCTTGCGCGCGGCCTCCTTGAGGGCGATCGAGCCGGCGACCCGGAAGGCCATCTCGGACGAGTCGACCTCGTGGTAGGCGCCGTCGACCAGGGTCAGCTTGATCCCGACGAGCGGGTAGCCGGCGAGGATGCCGTACTGCATGGCGTCCTGCGCCCCGGCGTCCACCGACGGGATGTACTCCCGCGGGATCCGGCCACCGGTGACCTTGTTGTCGAACTCGTAGAGCGCGCCGTCCGCGGTGTCGAGCGGCTCCACGGTGATGATCACCTTGGCGAACTGGCCGGAACCACCGGTCTGCTTCTTGTGCGTGTAGCTGTACTTCTCGACCGGCCGGCGGATGGTCTCCCGGTAGGCGACCTGCGGCTTGCCGATGTTCGCCTCGACCTTGTAGTCGCTCTTCATCCGGTTGACCAGCACCTCGAGGTGCAGCTCGCCCATGCCGGCGAGGATCGTCTGGCCGGAGTCCTCGTCGAGGCTGACCTGGAACGTCGGGTCCTCCTCCGCAAGGCGCTGGATCGCGATCCCCAGCTTCTCCTGGTCGGCCTTGGTCCTCGGCTCGACGGCCACCTGGATGACCGGGTCCGGGAAGGTCATCGACTCGAGCACGATCGGCGCCTGCGGGTCGCACAGCGTCTCGCCCGTGGTGGTGTCCTTCAGCCCGATGACCGCGTAGATGTGGCCGGCCATCGCCTCCTCGACCGGGTTCTCCTTGTTGGCGTGCATCTGGAAGAGCTTCCCGATGCGCTCCTTGCGGTCCTTGGTCGAGTTCACGACCTGGGAGCCCGCCGCGACCCGGCCCGAGTAGACCCGGACGTAGGTGAGCTTGCCGAAGAACGGGTGTGCGGCGATCTTGAACGCCAGCGCGGAGAACGGCTCGTCCTTGCTCGGGCGGCGGGTGGCGGGGGTCACCCCGTCGGGCAGCAGGCCCTCGACCGGCGGGACGTCCAGCGGCGACGGGAGGTAGTCGATCACGGCGTCGAGCATGGGCTGCACGCCCTTGTTCTTGAACGCCGAGCCGCAGATCACCGGGTAGGCGACCCGGTCGGTGACGATCTTCCGGACGCCGCGCTTGATCTCCTCGACGGTGAGCTCCTCGCCACCGAGGTAGCGCTCCATGAGGTCGTCGTCGGTCTCGGCGACGGCCTCCAGCAGCTTCTCGCGGTACTCCGCCGCCCGGTCGGCGAGGTCCGCGGGGATCTCCTCGACGGTGTAGTCCTCGCCCTTCTCCACCTCGCCGCGCCAGGTCAGCGCGCGCATCTGCACGAGGTCGACGACGCCGATGAACTCGCTCTCCGAGCCGATCGGCAGCTGCAGCGGCAGCGGCCGCGCGCCGAGACGGTCCTGGATGGTCTGCACGGTGAAGTAGAAGTCGGCACCGAGCTTGTCCATCTTGTTGACGAAGCAGATGCGCGGGACGTCGTACTTGGTGGCCTGGCGCCAGACCTGCTCGGACTGCGGCTCGACACCCTCCTTGCCGTCGAAGACCGCGACCGCGCCGTCGAGCACCCGCAGGGACCGCTCCACCTCGACGGTGAAGTCGACGTGCCCCGGGGTGTCGATGATGTTGATCTGGTGGTCCTTCCAGAAGCAGGTCGTCGCGGCCGACGTGATCGTGATGCCGCGCTTCTGCTCCTCCTCCATCCAGTCCATCGTGGCGGCGCCGTCGTGCACCTCGCCGATCTTGTAGTTGATCCCGGTGTAGAACAGGACCCGCTCGGTCGTGGTGGTCTTGCCGGCGTCGATGTGGGCCATGATGCCGATGTTGCGGACCCTTCCCAGGTCCGTCAGCACGTCCCGTGCCACTGCGTCATCTCTCCTCGGTCGGCGCGGACGATCGGCCCGTCACCAGCGGTAGTGGGCGAAGGCCTTGTTGGACTCCGCCATCTTGTGCATGTCCTCGCGCCGCTTCACGCTGGCGCCCAGTCCGTTGCTCGCGTCGAGCAGCTCGTTCATCAGCCGCTCGACCATCGTCTTCTCGCGCCGCTGCTTGGCGAAGCCGACCAGCCAGCGCAGGCCCAGCGTGGTCTGGCGGGAGGTGCGCACCTCCACCGGCACCTGGTAGGTGGCGCCACCGACGCGGCGGCTGCGCACCTCCAGCGCCGGCTTCACGTTGTCCAGCGCCCGCTTGAGCGTGACCACGGGATCGGTGCCGGTCTTGTCCCGGGTGCCCTCGAGGGCGGCGTAGACGATCCGCTCGGCCAGCGAGCGCTTGCCGTCCTTGAGCACCTTGTTCACCAGCTGGGTGACCAACGGCGAGCTGAACACCGGGTCGGAGACCAGCGGCCGCTTCGGCGCGGGACCCTTGCGAGGCATCAGCTCTTCTCCTTCTTCGCGCCGTACCGGCTGCGGGACTGCTTGCGGTTCTTCACACCCTGCGTGTCGAGCGAGCCGCGGATGACCTTGTACCGCACGCCCGGGAGGTCCTTCACCCGGCCGCCGCGCACGAGCACGATGGAGTGCTCCTGCAGGTTGTGGCCCTCACCCGGGATGTAGGCGGTGACCTCGATCCCGCTGCTCAGCTTGACGCGGGCGACCTTGCGCAGCGCCGAGTTCGGCTTCTTCGGCGTGGTGGTGTAGACGCGCGTGCAGACCCCGCGGCGCTGCGGGCTCCCCTTCAGCGCGGCGGTCTTGGTCTTCGCGACCTTGTCCTCGCGGCCCTTGCGGACCAGCTGCTGGATCGTGGGCATGGACCGTTCGCTTCTTCCCGTCGTCGTACAGGGCTTCTTGCAGATGAGGCTGGTGCAGGCTCGGGGAGCCGCGGCCGGTGCCGCCGTTCCCCGAGGTCGGGCGTGTCGCGGCCCTGCGCACCGCACGAGCGAGATCGGCCACGAAGAATGGCTGGTCCCCACCGGGATGTCCAGGGCCCTGCCTGCCCGACGGGCGGCCCCGCGCCGGAACGCGGACCACGGCCGTGGAGGCACGCAGATCGGCTCGACCGGGGTCGAGCGCAAGACACGAGGGTACCCGCCCCTCGTCGAGGGGGTCAAAACGGGTCCCCGGATCCTCCGGCGGTGGAGGCAGACTGCCCGACCGCAGCCCGTCTCGCAAGCACCCGCGCCCGCTCACCGCGCCGGAACACCCACTCGTCGCGGCTGAGCTGCTCCGAACGGGCCGGGTCGGGACCCGGAACGGGGCCGGCCACCGCCACGGGAGAGCGGTGACCGGCCCCGTCCGGGCCGTGCTCCGGGCCCCGGGTGCGCGACCGTCGCCGGCACCCGGGGCGCGACCACCTACCGGTAGTCGCGACCGAAGTCGTAGTCGTCGAGCGGCACCGCGGCACCGGTGCCCGTGCCGAACACGTCGGGGCTGTAGTAGCCACCGTCCTCGTAGCTCGGCAGCGCGTAGGCGGCCGCGCGGGCCTCCTCCGTCGGCTGGACCTGGATGTTGCGGTACCGGTTGATGCCGGTACCGGCCGGGATCAACTTGCCGATGATCACGTTCTCCTTGAGCCCGACGAGCTTGTCGCGCTTCCCGTTGATCGCGGCATCGGTGAGGATCCGGGTGGTCTCCTGGAACGAGGCCGCGGACAGCCACGACTCCGTGGCCAGCGAGGCCTTCGTGATCCCCATCAGCACCGGCCGGCCCGAGGCCGGCTCGCCGCCCTCGGCGACCACCCGCCGGTTCTCCGACTCGAAGTCCGACCGCTCGGCCAGCGCACCCGGCAGGAACTCCGTGGTGCCCGAGTCGATGATCGTGACCCGGCGCAGCATCTGCCGGACGATGACCTCGATGTGCTTGTCGTGGATGTCCACGCTCTGCGTGCGGTACACCTTCTGGACCTCGCGGACCAGGTGCAGCTGCGCCTCGCGCGGGCCCATGTAGTGCAGCACCTCGTGCGGGTCCGCGGTGCCCTCCAACAGCAGCTGGCCGACCTGCACGTGGTCGCCGTCGGCGAGCGGACGCTCCTGGCCGTCGACCGCGGTCATCGCGAGCCACTGCCGCTTCGACAGCTTGTCGTAGACGATCTCCTCGCCGCCGTCGTCCGGGGTCAGGGTGATCTTCCAGAACCGCTCGCCGTCCTCGATGGCGATCCGCCCGTCGACACCCGCGATGGGCGCCTTGCCGCGCGGCACCCGGGCCTCGAACAGCTCCTGGACACGCGGCAGACCCGTGGTGATGTCGTCGCCCGCCACACCGCCGGTGTGGAAGGTCCGCATCGTCAGCTGCGTGCCGGGCTCGCCGATCGACTGCGCGGCCACGATGCCGACCGCCTCGCCGACGTCGACCAGCTTGCCGGTGGCCATCGACCGGCCGTAGCACATGCCGCAGATGCCGGTGGCGGACACGCAGGTCAGGGCGCTGCGCACCTTGATCTGCCGCACACCCGCCTCGACGAGCGCGTCCAGGGCGGGATCCCCGAGGTCGTCGCCGCGGCCGACGATCACGTCGCCGTCCGGACCGACGACGTCCTCGCCGGACGACCGCGCGTACACCGACGTCCGCAGGTACCGGTGCGGGATGAGCCTGCCGTCGCTGGTCTCCTCGGTGACCGGCATGACGATGCCGCGCTCGGTGCCGCAGTCGACCTCGCGGACGATCACGTCCTGCGAGACGTCCACCAGGCGTCGGGTCAGGTAGCCGGAGTCGGCGGTCCGCAGCGCGGTGTCCGCCAGACCCTTGCGGGTGCCGTGCGTGGAGATGAAGTACTCCAGCACCGACAGGCCCTCGCGGAAGTTCGCCTTGATGGGCCGGGGGATGTACTCGCCCTTCGGGTTGGCCACCAGACCGCGCATCCCGGCGAGCTGCCGGACCTGGGTCATGTTGCCCGCCGCGCCCGACTTCACGATCGTCGGGATCGGGTTGTCCTCCGGGAAGTTCTCCTCCATCGCCCTGGCGACCTCCTCGGACGCCTGGGTCCAGATCTTGACCATCTCGTCGTTGCGCTCCTGGTGGGAGAGCGCCCCACGCTGGTACCGCTTGTTGACCTGGTCGGCCTTCGCCTCGTAGCCGTCGAGGATCGCCTGCTTGTTCGGCGGCACCACGACGTCGTCGATCGCCATGGTGACCCCGGACCGCGTGGCCCAGTAGAAGCCGGCGTCCTTGAGCCGGTCGAGCACCTGCGCGACCTCGGTCATCGAGTACCGCTCGGCCAGGTCGTTGATGATCGCGGCCTGGCGCTTCTTGGGCAGCGGCTCGTTGACGTACGGGTAGTCCTCGGGCAGCAGCTCGTTGAACATGACCCGGCCCAGGGTGGTCTCCGCGACCCACGGCTCGCCCGGCTCCCAGCCGCTCTCCGACAGCGCCGGGTACAGCTC
>DATLGI010000066.1:0-7731 GCA_035540535.1 Pseudonocardia sp.
ATCGAGGCCTCCGCCCAGCCGCGCCGGGCCTGGGTCGGATCGACCGCGCGCTGCACCTCGCACCCCGCGGCGGCCGCGAGCCGCAGGACCGCGTCGAGCAGGTCGGGATCCGACGCCATGACCAGGCTGCGCCGTCGCTCCACGGCACCCACCTCCTCCACGGACACGGCCCGCCCGATGCGGGACGCCCGCGATCAGCCTCGGGTGCCGGACAGCGGCAGCGGAACAGCGCGGGCGTGCCTGTGGATGGATCGAGGGGTGTGTGGACAACTCGGCATCCCGGCTCCGTGCCGGTGCGTGATCGTCGGAGTCCTCGGGCACACTGGCCGGGGGCACCTGCGGGGCCGGGAACGCCGCCCGGACAGGGGACGGCCCCCGCCAGGGGGGATTGGCGGGGGCCGTCGTGGGTTCAGCTCCGGGGGGTCGAACTGAACCCGTCCGGATGTACCGGACCTCTGAACTGTAGCCGCTGCCGACCGCCCGCGCCCATCCCCTGACCCGCCCGGCGGAACGGGGACCGGCCGGTGCGCCCGGCGCCGCGCGCCGCGGTTCTGGCAGTCTCGTCCGTGATGTCCGATCCGTCGCCGCGCCCACACCGTGCCGCGGCGTTCTTCGACCTCGACAAGACGATCATCGCGGGCTCCAGCGCGCTGGCCTTCAGCAGGCCCTTCCGGCGACACGGCCTGATCAGCAGGAGGGCGGCGCTGCGCGGAGCCGGCACGCAGCTGCTCCTCCTGCTCGCCGGCGCGGACGCGGCCACGATGGACCGGCTCCGGCGGCGGATCAGCGCGCAGTGCACCGGCTGGGACGTCGCCCAGGTCCGGGCGATCATCGGCGCGGCCCTGGACGACACCGTGGGGCCGCTGGTCTACGCCGAGGCCACGGAACTGATCGCGCGGCACCGGGCCGCCGGCGACGAGGTGGTGGTGCTCTCGGCGTCCGGGGCGGAGGTGGTGGAGCCGATCGCCGCGCTCGTCGGCGCGGATCGCTGCGTCGCCACCCGGATGACGGTGCTCGACGGCCGGTACACGGGCGGGATCGACCGGTACCTCTACGGCACGGAGAAGGCGCGTGCCGCGCGGGAGATCGCGCAGGAGCGCGGCTACCGCCTCGCCGACTGTCGCGCCTACTCCGACTCGATCACCGACCTGCCGCTGCTGGAGGCCGTCGGGCTGCCGACCGCCGTCAACCCCGACCGCGCCCTGCGCCGGGAGGCGCAGCGGCGCGGCTGGCCGGTACTGACCTTCGACCACCCGGTGCCGCTGCGGACCCGGCTGCGCCCGCCGCCACCGGTCGCCGCCGCGACGGCGGCCCTCACGGTCGCGCTCGCGGCGCTCGCGTGGTTCGCCTCCGCACACCGCCGGACGGGTGAGGCCGTCGGGTGATCGCCACGCTGTGCGTCTGAACCGGTGCACTCGGGCGGGGCCTTGCTGTGGCCCCGGTCACGGGCTACAAAGGAGTCACGGACCCCTGGTCGGCCAGGGGCGATGCGGCAGAGAAGCACCGTCCCCCCTGATGAGGGCTCCGTGCACGAGACCGGGCGCTCCACGCACAGCACGCCGCGGGAGGCATGTCGTCGTGGGCCTGCGTATCGGGACGCCGGACGCCGAGGCCACAACCACGACACGTAGTGCACGCCTGGATCCCGGATCCTCGTGGCAGACGGGCGGTGTCCTCCGGGACGCCGCCCGTCTCACATTCCGGCCGTTCTCATCTCCTCGCCTCGGCGATCGCCAGGCCCTCCCGCGCTCCGGCCTCCCACTGCGCGCAGCAGTGCAGCAACCACGTCGTGAGCCCCTCGTGCGTCCCGCCGGCGAACCCCGCGGCGGCGGCCCGGTACTCGGCGGCTCGGCGCAGGTGGCCGACCTCCGGTACGGCCAGCCCCTTCGGGTCCAACCCGGCCGTCACGGCCGTGAGCCGGGCGGCCGCGCGCGCGACCACTCCGTTCGCCGACGGGAACGGCGCCAGCGCCAGCAGCTCCCCGTGCACCACCGCGACGAGGACCGGGGCGGGCACCGTCGTCCTGCCGGTGACGAGGTCCGCCAGCAACGTCAGCCGAGCCGACACCTCCGCCGAGGACCGGGGTCGGCCGAGCTCGTCGGCCTGCCGCTCGGGCGCGACGAGATCGGCCGCGGCGACGACGTGCAGCCGCGCCAGCGCCTGCAGCGGCGCCGTGCGCCACACCGCCAGCTGCCGGCCCGCCTCCTCGGCCACCCGCACCGCCCCCGCCAGGACCGGATCGGCGACGACGCCGTCCGCGGCGGACCCGGCGTCGAGCCGTGCCCCGTCCAGCCCCGCCGACGCGCGGGCCGCCCGCAGCCCCGCCTCCGCGGCGCTCGCCGGCCAGCCCCGCCGGTTCACCGGGTGGTTGTGCACGGCGACGACGCCGTCGCGGGCCCGCGCGACGGCGTCGGCGACGCCGGGCAGGGCGACGAGCGGGGCGAGCGGGTCCGGCGGCACCCCGGCATGCTGCCACCCGCCGGCACGAGCGGCTTCTCCGTCCCGACCTGGCCGACCTGCTGCTGCGTGGAGTCGCCGAGCGCACTAGCGTCGACGTGACGAGGACCGCGCCGGACCCTGCCGTCCGGCTGGCAGGACCAGGGAGGACCGTCCATGGCCGAATCCGGAGCCACGCTCAGCAACCTGTCCACCGAGAGCCGGAGCTTCCCGCCCAGCGAGGAGTTCGCCGCGCAGGCCAACGCCACCGCCGAGTGGTACGACCGGGCCGCCGAGGACCGGGAGGGCTTCTGGGCCGAGCAGGCGGACCGCCTGCACTGGCACCAGCGGTGGGAGAGGGTCCTCGAGTGGGAGCCGCCGTTCGCGAAGTGGTTCATCGGGGGCAAGCTCAACGTCGCCTACAACTGCGCCGACCGGCACGTCGAGGACGGGCACGGCGAGCAGGTCGCCTTCCACTGGGAGGGCGAGTCCGGCGACACCCGCACGATCACCTACCTCGACCTGCAGCGCGAGGTGTGCAAGGCCGCGAACGCCCTCGCCGAACTCGGTGTGGGCAAGGGCGACCGGGTCGCGATCCAGCTCCCGATGATCCCCGAGGCCGTCTTCGCGATGCTGGCCTGTGCCCGGCTGGGCGCGATGCACAGCGTCGTCTTCGGCGGGTTCTCCCCGGGCGCGCTGAAGACGCGGATCGAGGACGCCGAGTGCAAGCTGCTCATCACCTCCGACGGCCAGTACCGCCGCGGCAAGCCGGCCCCGATGAAGGAGAACACCGACCAGGCCGTCAAGGACACGCCGACGATCGAGCACGTGCTCGTCGTCAAGCGCACCGAGACCGACGTCCCGTGGACCGAGGGACGTGACATCTGGTGGCACGACGCCGTCGACAAGCAGTCCGACCAGCACGAGCCGGAGGCCTTCGACTCCGAGCACCCGTTGTTCATCCTCTACACCTCGGGCACCACCGGGAAGCCGAAGGGCATCCTGCACACCTCCGGCGGCTTCCTCACCCAGTGCGCCTACACCCACCACGTGGTGTTCGACCACAAGCCCGGCGAGAGCGTCTACTGGTGCACCGCCGACATCGGCTGGGTGACCGGGCACAGCTACATCGTCTATGGGCCGCTGGCCAACCGGGCGACGTCGGTGATGTACGAGGGCACGCCGAACACCCCGCACGAGGGCCGGCACTGGGAGATCATCCAGAAGTACGGCGTGACGATCTACTACACCGCGCCCACGCTCATCCGCACGTTCATGAAGTGGGGCAAGGAGATCCCGGAGAAGTTCGACCTGTCCTCGCTGCGGGTGCTCGGCAGCGTCGGCGAGCCGATCAACCCCGAGGCCTGGATGTGGTACCGGGAGAACGTCGGCCACAACAACTGCCCGATCGTCGACACGTGGTGGCAGACCGAGACCGGGGCGATCATGATCTCCCCGCTGCCCGGGGTGACCGCGACGAAGCCGGGCTCGGCGATGCGCCCCCTGCCCGGGATCGGCGCCGCGATCGTCGACGAGAGCGGCACTCCGGTCGGGCACGGCAACGGCGGCTACCTCGTGCTCGCCGAGCCGTGGCCGTCGATGCTGCGCGGCATCTGGGGCGACGAGGAGCGCTACCGCGACACCTACTGGTCGCGGTTCGCCGACCAGGGCTACTACTTCGCCGGTGACGGCGCGAAGTACGACGAGGACGGCGCGATCTGGCTGCTCGGCCGCGTCGACGACGTCATGAACGTCTCCGGCCACCGCATCTCCACCACGGAGGTCGAGTCCGCGCTGGTCAGTCACCCGACGGTGGCCGAGGCGGCGGTGGTCGGGGCCTCGGACGAGACCACCGGGCAGGGCATCGTCGCGTTCGTCATCCTGCGCGGGAACGTGGCCCAGGACGAGGCGAAGGGGGCCGACGCGATCAAGGCGCTGCGCGACCACGTGGCGAAGGAGATCGGCCCGATCGCCAAGCCGCGCCAGATCATGGTCGTCGACGAGCTGCCCAAGACCCGCTCGGGCAAGATCATGCGGCGGCTGCTGCGCGACGTCGCGGAGAACCGCGAGGTCGGCGACGTCACCACGCTCGCCGACTCGTCGGTGATGGACCTGATCTCGTCGGGTATGAAGGACGGCAAGGGCGAGGACTGACGACGCCGACGGGCGGCGCCGCGCCGGAGGCGCCGCCCGTCGCGGTCCGGCGGTCCGGGGACGGGGGTGCTGTCGCCGTGACCGACGACTCCGGGGGCCTGCCGGTGCGCGCCGCGCTGGCGCTGCCCGAGCGGGAGCTGCTCTGGCGGTTCTCGCGGGCCTCGGGGCCGGGTGGGCAGGGCGTCAACACCACCGACTCGCGCGTCGAGCTGGCATTCGACCTCGCCCGCTCGACGGCGGTGCCCGAACCGCTGCGCGAGCGGGCGCTGGCCCGGCTGGCCGGCCGGCTGGTCGACGGCGTGCTGACCGTCGTCGCCTCGGAGCACCGCAGCCAGCTGCGCAACCGCGAGGCCGCGCGCGAGCGGCTCGCGCAGGTGCTGCGGGAGGCGTTCGCGCCCGATCCACCCCCGCGCCGACCGACCCGCCCGTCGCGGGCGTCGACCCGGCGCAGGCTCGATGCCAAGACCCGCCGCGGCGCGGTGAAGCGGCTTCGGCGCCCGCCGGAGGACTAACGCCCGCCCCGGGCCTCCTGATCGCGCACCCGGAACGGTGCCGTGGCACGATGGCGCCCCGGTCGACGATCCCCGCCGGCGGCGAGCAGGAGGATGCGGTGACGAGCCCGAACGGCAACGGCACGGCCCGTGGCAAGGACGCGCGCGACGCCGGGGTACCTCCGGTGCTGCCGTCGATCCCGCTGTCCCGCGAACCGGTCCGCCGGCCCGAGGACCAGTCGATCGGCGAGCTGGTCAAGGACGTCACCGGGCACCTGTCCAGGCTCGTGCAGGCCGAGATCGAGCTGGCCAGGGTCGAGCTCACCTCCGAGGTCAAGAAGGGCGTGCGCGGCAGCATCTTCTTCGTCGTGGCCCTGACGATCGTGCTGTTCAGCCTGTTCTTCCTGTTCATCGCGCTGGCCGAGCTGCTCGTGTGGCTGGGGCTCGTCAGCCCTGCCGCGTACGGCATCGTCTTCGGGATCATGCTGCTGACCGCGGGGCTTTTCGCCCTGCTCGGTTACCGGAAGGTGCGCAGGATCCGCAAACCGGAGCGCACGATCAGCTCGTTGAAGGAGTCGGCCCAGGTGCTCGGCCAGCGCGGGCGCGGTGAGCCGGACGGCCGGTCGTCGAACCGTTCGGGCGACCACCGCGAGCTCGGCGCGCGCTCCGCAACCACGCGCTGAGGCCGGTGCGCCCGCGCGGGGGGCCGGACCCGTCGTCGGTCCTGCTGCCCGGGCCCTGGACACACCGCGCGGTGTCGGCCAACGGCATCCGGATGCACGTCGCCGAGTGCGGCGACGGCCCGCTCGTCGTGCTGCTGCACGGCTTCCCGGAGTTCTGGTGGTCCTGGCGTCACCAGCTCCTCGGCCTGGCGGGCGCCGGGTACCGGGCCGTCGCGGTGGACCTGCGCGGCTACGGCGACACCGACAAGCCTCCGCGCGGCTACGACCTGTGGACCCTCGCCGGAGACGTCGCCGGGCTGATCCGCGCGCTGGGGGAGACCTCCGCGCACGTCGTCGGGCACGACTGGGGCGGGATCATCGGGTGGACGGTCGCCGCGGTGCATCCGCTGCGGGTGCGCTCGCTGACCGCGGTCGGCGCACCGCACCCCCTCGCGATCCGCCGCCGGATCCTGCGCGACCCGCGCGGGCAGGGCATGGCCACGGCGGGCTACGCGCTGGGCTTCCAGCTCCCCCGGTGGCCCGAGCGGTCCCTGCGGGCCGACGGTGGCGCACGGGTGGAACGGATCCTGCGGCGATGGGCGGGCCTGGAGTGGGTGGCGAGCGCCGAGTTCGCCCGCGTGGCCGAGCTGAACCGGGCGGCGATGCAGGTCCCGGGTGTCGCGCACTGCGCGCTGGAGTACTACCGGTGGGCGCTGCGATCCCAGGTCCGCTCGGACGGGCGCCGCTTCGTCCGCGCGGTCGCCCGGCCGGCGTCCGCGCCGGTGCTGCAGATCCACGGCGCGGACGACCCGTGCCTGCTCGCGCGCACCGCGACGGCGTCACGGCGGTGGGCAGGCCCCGCCCACCGGGTGGAGATGCTCCCGAGGACCGGCCACTTCCCGCACCAGGAGCGGCCCGACGCCGTGACGGAGCTGCTGCGCGGGTTCTTGCCCTGAGCTCGGCGAGCACCCCCGCGGCGACGACCCGCGGTCAGCCGGCGAGGCGGGCGGCGTGGGCGATGTCGGGGTGGTCGCTGAACACTCCGTCGACGCCGGCCGCCAGGAACGCCGCGTACTCGGCGAACGCGTCGCCGAACGCGTCGTCCGCGCCCGGGCGGCGCAGGTCCGCGGGGAGGAACGTGTTCTCGTTGCGGAACGTGTACGGGTGCACGAGCAACCCCGCGGCGTGCGCGTCGGCGACCAGCGCGGTCGGCTCGCCGAGCGCCCCGGTGGCGTCCCGGGGGATGACGAGGTCCTTGTCCGGGCCGATGGCGTCGGCGTAGGTGGCGATCTCGGCGAGCCCCTCGGGGGTGACGAGGTCGGCGTAGGTGCGGGGGTCGCCGGCGGCCACGAGGTCGGCCGGCGCGCCCTCGCCGTCGATGAGCTGCACCAGCGGCACCGCCAGCGCCTCGCTCAGCGCGCGCAGGTTGGCCGTCTCGAACGACTGGACGAACACCGGGGCGTCCGCCTCGTCGAGCCCCGCCTCCTCCAGCGCGACGACCAGCGGCGGCTCCAACGGCAGGCCGATGCCGGCGAAGTACGTCGGGTGCTTGGTCTCGGGGTAGACGCCGAGCGTGCGGCCCAGCTCGGCGGACAGGCGCGCGCGCAGCTCCAGGATCTCGGTGAACGTGGGGATCGTGTAGCGGCCGTCGTGGATCGTGTTGTCCTGGCGCACCTCGGGGATCCGCTCCACCGCGCGCAGCGTCCGCAGCTCGGCGACGGTGAAGTCGTCGGTGAACCAGCCCTCCCGGACGATCCCGTCGATCGTCCTCGTCGTGCGACGGTCGGCGAACTCCGGGCGCCGCGCCACGTCGGTGGTTCCGCTGATCTCCGGCTCGTGGCGGGCGACGAGCACACCGTCGGCGGTGCTGACGAGATCGGGTTCCAGGTAGTCCGCGCCCAGCCGGGCGGCGAGCTCGTAGGAGGCGAGCGTGTGTTCCGGGCGGTAGCCCGACGCGCCCCGGTGGCCGATCACCAGCGGGGCGACCC
>DATLGI010000067.1:0-3204 GCA_035540535.1 Pseudonocardia sp.
CCCCGACATGGACACATGTCGGGGTCGACCGGGGGCGCTCGACCCCGACATGACTCCATGTCGGGAAGGGGGGGTCGTCAGCCGAGCGCGCCCCGGCTGAGCACCACGCGGGCGGCCACGAGGTCGCCGTGGAAGACCAGCAGCCGGTAGCCGTCGCCGGTGCGGCCGACCGTCGCCCGGATGCCGGCCTCGCCCAGCCGCCGGCACAGCACCAGCGCCGCCGCCTCGGTGGGCAGGCGTGTCACCTCGGTGAGCAGGCCGTCCCCGGTGCTGTCGGCGGGGTCGTGGCCGGGCGGGGCGAGCTCCCCGCGGCCGGTGCCGAACGTCCAGCGCAGCAGGGCGATCAGCAGGCCGAGACCGAGCATCGCGGACAGCAACTCGACGAGGGCGGGGACGGCCATCGGCACAGTGTGATGTGACGCGCGTCCGCGCGCCGCGGCAACGCCGGTACCCGCCAGTACGATCGGTCGGTCCACGAAGGCGGAGGTGTCCGGTGCCGTATCCGAGCGACCGTGAGCGCGACCGTCCCTGGGTCTTCCGGACCTACGCGGGGCACTCCTCGGCCACGACGTCGAACGCGCTGTACCGGCGGAACCTCGCGAAGGGCCAGACGGGGCTCTCGGTCGCCTTCGACCTGCCCACGCAGACCGGCTACGACCCGGACGACGAGCTCGCGAAGGGTGAGGTCGGCAAGGTCGGGGTGCCGGTGAGCCACATCGGCGACATGCGCGCGCTCTTCGACGGCATCCCGATGGCCGAGGCCAACACCTCGATGACGATCAACGCGCCGGCGATGTGGCTGCTGGCGCTCTACGTCGCCGTCGCCGACGAGCACGAGGCGCCGAGGGTCACCCTGGCCGGCACCACGCAGAACGACATCGTCAAGGAGTACCTCTCCCGGGGCACCTACGTGTTCCCCCCGGCGCCCAGCATGCGGCTGATCACCGACATGGTGGTGTGGTCGGTCAGGTCCATCCCGAGGTGGAACCCGATCAACATCTGCAGCTACCACCTGCAGGAGGCCGGGGCCACGCCGGCGCAGGAGCTGGCGTACGCGCTCTCCACCGCGATCGCCGTCCTCGACTCGGTGCGCGACTGCGGCCAGGTGCCCGCCGACCGTTTCCCCGAGGTCGTCGCGCGCATCTCCTTCTTCGTCAACGCGGGCCTGCGCTTCGTCGAGGAGATGTGCAAGATGCGGGCCTTCGCCCGGCTCTGGGACGAGATCACCCGCAAGCGCTACGGCGTGCAGGACCCGAAGAAGCGCCGCCTGCGCTACGGGGTGCAGGTCAACTCGCTCGGGCTGACCGAGGCCCAGCCGGAGAACAACGTCCAGCGGATCGTGCTGGAGATGCTCGCCGTCACGCTCTCGCGCGACGCCCGGGCCCGCGCCGTCCAGCTCCCGGCGTGGAACGAGGCGCTGGGCCTCCCACGGCCGTGGGACCAGCAGTGGGCGCTGCGGATGCAGCAGGTGCTCGCCTACGAGACCGACCTGCTCGAGTACGAGGACCTGTTCGCCGGCAGCCACGTCGTCGAGGCGAAGGTCGCCGAGCTCGTCGAGGGCGCGCGGGCGGAGATCGACCGGGTGCAGGAGATGGGCGGCGCGGTCGCGGCCGTGGAGTCCGGCTACATGAAGGGCGAGCTCGTCAGCTCGCTGGCCGAGCGGCGGCGGCGGATCGAGACCGGAGAGGAGATCGTCGTCGGGGTCAACCGGTTCGAGGGCACCGAGCCGAGCCCGCTGCAGGCCGAGGGCGCCGGGGCGATCGAGACGGTGGACCCGGCCACGGAGGCCGCCGCGGTCGAGGCGATCCGCGCCTGGCGGGCGGAGCGCGACGCCGGGGCCGTCGAGAGCGCGCTGGCCGAGCTGCGCGACGCGGCCAAGACCGAGGCCAACCTGATGGAGCCCTCGATCGCCTGCGCCAAGGCCGGGGTGACCACCGGCGAGTGGGCGGGCGCGCTGCGCGAGGTGTTCGGTGAGTACCGGGCCCCCACCGGCGTCTCGGCCGCGGTGGGCACGGGCGAGGCGGTCGCCGAGATCGCCGCCGTGCGTGAGCGGGTGAAGGCCACCGGCGGGGAGATCGGCACCCGGCTGCGGATGCTCGTCGGCAAGCCGGGACTCGACGGGCACTCCAACGGCGCGGAGCAGGTCGCCGTGCGCGCCCGCGACGTCGGCTTCGAGGTGATCTACCAGGGCATCCGGCTCACCCCGGCGCAGATCGTCTCCGCGGCGGTGCAGGAGGGCGTGCACGTCGTCGGGCTGTCGGTGCTGTCGGGCTCGCACCTCGAGGTCGTCCCCGCGGTGGTGGACGGGCTCCGCGCGGCCGGCGTCGAGGACGTGCCGGTGGTGGTCGGCGGCATCATCCCGCCCGACGACGCCGCCACGCTGCGCGAGCGCGGGGTGGCCGCGGTGTTCACGCCGAAGGACTTCCGGCTGACCGAGATGATGGACGAGATCGTGACGCTGGTGCGGGCGGCGCAGGGCCTCGAAGGCTGAGCCCGCACACACCCCGGCGCGCCCACACCCGAGCCGTGGCCTGGGTGCGGGCGGTCGCAGCTGTGTGCGAGCGCCCGGCGGCCGCGCTACTCGGACTCCTCGCGCTCCCCGCGGCGGCGGAAGTACGAGAAGCCGGGGATGCCGTTGATCGCCTGGCGGACCTCCTTGAGCTGCTCCAGCAGCTCGTGGACGTCCGGGCCGACGTGGTCCAGCGTCGCGAGGATCGGCATGATGTCGGTCTCCATGTGCTCGGTGAACACCGGGAGCTGGTCGACCAGCCGGATCGCGGCGCGCACCTCCGCCTCGGAGAACTCGTCGACGAACCGGCGGGCCAGGGGTGCCGCGCGCTCCGCGATCGGAGCGTAGGTGGTGAGCAGCTCGCCCGCCGTGCGGCTGGTGGTCGCCGCCTCGGTGACGAGCCCGTCCGCGCGCTCCGCCACCGACGAGGCCCGCCCGACGACCCGCTCCGCGCCCTCGGCCACCGATCCCGCGCCCGCGACGAGGGTCGCCGCGCCCTCGGCGACCGTGTCCGCCCGGGCGACGAGGTCGGCGGCTGCCTCGGCGACGGTGTCCGCTCGGCCGACCAGGGTCGCCGCCCCCTCGGCCACCGTGTCGGCCCGCGCGACCAGCGCCGCGGCTCCCTCGGCGACGACGTCGGCCCGCGCGACCAGCACCGCGGCTCCCTCGGCGACGACGTCGGCCCGCGCGACCAG
>DATLGI010000068.1:0-7359 GCA_035540535.1 Pseudonocardia sp.
CCGACGTCAACGATCCGACATTCGACCTTCACTATAGTGGACGAGCCGCCCAGGATCGCACGTCCCGGACCACCGGCGCGCCCACCGGGCGCCGGTAGAGTCGCCCCGTGAGCCCGGCCCACCTGAGGCTGCGCCTGCTCGGTCCCTTCACCGTCGAGGGCGAGCTCTCGGCCCCCGTGCCGACCGGCAAGGCCAGACGTGCGCTCGCCGTGCTCGCCGAGCGTCGTGGCGAGTTCGTGCCCGTCGCCGCGCTGATCGACGCGCTGTGGGACGCCGACGCCCCCGGGCGCGCGGACCGCAACGTCGCCGCGCTGGTCAGCCGGCTGCGCCGGGCGTTGGGCCGGGACCGGATCGACGGCGGCGCCGCCGGCTACCGGCTCGTGCCCGAGGGCGTGGGGGTGGACCTGCACGAGGCGGTGGCGTTGCTCGTCACCGCCGAGGTCGAGCTCGGGCACGGTCACTTCGCGCTCGCCTGCACGGGCGCCGAGCAGGCGGCCAAGCTGCTCGACGGGGACGTCGCCCTCGCCGGCGAGCGGGCCGACCCCTGGGTGCAGGACCTCCGCCGCGCGGTGGCCCGGCTGCTGCGCCGCGCTCGGATCTGCTGGGCCACCGCAGCGTGCGAGCTGCAGGCGCACGACGTCGCCGTCGAGGTGGCGTCCGCGGCGCTGCGCGACGACCCCTTCGACGAGGAGGCCTGCCGCCTCGTCATGCTGGCCCACCAGCGGGCGGGCCGGTCCGGGACGGCACTGGTGGCCTACAAGACGCTGCGGGTCGCGATGGCCGAGCAGCTCGGCAGCTCGCCCTCGCCCGCCACCCAGGCGGTGTTCCTGGCCGTGCTGCGGGCGGAGAACCCGTCGGCGAGCAGGCCGGCGCGCCCGACCACCGGGGTCGCCCCCGCGGCGCTGGTCGGCCGCGACCGCGAGCTCGACGTGCTGCGGGACCTGTGGACGGACGCCGTCACCGGCTCGCCGGCGCTCGCCGTGGTCACCGGGGAGGCCGGCATCGGCAAGAGCGCGCTGGTGGCGGCGTTCGCCGGGGAGCCCGCCCGCACGGGAGCCCTGACCCTGGCCGTCGCCTGCTTCGAGGCCGAGCGCTCCCTCTACCTGCAACCCCTGGCCGAGGCGGTGCGCACGGTCGCGCACCGGATGCCGCCGGCCGAGGTGCGCGAGCTCGCCGGCACCCGCCTGGGCACCCTCGCCGCGCTGGTGCCCGAGCTCACCGACCTGCTCGGCCCGACCAGCTACGAAAGCGCCGGCCCGGAGCTCGAGCACCGCCGCACCCTCGACGCGCTGGCCGGGTTCTTCATGCGCCTTTCGGAGCGCCAGCCGGTGCTGCTGGTGATCGAGGACGCCCACCACGCCGGCCGCTCCACCGTCGAGGCCCTGCACCTGCTGGCCGGCACCTGGGCCGGCAGCCGGATCATGGTCGTCGTCACCGAGCGGACCGGGGAGGACCACTCCGGCACCGCCCCGTTGCGCGACGTGGCGACCTGGGTCGAGCTCGGCCCGCTCGACGCCGCCGCCGCGGCCGAGCTGGTGGCGCGCGCGGGACCGGACCACGACGCCGAGCGGCTCTACACCTGGACCGGCGGGTCACCGCTGTTCCTCACCGAGCTGCTGCGCCACCCCGCTCCCGGTCCCGGCGTCACCGTCCCCCGGTCGCTCGCGGGCGCGGTCGCCGATCGGCTCGCGCACGCCGGCGAGAAGGCCGCCCGGGTACTCGCGCACGGTGCCGTGCTGGGCTCGACGTTCTCGCTCGACGACGTGGCGGCGCTGTCCGGGCTGGAGGTCGAGGACTGCGCCCGGTGGGCCGGGCGGGCGCTGCGGGCCGGCCTGCTGGTGGAGCACGGCGAGAGCTTCCGGTTCCCCAACGACATCGTCCGCCAGGTGGCCTACGACTCGGTGCCCGAGCCGGTGCGGATCAGCCGGCACCGCCGCGCCGCCCGGCTGCTGGAGGCCCGGCCCGAGGCCGCGGCCCGGCACCTCGCGGCGGCGCGGGACTGGGCCGGCGCCGCGAAGGCGTGGACGGTGGCCGCGCACGCGGCGCACCTGGCGTTCGCCGGCGTGGAGGCCGAGCAGCTGCTCGGGCAGGCCGCCGAGGCGGCCCGCACCGCCGGCCGGCCCGCACAGCTGGCCGAGGTGCTGCTGCGCCGCGGCCAGGCCCGCTCCGACCTCGGCCGCCACGGCGACGCCCGCGCCGACCACGAGGAGGCCCTGCGGATCGCCCGCGAGCTCGGCGATCCCGAGCTGGAGGCCCGGGTGCTCGAGCAGCTCGGCTGGACGGCCTTCTACGCCCGTGACGACCTGGCGGCCGTCGAGTTCGCCGAGCAGGCCACCGAGCTGGCCGAGTCCGCGGCCGCCGCTCCCGGCGCGCTGCCCAGCGCGACGCTGCTGCTCGGGCGCGTCCGGCACTGGGACGGCGACTACGCCGGTGCGGGCGCGGCCTACGAGCGCGTGCTCTCCGCCGAGCCCGGCGAGACGACGACGGCGCTGGCCCTGGCCTACCGCGGGGCGCTGCTGCAGCACCAGGACCGCTTCGCCGAGGCCAGGGCGGTGCTGGCCCGCGCGGCCGTGCTGTGCCGGCGCACCGGGCAGTTCCGCCCGCTGCTGCAGACGCTGTTCTTCACCGCGCTCGCCCGCGGCGACTCCGGGGACTTCGCCGGCGCGCTGAGGGCGCTGGACAACGCGCGCCGGCTCATCGACGCCGACGGCGTGAGCTTCTACCGGGCGGGGATCGAGACCACCACCTCCTGGATCCGCCAGGAGCTCGGGCAGGTACAGCGGGCCCGCGAGCACGCGGAGCACGCCGTCGAGCTGGCCCGCCGCGGCGGCGGCGCGCTGGAGCTGGAGCAGGAGCTGCACGCCCTGCTCGCCGTCGCCGACTGCGACCTGATGCTCGGGCGCCGCGACGACGCCGCCGCGGCGGTGGACGCCGCCGCCCCGATGCTGGAGCGCTCGCTGCCGTTCCGGCCGCGGGCGTCGATGCGCCTGCGCGAGATGCGCGCCCGCTGGGACCGCGACCAGGCCGAGGCGCTGCTGGCGGAGGCGCGTACGTACTCGTCGTCGAAGTACGCCGCGCTGGCCCTGCACCGGCTCGGGCGCCCCGAGGAGGCGGCGCGGATCGCCGCCGGCACCGGCTCCGACCTGCTGGTCGCGCAGCTCGGCACCCCCACGGACCGCGCGTCGGCGACGGCGCGGATCGCCGCGTCGCTGCCGTCGGACCTGCGCGCCTCGTTCGTCACGGCCGGCCGGCTCTGCGTGCCGCCGCCGTCCACCTGGTGAGCCGGGTGGACCTGCGCGCGGTCACCGCCGGTCGACCAGCGCGATGTCCATGAGCAGGTGCGGGCGCCCCACGTAGGTCTCGGCGCCGCGGCGGGCCCAACCGAGGCGGCGGAAGAACGTCTCGTTCGGCGGCTGGACGTGCGCGATCATCCGCCGACCCCCGTGGGCGGCAGCGGTGGCCACCGCGAACCGCACGAGCGGCGCGCCGAGCCCGGTGGTGCGGAACGCCGGCAGCACGGCGAGCCGGTCGCCCTGCCAGTCACCGGTGGGGTCGCCCGGGTCGAGCGGGTAGAGGCGCACCGTGCCCGCGGGCTGCCCGTCGACCAGGCCCAGCACGTGCAGGGTGTCCGGACCGGCGTCGTGGTCATCGGCATCGGAGCCGGCGAAGACGCCCTGCTCGGCGACGAACACCGCGTGGCGGATCGCGGCCGCGCCGGCCCGGTCCGCCGCGTCCGCGACCAGGCGGCACCGGAGCCGCGCCCGCACCCGGTCCGGGGCGGCGGTCACGGCCGGTCCTCGGTGGCGGGCTGCTCGCCGGCGCGCTCGACCTCGGCCCGCAGCCGCTCGTGCGCGGCCAGCCAGGCCGCGCGGTCGCCGGTGCTGCTCGACTCGGTGCCGCCGCCCGGGCGCGTCAGGCCCAGGCCGAAGGGCTCGCCACCCGACCACGGGTCGACCGTGGCCTCGAGCACGGTCTGCGAGTCCAGGTGCAGCAGCACCTGACGACCGCCGGCCAGCTCGGCGGGGGTCGGGGGCCCGTCGAGGACGGCCCAGGCGCGACCGGCGGCGCGGGCGGCGTCGATCGTCTCCCGGCGCCGTCGGTCGGCGGCCTCACCGGCGAGCTCCCGGTCCCGCAGGCCGCAGGCGACCGCCACCAGGAGGTCGGCCGGCAGCGGCGGTCCGCCGGGGCAGGCCGCGGCCACGATCTCCTCGGCCGCGGCCTCCACGGCGAGCAGCGCCTCGACCTCACCGGTCCGCCGGCGCAGCTCGGTCAGCACGGCCTGCACGGCCTGCAGCCCCCGCTGGTAGGACGCCGGGTCGGCGAGCGCGACCGGGTAGAGCCGGTCCTCGGCCGCCCGCCAGCGCGCCCGGGCGACCCCGAGGCGCATCGGCGGTGGATCCGCGGCGTCGGGCACGGCTGCTCCTGCTCGGATCGGGACGCGCCGGCGGGCAGGCCCGTCGGGGGGGTGCGGGCCCGCCCGCCGGCGCGCGACATGACGCGGCCGGGCACGGCGTCACCGACGTGCCCGTCCGCGCGGACTCGGCCGGACGGTCAGAGCGTCCAGGTCTGCATGACCAGCGCGCCCTCGCGGCGGGCGGTCAGGTTGGCGTCGAGGACGTCGAGCGGGTGGGCCGGGATCACGCCCTCGATCAGGTCCGTCTCGCGCATGCCGTAGAGCGCGGCCATCGCGAAGCGGCAGGCGTAGATCTTGCCGCCCTCCTTCATGAACACCTTGAGCTGGTTGTTGTAGTTCATGTGGCCCGGGAAGGCCTCCGCGCCGACCGTCGGGAACCCGCGGGTGGCCGACGCCATCAGCACACCGGGACCGTAGAGGAACAGGCTGGTGTCGAAGCCCTTCCGGTTGATCCGGGTGGCCGTGAGCATGTTGACGATGCCGACCGAACCCTCGAAGGGCACGGTGTGCATGAAGATGTAGGCCTTCTCCCCCTCGTTCGCCTGAATGTCGTCGAAGAGCTTCTCCTCGTAGTCGACGATGACGTCGCCCTCGTTGGCGCGCGTTCCTACGATGTCTGCCACGGTGGTTCTCCTTGTTTCTCCGGTGGGGCTTGCCGGGCTGGGCGGCGCGCTGGCCCGGTCGACGATGGGGTCGGTCCGCGGTGTCCTCCGCCGCGGGGGCGGTGCCCACGACTGGCGGTGACTGCCGGGCATCGCCCGCATGATCCGGCTGCGCACCGACCACGGCATCGCCGCGTAGGCCGGCGCGAAGATCCGCAGCCAGAAGATCTCCTTGAGCCCCTTCGGGGGTCGGGGGCCCGGCGTGCCGAGCCGTCGGGCCAACTTCGCGTGCGCGGCGACGAGCAGGTAGTGCTCGGAGTTGCTCCGCAGCCAGCCGAGGAATCCGGTCGTCCCAGCCACGTCCGCTCAGCCCTTCGCCGCGGCGGTGCGCGCTCGGCCTGCGCTCTGCGCGGCGGCGAGACCGTCGGTCGCGGCGACGACGATCGGCTCGTTGAGCGCCCCGATGGCCGGCGAGTACACGTTCTCCATCGTGGACAGGTCGTGGAAGGTGAACCCGAACCGGATCGCCTGGGCGAGGAAGTCGGCCCGCTCCTTGATGCCCTCACCGCCGCCCACCATCTGCGCGCCGATCAGCCGCAGCGTGCCCGGCTCGGCGAGCAGCTTCACCCGGACCGGCTGCACGCCCGGGTAGTAGCGCGCGCGGGAGATGCCCTGGGCCTCGCCCTTGACGTACGGGATACCGAGCGCGGTGGCGGTGGCCTCGCCGAAGGAGGCTCCGCCGATCACCCACTTGCCGGCCGGGGTGCCCCACGGCACGTACACCGCGTTGTAGGCGCGGTTGCCACCGCCGGCGTTGGTGCCCGCGGTCTTGCCCTGGGCGTAGGCGTGGGATCCGGTGAGCCCCTGCAGCGGCGTGCGGGTGAGCCCGTGCGGGATCTCCACGACGTCGCCCGCGGCCCAGACGGCGGGCGCGGACGCCTTCATGTGGTCGTCGACGACGATGCCGCCGGTCGACCCGAGCCTGAGCCCCGCGGCCGCGGCCAGGGTGTTGTTCGGGGTCTTGTGGGTGGCCACCACGACGAGTTCGGCCGGGATCTCGCCGTCGGAGGTCTGCACCGCGCGGACCTTGCCCCCCGCGTCGCCGAGGAACGCCTCGAGCGTGGTGTTGAAGTGCAGGTGCACGCCCAGCTCGCGCCAGGAGTCCTCCACCGGCTTCATGATGTCCGGGTCGGCCATCATCGCCAGGGCGTAGGGATTGGGATCCACCAGGTGGGTCTCGACGCCGCGGTGGGCCAGGGCGGTGACCATCTCCAGGCCGAGCGGACCGGCCTCGATGACGACGGCGCGCTTCGTCTCGGCGATGACCTTGTCCCACTCCATCGCCCGGCGGATGTTCTTGACGTAGTACAGGCCGGACAGGTCGCCCCCCGGGACGCCGGGGTCGGCGTAGTCGAACCCGGTGCAGACGATCAGCTGGTCGTAACCGACCACGCCCTCGCCCGCTACGGTGACCGTCCGCGCGGACGTGTCGATCGCCGTGACCTCGGTCTCGTAACGGATGTCGATCCCGGCGTCGACGTAGGCCTGCTTGCCGGCGAGGAAGAGCTTGTGGAAGTCGTCGATCTCGCCGCCGTGCACGTACGGGATGCCGCACGGGCTGTAGGCGACGTCCTCGAACTGCGTGTAGACCACGACCTCGGCCTGCGGATCGGCCGCCTTCACCCCGCCCGCGGACCCGAGCCCGGCCGCTCCCCCGCCGATGATCACTGTCTTCCGGGGCACTCGGAACCTCTTCCGTACGCGATGAACCGGGGCTGGCGTCCACTATCGGACAAGGATCTTCACGATACTCAACGTGACCAGGGTGTCAATGACCGGCCCCGGGCGGCCACGCCGCCAGGCGACCACCGTGGATCGTGGACGGAGATCTACTATCCGAGAGGTGACCCGTCAGCTCCGGACGAGCTCGATCAGCGCGGCCGGCTGCGGGCTCGCGGCCGGCCCCGCGACGTCACGGCCGACGATGTCCGCGGCGAGGCTGAACACCCGCGCCGCGCGGGCCGGGTCGCGCCAGCGGTGCGCGGCGGCGAACGCCGGCCAGTCCCGCGGGCCGATGACGGGCGCCTCGCTCCAGTCGAGCTCCCGCCAGGTGACGGCCATCTCGAGGAGGTCGAGCAGGGCGTCGATATCGGTGTCGACGGCCAGCAGGCGGGCGTGGTGCACCGGGTGCTCGTCCGCGGCCACGCACTGCGCGCGGCAGGCGAGGGGGCGGACGGGTACATGCGCTGTCATCATCGGGGGGCTCCGCTCGCGAGGCAGGGTCAGTCGGCGACCGTGACCGGGAGCACCGTGCCCGAGGGCGGTTGCACGGGTGTTGCAACC
>DATLGI010000069.1:0-19178 GCA_035540535.1 Pseudonocardia sp.
CGCATCGACCAGTCCTCGGCCGGCTGCGGCTGGCCGAGCAGGCGCCGCCGATCCCGCCCGGGGCCGACTTCGTCGAGGCCGGGACGCCCACGTTCATCACCCCGAACCCGGACTTCTACCGGGTGGACATCTCACTGCGCCTGCCCACGCAGCCGGCCGAGGACTGGTCGATGCGGATCCACGGGATGGTCGACGAGGAGATGACGCTCACCTTCGACGACCTGCTGGCCCGGCCGCTGGTCGAGCGGACGATCACGATGACCTGCGTGTCGAACGAGGTGGGCGGCCCGTACGTCTCGACGGCCGACTTCGTCGGCGTCGACCTGCGCGAGCTGCTGCTCGAGGCCGGGGTCCGACCGGGTGCCGACCAGGTGTTCACCACGGCCCTGGACGGCGACTTCACCTGCGGCACGCCCACCGACGTGGTCATGGAGCCAGGGCGTGGCGCGATGCTGGCGATCGGGATGAACGGGGAGGCGCTGCCGCCCGAGCACGGGTTCCCGGTGCGGATGGTGGTTCCGGGCCTCTACGGGTTCGTCTCCGCCACGAAGTGGCTCGCCGACATGGAGCTCACGACCTTCGACGCCAAGCAGGCGTACTGGCTCCGGCGCGACTGGGGCCAGCGGGCACCCATCAAGGTGCAGTCGCGCATCGACAGTCCGCGGGCGTTCGCGTCGGTCCCGGCCGGCCGGGTCACGGTCGCGGGGATCGCCTGGGCGCAGCCGCACGGCATCGAGCGCGTCGAGGTCCGGCTCGACGGCGGGCAGTGGCGCGAGGCGGAGCTGTCCACCGAGGTCAGCGGCGACACGTGGCGGATGTGGCGGCTCGACCTCGATCTGGCCCCCGGCAGCCACACCGTGCAGAGCCGCGCGACCGACCAGCAGGGCACCACCCAGCCGGAGGAGCGCGTCATGCCCATCCCGGACGGGGCGACCGGCTGGCACAGCATCATCTTCAACACCCGCTGACCGACGACCCCGGACGACCCCGATGCGCGGGGCCGCGCCCGGGAGTGCATGATCTCGTCCAGGACCATGGCGCACCGTAGCCCAAATGTTACGTTTGGTAGTGAACCATGTCTGACGCGCTGTCGAACACCTGACTGACAGGTCCGGACCGACCGGACCGAGCTCGAGGAGGAACACCCGTGCGAAAGATCCAGCGACTGGCCGCCATCGGCGCCACGGCGGCGCTCACCGTGGTGCTGGGCGCCTGCGGCAGCCCGGAGGAGCCGGCCACCGGCACCGGCACCGACACCGGTTCCGAGACGACGAGTGCCGCCGCCCCGACCTCGCCGGCCGCCGGCGACGGTGTCACCGAGATCGGCGACATCTTCGGCCCGGCCTGCGACCAGGTCCCCACCGAGGGCGAGGGCTCGGCCCAGGGCATGGTCGACGACCCGGTGGGCACCGCCGCCTCCAACAACCCCCTCCTGACCACGCTCGTCACGGCGGTCACCGAGGCCGACCTCGTCGACACCCTGAACAGTGCCGAGGCCCTCACCGTGTTGGCCCCGTTCAACGGTGCGTTCGCCGAGATCCCCGAGGCGGACCTCAACGCGCTGCTGGCCGACCAGGAGGCGCTGACCAACGTCCTCACCTACCACGTGTCCGGCACCCGCATGGACGCCGCCGGTCTGGTCGAGGCGGGCACCTTCACCGCCCTGAACGAGGGCACCGTCGAGGTCGGTGGCACCGCTGACGCCCCGACCTTCATGGGTGCCGGCAACACCGAGCCCGCCACCACTCTCTGCGGCAACATCCCCACCGCGAACGCCACCGTGTTCGTGATCGACACCGTGCTGATGCCGGCCGCCGGCTGACATCGCCCCGCACGCCCGGAACTCCCGGGGACCGCATCGGTCCCCGGGAGTTCTGCTGTCCGGGGCCCGGGAGTGATCGCCCGGGCGGGAACACCGGTCCGGCGCCCGAAGGACGACCTCGGAGGTCCCGGTCACGTACTGCGGTGAACGGGCGGTCCGCCGCGACCGCCGGCGCCTGCCGGCCGGGCCGCCTCCGCCGGCGGACCGCGTCCAAGATCGCTACTTTGTGCCGGTCTTCACAAGCGGCTACCGTGTCGTCTCGTCGCCGTCGACAGCACGCGCCGGGGCCGCGGCCGCCGGGTCCGCCCCGTCGCTGCCCGCTCGGCGTGGTCCACGACGCGCAGGTTCGGGCCCACCCGGCCGGTCCGCACCACCGAACGACGCCCGAGGAGTGCCCCACCGTGACGTTGCCGCCCGGCTCCGCCGTCGACGGGTTGCGCTCCATCCCCGAGGCGACCGTCGCCCGGCTCGCCGTCTACCTGCGCACCCTCGGCGAGCTGGCCGAGTCCGGAGCCGAGACCGTGTCCAGCGACGAGCTCGCCGGCGCCACCGGGGTGAACGGCGCCAAGCTGCGCAAGGACCTGTCCCACATCGGCTCCTACGGCATCCGCGGCGTCGGGTACGAGATCGCACCACTGCGCCGCCAGCTCGAGCGCATCCTCGGCCTCACGCACCGCCAGGCGGTGGCGGTGGTCGGTGTCGGCAACCTCGGCCACGCGCTGGCGGGCTACGGCGGTTTCGGCGGGCGCGGCTTCCCCGTCACCGCGCTGTTCGACGTCGACCCGGATCTCGTCGGGGTGCCGGTGGACGGTATCCCCGTCGACCACGTCCGCGCGCTCCCGGAGGTCTGTCGGGCCCGGGGCATCACGATCGGGGTGATCGCCACCCCCGGCCAGGCCGCCCAGGCCGTGTGCGACCTGCTCGTGCAGGCGGGCGTGCAGTGCATCCTGAACTTCGCCCCCGTGGTGCTGCAGGTGCCGGAGGAGGTCGAGGTGCGGAAGGTCGACCTCGCGGTCGAGCTGCAGATCCTCGCCTTCCACGTCGCCCGCCGGCAGGCGGCGGCCCCGGCGCCGGGGTACCCGGTGAACGGCCATCCGACGGACAACGGCTCGATGGTGGTGTCATGAGTGTTCTGGTGGTCGGCTTGTCGCACCGCAGCGCGCCCGTCGAACTGCTGGAGCGGGCCGCGATCGGGTCCGAGGACGTGCCGAAGCTGCTCGACGAGGTGCTGCGCACGCCGCACGTGTCCGAGGTCATGCTGCTGTCGACCTGCAACCGCATCGAGGTCTACGCGTGGGTCGACGCGTTCCACGGCGGTCTCGCCGACGTCAGCGCGGTGCTGTCCCGGCACACCGGTCTCGCCCTGGCCGAGCTGACCGAGCACCTCTACGTCCACTACGCGGGCTCGGCGGTGCAGCACCTGTTCGCCGTCGCGTCCGGGCTGGACTCGATGGTCGTCGGCGAGGCGCAGATCCTCGGCCAGCTCCGCTCGGCGTACGCGACGGCCGACGCCGCGGGCACCGTCGGCCGGGTCCTGCACGAGCTCGCCCAGCACGCCCTGCGGATCGGCAAGCGGGTGCACGCCTCCACCGGCATCGACGCCGCGGGCGCCTCCGTCGTGTCCGAGGCGCTCGCCGACGCGGCCGTCGTGGTGGGCGGCAGCCTCGCGGGCCGGCGCGCGGTCGTCGTCGGGGCCGGGGCGATGGGCGGGCTCGCCGCCGCGCACCTGCGCCGCGCGGGGGCCGCCGAGATCGTGATCGTCAACCGGTCACCGGGCCGCGCCGAGCGGCTCGCCGGATCGATCCGCGCCGAGGGCGTTTCCGCCCGGGCCGCCCGGCCGGCCGAGCTCGCCGACGAGCTGGCGATCGCCGACGTCCTCGTCGCGTGCACCGGCGCGATCGGCACCGTGGTCGAGCGCGAGGTCGTCGGCGCGGCAGCGGGACGCCCCGGCCGTCCGCTCGCGGTGTGCGACCTCGGGCTGCCCCGCGACGTCGACCCCGCCGTCGCGACGCTGCCCGGCGTCACGGTCGTGGACCTGGCCGCGCTGCAGCGCCGGCTCGACGCCGGTGGCCGCGGCGCGGCCGTCACGGCGGCCCAGGAGCTCGTGGCCGAGGAGGCGCAGGCCTACCTCGCGGCGCAGCGCTCGGCCGAGGTCACGCCCACCGTCACCGCGCTGCGCCGGCGGGCGTCCGAGGTGATCGACGCGGAGCTGCTGCGTCTGTCCGCGCGGCTGCCCGACCTCGACGGGGCGGTGCGCGAGGAACTGGCGCGCACCGTGCGCCGGGTCGTCGACAAGCTGCTGCACACCCCGACGGTGCAGGTCAAGCGCCTCGCCGGTGGTCCCGACGGGGCCAGCTACGCCGAGGCGCTGCGTGAGCTGTTCGAGCTCGACCCGCAGGCGCCCGCCGCGGTGGCGCTCACCCGCAGCGGCGACGTCCTGGGGGCGCTCGAGGGTGCTCCCGCACGGGTCCGCGACCTGCCGGTGCGGCCCACCGACCCGGGGGAGGCCCGGTGACCGCGCCGACCACCCGGGTGCTGCGCCTCGGCACTCGCCCGAGCGCGCTGGCCACCGCCCAGTCCGGCGCCGTCGCCGAACTGCTGCGCGGCGCCGGCCACGTCGTCGAGCTGGTGCCGGTGAGCACCCCGGGGGACCGGTCCGGCGCCCCCATCGCCGAGCTCGGGGTCGGGGTGTTCGTCTCCGCGCTGCGTGACGCGCTCGTCGCGGGCGAGGTGGACCTCGCCGTGCACTCGTACAAGGACCTGCCCACCGCACCCGACCCGCGACTCGTCATCGCCGCCGTGCCGCCGCGGGAGGACCCGCGCGACGCGCTCGTCGCCCGGGACGGGCTCGTGCTCGGGGCGCTGCCGCCCGGGGCCCGCGTGGGCACCGGGTCGCCGCGGCGCACGGCGCAGCTGCGGGCGCTCGGCCTCGGGCTCGAGATCCTGCCGATCCGCGGCAACGTCGACACCCGGATCGGCAAGGTGCGCTCCGGCGAGCTCGACGCCGTGGTCGTCGCGGCCGCCGGGCTGCGCAGGCTCGGCCGGGTCGACGAGGCCACCGAACTGCTCGACCCGCTGCAGATGCTGCCGGCACCCGCGCAGGGCGCCCTCGCGATCGAGTGCCGCGCCGCCGACCGCGATCTCGTGCAGACCCTCGCCGCGGTGCTGGACCACCGCCCGACCCGCGCCGCCGTCACCGCCGAGCGGGCGGTGCTGGCCACCCTGGAGGCCGGGTGCAGCGCACCGGTCGGGGCGCTCGCCGACGTCGTCGAGGACTGGATCGAGGAGGAGCCGGAGGCGCCCGGCCGCTCCGTCGACCGGCTCTCGCTGCGCGCGGTCGCCGGCACCACCGACGGCGCGCTCCTGCGCGCCTCGGCCACCGCGGACCTGGATGACGCGGAGAAGCTCGGCGCCGCCCTGGCCGCCGAGCTGCTCGACCTTGGCGGTCCCGCGCTGCCGGACCCACGCGAGGTGGGAGCCGCAGCCCGGGGCCCGGAGAACCGCTGGATCGGGAGTTCCGAATGACCGTCGCTCCAACCACCCCGGGCCGCATCGCCTTCGTCGGCAGCGGCCCCGGTGACCCCGGGCTGCTCACCGTCCGGGCGCGCGCCGCCCTCGCGGCCGCCCCGCTGGTCGTCACCGACCCGGACGTCCCCGAGGAGATCCTGGCGCTGGTCGCCGAGGGCGCCGAGGTCCGGCCGGCGGTCGGGCAGCCGGCCGACGTCGCGGGCGACCTCGTCGCCGAGGCGCGCACCGGCCGCCCGGTCGCCCGGTTGGTCACCGGGGATCCGCTGACCACCGACGCCGTCGTCGCCGAGGCGCTGGCGGTCGCGCGCGCCGGCGTCCCGTTCGACGTGGTGCCCGGGGTGCCCGCGGGCACGGCCGTGCCGGCGTACGCGGGCGTGCCGCTCGGATCGAGCCACGTCGAGGCCGACGTCCGCGGCGAGGTGGACTGGGCCCGGCTCGCCGGCGCGTCGGGCCCGATCGTGCTGCACGCCACGGCCGCGCACCTCGGCGAGGCCGCCGCGGCGCTGACCGCGCACGGCCGGCCGGGAACCACACCGGTCGCGGTCACCGCGCACGGCACCGGCACCACCCAGCGCACCGTGCAGGCCACGCTCGACAGCGTGTCGGCGGAGGCCGGGGACCTCGAGGGCCCCCTGGTCGTCGCCGTCGGCGAGTCGGTGCAGCGCCGGGCCGAGCTGTCCTGGTGGGAGTCGCGCGCGCTGTACGGCTGGCGGGTGCTGGTGCCGCGCACCAAGGACCAGGCCGGCGTGATGAGCGACCGGCTCGCCGTGCACGGCGCCATCCCCGAGGAGGTGCCGACGATCGCCGTCGAGCCGCCGCGCTCGTCCGCGCAGATGGAGCGCGCGGTGAAGGGCCTGGTGGACGGTCGCTACCAGTGGGTGGTGTTCACCTCAACCAACGCGGTGCGCGCGGTCTGGGAGAAGTTCGCCGAGTTCGGGCTCGACGCCCGCGCGTTCTCCGGCGTCAAGATCGCCTGCGTGGGGACGGCGACGGCGGACAAGGTGCGCGAGTTCGGCATCGTCCCCGAGCTCGTGCCGGACATCTCCGAGGCGCAGGAGTCCTCCACCGAGGGCCTGCTCGGGATCTTCCCGCCCTACGACGACGTGCTCGACCCGGTGGACCGGGTGCTGCTGCCGCGCGCCGACATCGCCACCGAGACCCTGGCCGCCGGCCTGCGCGACCGCGGCTGGGAGATCGAAGACGTCACGGCGTACCGCACCGTGCGGGCCTCGCCGCCGCCGGCGCCGATCCGCGAGGCGATCAAGACCGGCGGGTTCGACGCGGTGTGCTTCACCTCGTCGTCCACGGTGCGCAACCTGGTGGGCATCGCGGGCAAGCCGCACGCCCGCACGATCGTCGCCTGCATCGGCCCGGCCACCGCCGAGACCGCGCGCGAGTTCGGGCTGCGGGTGGACGTGCAGCCCGAGGAGGCGCGGGTGCCGGCGCTGGTCGACGCGCTGGCCGCGCACGCCGCCCGCCTGCGGGCCGAGGGCGCCCTGCCGCCGCCGCGCAAGGCCAAGGCCCGCCGCCGCTGACCCTCGCACACCACCCGCGGCGCCGGAGCACAGGCCCTGGCTCGTGTGCCGGCCCGTGCCGGTGTGTGCGAGCGGGCGGGAGCCGTCGCCCGCCGGGTCGTACGCTGAGGCGATGGCGTTCCCGACCCACCGGCCGCGCCGGCTGCGCGGCACCCCGGCGCTGCGCCGGCTCGTCGCCGAGACCGACCTCGCCCCCCGCCACCTCGTGCTGCCGATGTTCGTCAAGCAGGGGGCGGCCGAACCCGTCCCGATCGCGTCGATGCCCGGCGTCGTCCAGCACACTCGCGACTCCCTGCGCAAGGCGGCCGTCGAGGCGGTGGCCGCGGGGGTCGGCGGGCTGATGCTGTTCGGCGTGCCGCAGCACCGCGACGCCACCGGCAGCGCGGGCGCCGATCCCGAGGGGGTCCTCAACGTCGCGCTCGCCGACGTCCGCGCCGAGGTCGGCGACGCCACCGTCCTGATGAGCGACTGCTGCCTCGACGAGTTCACCGACCACGGCCACTGCGGGCTGCTCGACGCCGCCGGGCGGGTCGACAACGACGCCACGCTGGCGGCGTACGCCGAGATGGCGGTCGCGCAGGCCGCGGCGGGCGCCGACCTGGTGGGGCCGAGCGGGATGATGGACGGCCAGGTCGGGGTCATCCGCGAGGCGCTGGACGCGGCCGGCCACACCGGGACCGGGATCCTCGCCTACACCGCGAAGTACGCGTCGGCGTTCTACGGGCCGTTCCGCGAGGCCGTCGAGTCGCAGCTGCGCGGGGACCGCAAGAGCTACCAGCAGGACCCCGGCAACGTCCGCGAGGCGCTGCGCGAGCTGGCGCTCGACCTCGCCGAGGGCGCGGATATCGTCATGGTCAAGCCCGCCATGTCCTACCTCGACGTCCTGCGCGCGGTCGCCGAGGTCGCCGACGTGCCGGTGGCCGCCTACCAGGTCTCCGGGGAGTACGCGATGGTCGAGGCGGCCGCCGCGAACGGTTGGCTGGACCGCGAGCGCACCGTCCTGGAGACGCTCACCGCGATCCGCCGGGCCGGCGCCGACGTCGTCCTGACGTACTGGGCGGTCGAGGCCGCAGGGCGACTCCACCAGGGCTGACCAGCGCTGATCGTCGCTGCCGCAGCGGACCCGCCCCTGGTGCACCGGCCGGGTGTCGCCTCCTACTTCCGCTGACCCATCCCGGTTAGCCTGGGACGGGTGACGGCACCTCAGGATCCGCAGAACCCGTACGGCCGACCGTCCGGCTACCCGCCCGGCGGTGCCGACCCCGGGTACGGGCCCCCGCCCGGCTATCCCTACCAGGGCTACGGGGCGCCGGCAGGGCTGCCGTACGGGGCACCCGGGCCGGAGGCCGAGCCCGCGCGCCGTCCCGGCACCGTCACGGTGGCGCTGGTGCTGCTCCTGCTCAGCGCGCTGCCGTTCCTGCTCGGCGGGATCGCGGTGCTGCTGGGCTCCGGTGACCTCGCCATCCCGCCGGAGGTCCAGGAGCAGTTCGACGAGGCCGGGGTCACGACGGCCGACATCGTCGCGGCCACGCAGGTGGCCGGGGTGATCATGGCCGCGCTCGCGGCGCTGTTCGTGCTGCTCGCCGTGCTGGCCTTCGCCGGCCGGCGGGGGGCCCGGATCGCGGTCACCGTCCTGACCGTGCTGTTCGCGCTGCTCCTGTTGCCCGCGGGGCTGTTCGCGCTGATCGGCGACCCGGTGAGCGGGCTCATCGTGCTGGCGGTCATCGGCGCGGCGATCGTCGGCGTGGTCCTGCTGTTCTCGCCCGCGGCCTCGCGCTGGTACGCCGCTCCCCGCCGCTGACCCGGCGCGGCGCGCGGGAGCTCGGTGAGCGAGACTGGCGGCCGTGGCAGTCGCGTACGTCCCGAACGACACCGGCACCGAGGTCTCGCGACAGCTGTTCGAGCGAGCATCGGCAGCGATTCCGGGCGGGGTGAACTCGCCCGTCCGGGCGTTCACCTCGGTCGGCGGCACGCCGCGGTTCATGGTCTCCGCGGCCGGGCCGTGGCTCACCGACGCCGACGGGCACCGCTACGTCGACCTGATCTCGTCGTGGGGCCCGATGATCCTCGGTCACGCCCACCCGGCCGTCGTCGAGGCCGTGCGCGCCGCCGCCGGGCGCGGCCTGTCCTTCGGCGCGCCCACCCCGGCGGAGGTCGAGCTCGCCGAGGAGATCATCGGCCGGGTCGCGCCGGTGGAGCAGGTGCGGTTGGTCAACTCCGGCACCGAGGCGACGATGAGCGCGATCCGGCTCGCCCGCGGCATCACCGGCCGCCGCGGCGTCGTCAAGTTCGCCGGGCACTACCACGGCCACGTCGACGCGCTGCTCGCGCAGGCCGGTTCCGGCGTCGCGACGCTCGGCCTGCCGACCAGCCCCGGCGTCACCGGCGCGCAGGCCGCGGACACGATGGTGCTGCCCTACAACGACCTCGGCGCCGTGCGCGCCGCGTTCGCCGAGCGCGGCGACGGGATCGCCTGCGTCATCACCGAGGCGGCCGCGGGGAACATGGGGGCCGTCGCGCCCGGGCCCGGGTTCAACGAGGGGTTGCGGGAGATCGCGCACGAGCACGGGGCGCTGCTGGTCATGGACGAGGTGATGACCGGGTTCCGGGTCTCCCCGGCCGGCTGGTACGGCCTCGACGGCGTGCCGGGCGACCTCTACACCTTCGGCAAGGTGATGTCCGGCGGCCTGCCGGCCGCGGCGTTCGGCGGGCCCGCCGCCGCGATGGCGCACCTCGCCCCGGCCGGGCCGGTGTACCAGGCCGGCACGCTGTCGGGGAACCCCGTCGCGGTCGCCGCGGGCCTGGCCACGCTGCGGGCCGCGGACGCCGCCGTCTACGCCGCGCTGGACGCGAACGCCACCCGGCTCGGCCGGCTGATCGGCGACGCGCTGAACGCGGAGGGGGTGGCGCACCGGGTGCAGTACGCGGGCAACCTGCTGTCGGTGTTCTTCACCGACGGCGAGGTCGGCGACTACGCCGCCGCGCAGGCCGCCCGGACCTGGCGCTTCCCCCCGTTCTTCCATGCCCTGCTCGAGCGCGGCGTGTACGCCCCGCCGAGCGCGTTCGAGGCGTGGTTCGTCTCGGCCGCCCTCGACGACACGTGCTGGGAGACCGTCGCCGACGCGCTGCCGCACGCCGCGAAGGCCGCCGCCGCGGCCCGGCGGCCCGGCCGATGACCCGCACCCTGGTGCACCTGCTGCGTCACGGCGAGGTGCACAACCCCGCGGGGGTGCTCTACGGCCGGATGCCCGGTTTCCACCTCTCGGAGACCGGTCGCAAGCAGGCCCAGCTCGTCGCCGACGAGCTGGCGGGCGCCGACCTCGCGGTCGTGCTCTGCTCGCCGCTGGAGCGTGCCCGGGAGACCGCCGCACCGGTGGCGGCCGGGCACGGGTTGGAGGTCGTCGTCGACGAGCGGCTGATCGAGGCGGACAACCGGTTCGAGGGGGAGCGCGTCGCGGTGGGGGACGGGGCGCTCCGCAGCCCGCGGCACTGGTCGAAGCTGCGCGATCCCTTCACCCCGTCGTGGGGGGAGCCCTACCTGCGCATCGCGCACCGGATGCTCGGCGCCGTGCACCGAGCTCGCGAGCTGGCCGCCGGGCGCGAGGTGGTGTGCGTGTCGCACCAGCTGCCGATCTGGACGGTGCGCCGGTTCGTCACGGGCAAGCGGCTCTGGCACGACCCGCGGCGGCGGCAGTGCTCGCTCGCCTCGCTGACCACCCTGGTCTTCGAGGGCTCCGAGGTCGTCGGGCTGCGCTACCGCGAGCCCGCCGGGGAGTCCGATCCGACCCAGACGGGCGCATGAGGTTCCTCGGCGCCGTGCTGGCCGCGGTCCTGCTGCTCGCCGGGTGCTCGACGAGCCGCGAGGCCGTGGCGGTCGGCGGCGAGTTCCAGTTCGTCGCGCCGGGCGGGCAGACGGCGATCCGCTACGACCCGCCGGACAGCCGCGGTGCCGTCACGGGGATCAGCGGCGGGAGCGTGCTGCGGCCGGAGGAGACGGTCGGGCTCGAGGACCACCGCGGCGAGGTCGTCGTGCTCAACGTCTGGGGCTCGTGGTGCGGGCCGTGCCGGGAGGAGATGCCCGACCTGCAGTACGTGCACGAGACCGCCGGGCCGTCCGGGGTGAGCGTGCTCGGCATCGACGTCCGCGACTCCCGGGAGGCGGCCGCGGACTTCCTGCGGGACCGTGGCATCACGTTCGACTCGATCTACGACCCGCCCGGGCGCACGCTGCTGCAGCTGCGGGGCTACCCGCGCAACATCGTGCCCTCGACGATCGTGCTCGACCGGCAGCACCGGGTGGCCGCCGTGTACCTGGCGCGGGTCCGCGTGGCGGAGCTGCTGCCCCTGGTGCAGGAGCTGGCCGCCGAGCCCACTGCCTGATCGTCGTCGCCCCGGGGTGTCCGCCGACCCCCGGGCACCCGCCGCCGCGGCACTACAGGGTGTAGAACCCGCCGCGCGCGGTTCGTCCGGCGCGGCCTACCCTGACCGGTGATGGACCCGTCGACCACCCTCGCGGTCTCCGGTCCGCTGCTGGCCGCAGCGGCGGTGGCCGTGCTGGCGGGCGCGGTCAGCTTCGCGTCGCCGTGCGTGGTCCCGCTGGTCCCCGGCTACCTCGCGTACCTCGCCGGGCTGGTCGGCGCCGACGCGCCGCCGGTCACCGAGGAGGAGGTCCGACGGGTCCGCGCGGGCGTCGGGCCGGCCGCGCCGGCTCCGGGAGGCCCGGCGGCCCGATCCGGCACCGGGCGCTACCGGGTGGCCGGCGCGGCGGCGCTCTTCGTAGCGGGGTTCACGGTCGTCTTCGGGACGATCCTGGTCGGCGTCGTGTGGATCGCCGACGCGCTGCTGGCCAACGAGGCCGTGCTGCAGCGCATCGGCGGCGTCGTCATGATCGCGATGGGGCTGGCGTTCGTCGGGCTGATCCCGGTGCTGCAGAACGAGCGGCGCGTGCACTGGGTGCCGCGCGCCGGGCTCTGGGGCGCGCCGCTGCTCGGCGCGGTGTTCGGTCTGGGCTGGGTGCCGTGCATCGGGCCGACGCTCGCCGGGGTGGTCGCGGTGGCCGCAGGCACCGGGGGCGGGTCGCTGCGCGGCGTGGTGCTCACGCTGGCCTACTGCGCGGGGCTCGGGCTGCCGTTCGTCCTGATCGCGCTGGGGACCTCGCGCGCGGTGCGGGCGCTGGGCTGGCTGCGGCGCAACACCCGGCGGATCCAGATCGGCGGCGGGTCGATGATGATCGCGGTCGGCGTCCTGCTGGTGACGGGTCTGTGGGGCGGGCTGCTCGCGCAGGTCCAGGTCTCGATCGCCGGCTTCACCCCGGTGCTCTAGATGGCGACCCAGACCCCGGTTCGCGCCCCGAGCCACCCCGACCCGCGCCCGGAACCACCCCCACTCGCGGGGTTCGTGCGCAACACCTGGCGCGGGCTGACCAGCATGCGCACGGCTCTGGTGCTGCTGTTCCTGCTCGCGCTGGCCGCGTTGCCCGGCGCGCTGCTGCCGCAGCGCTCGCTGAACCGGGCGCTCGTCGACGCCTACTACGCCGACCATCCCCGGCTCGCGCCGCTGCTGGACCGCGCCGGGTTCTTCGACGTCTTCGCCGCGCCGTGGTTCGCCGCGATCTACCTGCTGCTGATGGTCTCGCTCGTCGGCTGCCTGCTGCCGCGCGCGCTCGAGCACGGCCGCGGGCTGCGGGCCGCTCCGGTCGCCGTCCCGCGCAACCTCGCGCGGCTGCCGCACCACGGTGCCGGGATCGTCGACGCCCGGGTGGACGAGGTCGCCGCGCGCGTCGGTGCCCGGCTGCGCGGCTGGCGGCGGGCCGAGCGCGCGGAGGACGGCGGCATCGTCACCGTCTCGGCGGAGAAGGGCTACCTGCGCGAGGTCGGCAACCTGCTGTTCCACCTGTCGCTGGTGGGGCTGCTGGTCTTCTTCGCCGTGGGCAAGCTCGTCGGCTACGAGGGTCAGGTGATCGTGCTGTCCGGCGGCGGCCAGTTCTGCAACACCGGCATCCTCGGCTACGACTCCTTCCGGGCCGGCCCGCAGGTCGACGGCACCGAGCTGCACCCGTTCTGCGTCCGGGTCGACGACTTCGACGCCCGCTACCTGCCGAACGGCCAGGCGCTCGCGTTCCGCGCGAGCATCGGCTACCAGACCGCCGACGACCTCTCCGCGGGCGTCGTCGACCGGTGGCGGCCCTACGACCTGCAGGTCAACCAGCCGCTGCGGCTCGGCGGGGCGCGGGTCTACCTGCTCGGGCACGGCTACGCGCCGCGGTTCACCGTCACCTTCCCGGACGGGACGCGACGCACCGGCGAGATCCAGTGGCGTCCGGTGGACCTCACCACGCTGCTGTCGGAGGGGGCCACCAAGTTCGCGCAGCCCGGCCTGCCGGAGGATGAGCGGCGCCGGACCGGCCAGCTCGCCGTCACCGGGCTGCTGGCGCCGACGTCGTCCGGCGGGGACGTCGTGACGTCGATCTTCCCCGAGCCGCGCGATCCCGAGGTGGCGGTCGACGTGCTGCGCGGCGACCTCGGCCTCGATGACGGCCTTGGCCAGTCGATCTTCGGCGTCGACCTGTCCCGGCTGGAGTCCGGCGAGCTGCAGCGGGTGGCCAGGGCCAACCTGGTGCCGGGGGAGGAGCTCACCCTCGAAGACGGCACCGTCGTGCGCTTCGACGGCCTGCGCGACTGGGTGTCGTTGCAGGTGAGCCACGACCCGTCGCAGGAGTGGGTGCTGGCGTCGGCGGTGCTGCTGATGGCCGGCCTCGCGCTGTCGCTGGGAGTGCGGCGGCGCCGGTTCTGGGCGCGGCTCGTGCCCGACGGCGCCGACCGCACCGTGCTCGAGATCGGCGGCCTCGCCCGCACCGACCGCGCCGGCTACGGCGAGGAGTTCGACCGCCTGCGGGCGGACCTGCTGCACCAGCCCGCGGACGACAAGGAGCCCTGATGCCCGTCGACCCGGTCCTCGCACTGTTCGGTGACCGCCTGTTCATGGCCGCCGTCGGTGTCTACGTGCTCGCGATGGCGCTGCACGCCGCCGAGGCCGCCGCCCGCACGCGGCGGCCCGAAGCCGCCGCGGTCACGGTGCCCGCGCGCGCGGCGTCCGGCGGCGCCGGGCCGGAGGCACCGCCGGACGGGCCGGGCAGGCGGACCCGCGCGCACCGGTTGGGCCGGATGGGCGTGTCGCTGACGGTGCTCGCGGTGCTGCTGCACCTCGGATCGATCGTGGCCCGTGGCCTCGCCGTCGACCGGTGGCCGCTGGGCAACATGTACGAGTTCACCTCGGCGATCTGCCTCGCGGCCGTCGGGGGCTGGCTCGTGGTGCTGCGCCGCCAGCCCGGCCTGCGGCCTGCGGCACCGTTCGTGCTGTTGCCGGTCGTCGTGCTGATGTTCCTGGCGGGGACGGTGCTGTACGCGCAGGCCGCTCCCGTGGTGCCGGCGTTGCAGTCGTACTGGCTGGTCGTGCACGTGACGACGATCAGCCTGTCGTCGGGGCTGCTGCTGGTGCCCGGGGTCGCCAGCCTGCTCTACCTGCTGCGTTCGTCGGGGCGGGGCGGGGCGCTGGGCGCCCGGCTGCCGGGGGCCGAGGCGCTGGACCGGCTGGCGTACCGCACGACGATCGTCGCGTTCCCGCTGTACACCTTCGGGGTCGTCGTGGGCGCCATCTGGGCCGAGGCGGCCTGGGGGCGGTTCTGGGGCTGGGACCCCAAGGAGACCGTCGCGTTCGTCGCCTGGGTGATCTACGCGGCCTACCTGCACGCGCGGTCGACGGCGGGCTGGCGCACCGGCCGGGCGGCCTGGATCAACATCGCGGGCTTCGCCGTGGTGCTGTTCAACCTGTTCTTCATCAACATGGTGGTGGCCGGGCTGCACTCCTACGCGGGGGTCGGCTGACCGTCAGGGTCGGGCTCGTCACGGCTCGCCCAGGAACGCCGCACGTACGAGCGCAGCGCGGCGACGGGTACCCGCAGGGAGGACCCGACGCGCACCGAGGCCAGCTCGCCGTCGCGGACGAGGCGGTACACGAGCTTGCGGGAGATGCGCAGCGCCGCGGCCACCTCGTCGGCGGTGAGGAGTGCGACGTCAGGCAGGTCCGGTAGCGGATCCTGACCACGTTCCGTCACAGCACCTCCGCGCGATCGAGTCCTGCACGACCAGAGGCCGGAGAGTAGTTACCGAAAGTGAGAGGGAGCCTGCGGATTCGCCCGGATGTGGGCATCCAGCGGTGAATGGGTGGTTCGGCGCGGCGAAAATCTGGACTTTCTGGCGGAACCATCTGCGTCAATGCCACGGACGGTGGCCATTGGTGCGTATGTGGCTGACGTTGCGGCAAGGGTCGCTCGGCCTGCCGTGCAAGCGCATCGTGTCATCGTCACGTCCCGCGCCGCGGGTTACACATGTACACAATCGTTCCGCGGCCTGGACGACTCTCCGGGGCGCAGGGCCTGAACAAGGAGACCAGCCGTGACCGCCACCGAACCGGACGTGCCCTGCACGCTCCCCGAGCATGCGCTCCTGACCGTCGCCGAGGTCGCCCGCGTCATGCGGGTGTCCAAGATGACCGTGTACCGGCTCGTGCACGCCGAGGAGCTTCCGGCGGTGCGGTTCGGACGGTCCTGCGCGTTCCCGCGTCGGCCGTGCGCCCCTACCTGACGCTGGACGCGGCCGGCTGAACCGAGGCGGTGCCGGCCGGGGTTCGGCACCGCCTGCGCCGGGCGCCTCGACCGCGCGGGGGTCGCCGACTACCGTCGGCAGCCGTGAGAGGTCGCAGCGGCAGGCGCAACTCGCCCGGCGGGACGCACGGATGACGGAGCGTGGGCACGATCCGGACTACCCGGACGGCTCCGTGGGGCGCTACGTCCGGGAGCGCTGGGGCGGTGAGCCACCGTCCCGGCGCCGGCAGCCCGCGGGCCCGGCCGCGCAGGGCGGCGAGCCGGACATCGAGTCCCGCCCCGGCGTCGAGCTCGCCCCGCCGGAGCCACCTCGTGCGGCGCCGGACGGGGGAGCGGCGACCGGGGCATCCCCCGCCGGGCGTGGTGCACCGGAGCGGGCGGAACCGGGCGGCACCGGGCACACCGGCGCCGAGCCGAACGGCGCCGCACCCGGTGGGTCCGCCGCGAACGGCGCCGGCCCCGTCCCGGCGCCACCGTGGGGCACCCCTGGCGGGACCGATCCCGGCGCCGTCGCCGCCCAGGAGGCGCAGCGGGCCCGCAGCCGCGACGCCGGCCCGCGCCCCGCCGGTCCCCCGGGTGCCGGTCTGCGCGACGTGCCGGGCGGGGCCGAACCACCGCCGGCCGACCTGTCCTCGGCCCGGTTGCTCCGCCCCGCGAAGCGACCCCCGCAGTCCGGCTGGCGGCGGCTCGTCTACGTGCTGTCGGGGCGGCTGATCAACCCGGGGGAGAGCCCGGCGGACGTCCGGCGCCGTGAGCTCACCGCGCGGGTGAACGCGCCGCTGCTCGGGTGCTACAAGATCGCGATGCTGAGTCTCAAGGGCGGAGTGGGCAAGACCACGACGACGGCGACGCTCGGCTCGACGTTCGCGTCGCTGCGCGGTGACCGGGTGGTGGCCGTCGACGCGAACCCGGACCGCGGCACGCTCAGCCAGCGGATCCCGCTGGAGACCAGCGCGACCGTGCGCCACCTGCTGCGCGACGCCCAGCGCGTGCGTCGCTACACCGACGTGCGGGCGTACACCTCGCAGGGGCAGTCGCGGCTCGAGGTGCTCGCCAGCGAGCAGGACCCCGCGGTGTCGGAGGCGTTCAGCGAGGACGACTACCGGCGCACCGTCACGCTGCTGGAGCACTTCTACAACATCGTCCTCACCGACTGCGGCACCGGCCTGATGCACTCGGCGATGTACGGCGTGCTGGGCGTCGCCGACCAGCTGATCATCGTCTCGTCCGGCTCGATCGACGGCGCCCGCAGCGCGTCGGCGACGATGGACTGGCTGGACGCACACGGCCACGGCGAGCTCGTCCGGCGGGCCGTCGCGGTGATCAACTGCGTGCACCGGGCGGCGGGTGGTGTCGACCTGGACCGGGTGGCGGACCACTTCGCGGCGCGCTGCCGAGCCGTGGTGCGGATCCCGTTCGACGCGCACCTGGAGGAGGGCGCGGAAGTCGACCTGGACCGGCTGGAACCGGCGACCCGGCTGGCGTTGCTGGAGCTGGCCGCGGCCGTCGCCGACGATTTCCCGTCCTGACCGGCCGGCCCACGCCCGAGCGACACCACGGGCCCGGACACCAGGTGTCCGGGCCCGTGCGTGCGGGTCGATCAGGCGGCGGGCGGGTCGTCCCGCTTGCGGACCTTCTCGTCGAGCTGGCGCAGGAACTCGGGGTCGTCGTCCGGGCCGCTGACGCGGGGCCGCGGCTGGCGCGGCCGCTCGATGCCGCGCGCCGGGCCGCGCCTGCCCTGCTCCCCACCGGTCATGGCCATCCACAGCACCAGCGCGATGATCGCGGCGCCCACGAGCAGTATCAGGAAGACCATCAGACACCTCCGCAGCCGAGGGTAGTCGACCAGGAGCTACGTCGGCGTGAAGAACCTCGGTCCCCCGCGAGCCTCAGCTGCGCGGGGGGTGGGTGGCCTCGCTGGTGAGCTCGGCGAGCATGACGCGCACCTCCGACTCGCGGAAGCGCCGATGGCCCCCGGGCGTGCGGATCGACCCGATGCGGCCGGCCGACGCCCAGCGGGTGACGGTCTTGGGGTCGACGCGGAACATCGCCGCGACCTCCCCGGGGGTGAGCAGCCGCTCTTCGCTGGAGACCTGCGTGACGGACATCGGGCCCTCCGGTGGGTGGGGAATCTCGGGCCGATCGTGACAGCCGGGACCCCGGGTACTCGAACGGTTGTCCGGAGGTAAAGGGACCTTAAAGGACGAATCGGGCAGCGTGGCCGGCGTGCGGCCGCGCTCGCCGACCGCGCCACGTGGTCGTCGCCACGGGTAGGCTCGGCGCCGATGAGCCGCCCGGACCCGTCCTCCGGCGGGCCCGTTCCGCCCGTGGACCGCCCCGCCCCGGGCCCGTCGCTGCCCGGGCTGCTGGCGCTGTACGCCGTGGCCCGGCTCGGCCTGGTCGCGGTGATCGCCGGGCTGCTCGTTCTCGCCGGCGTGCCGGTGGTCGTCGCGCTGCTCGTGGCGCTGGTGGTGGCGCTGCCGCTGTCGATGGTGCTGTTCCGAGGCCTGCGCGGGCGGGTGGAGTCGGCGCTCGCCGAGCGGGGTGCGCGCCGGCGGGCCGAGCGGGACGCGCTGCGGGCGCGGCTGCGCGGCGAGGACCGGTCAGCCGAGGCCGCTGAGGGCGAGCCCGACCGCGGTGGCCGCTGACCACCCGAGCAGGACCAGCCCGGTCTGCGCCAGTACGCGGACGAGCCCGTGGCCGTCGGCGCCGCCGAGGACCCGCCGCGCGAGCACCACCGCCGGCGGCGCGGCCAGCAGGCCGAGCAGCAGCGCCGGGCTGCGCAGGCCCGCCAGCACGCTCAGCAGGAGGGGGGCGGTGACGAGCAGGGCGTAGAGCCGGCGGGTGTCGACCGCCCCGAGCAGGACGGCGAGCGTCCGCTTGCCGGCGTCGAGGTCGGTCGGGATGTCCCGCAGGTTGTTCACGACGAGCACGGCGCACGCGAGCATGCCCACCCCGATGGCGCCGACGATCGTGAGCGCGCCCGGCGGCCCGCTCTGCGTCAGCACCGTCCCGAGCACCGCGACGGGCCCGAAGAAGACGAACACGGCCACCTCGCCGAGCCCGGCGTAGCCGTAGGGCCGCCGCCCGCCGGTGTAGAACCAGGCCCCGACGATGCACGCCGCGCCCACCGCGACCAGCCACCACCGCCCGCTCACCGCGACGAGGGCCAGTCCGGCGAGTGCGGCGACGGCGAACGCGGCCAGCGCGGCCGCCCGCACGGCCGCCGGGGCCGCCAGCCGGGCGCCGACGAGGCGGACGGGACCGACCCGCTCGTCGTCGGTGCCGCGGATGCCGTCCGAGTAGTCGTTGGCGTAGTTGACACCCACCACGAGCGCGACCGCCACGAGCAGGGCGAGCAGGGCGCGCCCGGGGGCGACCGTGCCGGTGCCGACGGCCGCGCCCGTGCCGACGAGTACCGGGGCGACCGCGGTGGGAAGGGTGCGCGGTCGAGCCGCCTGGACCCACTGCGCGCGCGTGGCCACGGCGCAGACGGTAGTACGTGGCGGTCAGCGGGCGTGGCGGCGGCGTGGGTGGCGGGTGACGCGCGCGGGCGGGTGCCGGCGCCGGACCCCGACATGCCTCCATGACGGGGCGGTGGGCGGGTGCTGCACCCCGATATGTGTCCATG
>DATLGI010000070.1:0-23860 GCA_035540535.1 Pseudonocardia sp.
CCACCTGCACCTGCGATCCCTGCGCGACACGCTGGAGCGAGTCACCCAGCCCGTCGGTGCGACCGGTCATACTGACACCGCCGCAGCCGCCTGATGATCACCGGGCCGCCACCGAAGTTCCACGGAACTCGGGACATCCTCGACCACTGAACCTCCGCGCAGATGCAGGCCACCGAAGATGGCGTGCACGCGGGTGAGCCCGGTCAACCGCTTGGCGTGCCGAAGCACGTTGATGATCCAGGCGTGCCCGCACCCGGTCAGGACCACCAGCCCCCTTCCCCGGACCTCGAGCACGAGGGCCTGGTCGTCGTGCACGAGCGGGTCGGGCCGCCAGCCGCCGTCTCGCCACGCCTGATGCGAAGGCGGCATCCCGGTCTCGAATTCGGTGGTGCGGTCGACCTCGCCGGTCACGAGCAGCGACCCGCCCAGCAGGAACGACGGGCGGCGGCCCTCGACGACGACGAAGCCCGCGCCCTCGATCGCGGCGCGGCTGGGCGTCGGCAGCTCGAACGCGTGCGTCGGAGAGACGAGGCGGCGACGGGTCCAGAAGTCCGGGTGCAGCACGACCGGCAGGTTGTGCCGGTGGACGCGGCGCGTCAGGCCGTCCAGCCCCATCACGTGGTCGAAGTGCCCGTGACTGAACACGATGGCCTCGAACCCGTCCGGCGCGATACCGAGCCGGTCGAGGTTTCCGATCAGGCCGTCCGGGCTCGCGCCGGCGTCGAACAGAACCCGCCGGACGGCGTTTCCCGTTCGTACCTCGACCAGCGCGGAGAACCCGTGCTCGGCCCGGAGGAAGTCGACGGTTCGGCCGCCGACGGCCATCCCGGCGGGTACCACCGGTGGGGTTCCCGCCGACCCTGCCAGCCCCCACCGCCGGACCAGCCCGATGTCCGGGAGCAGCACGTCGCTGCAGTTGTCCACCAGGGTCGTGACCTCCACCGCATCCACCGGCCGCAGGGTGATCGGCAGGTTGGTCACCGTCGACTCGCCGTGGCGGGCTCGACGAAGCGCGGGCGGTAGGGCTGGGTCTCGCCGGTCTCGACGTCATAGGTGTGGCGTTCCCGGGTGACGATGTCGGTCCCGTAGACGTGGATGGAGACGGCATCGTCGCCGTCCAGCGCCTCCACCGTGTGCGCGACGTCGCGAGGAACCACCGTCACGTCGCCCTGCGCGTTCACGAGAGTGCCGACGACCTCCAGCGGGCCCGGGCCCTCGGTGAGGCCGTACCGGGTCTCCCGCTCGCGGCCCCGATAGATTCCGATCACCGCCCAGGAACCGTGATCGTGGACGGGGACGGCCGCCCCGGGCCGGAACACCACGGCGAGCACCGAGCAGTTCTCGGCGCGCAGTAGCGGGTGCAGCGCCCAGTCGGCGGCGGGATCACGGTCCAGGTAACGCGCATCGAGCCAGTCGCTGCTGTCGGCGAGCGCCGTGGTCAGTGCGGCCCGCACCGGCTCGGGTCCGCTCTCGCCCGAGGAGCTCAGCGTCCGGATGGCGGAGACCAGGTCGGCCAGGGTGTTCACGCGTCCGGACGGTAGGCCCGGCGGGGTGGCACGCACCTCCGTACCGGTACGGAACTCCTGCTCACATCCTCAGCTCGGCCGCCCGGCGCACCAGCTCCACCCGGGACGCGAGCCCGAGCTTTGCGTAGACGTTGGCGATGTGCGTCTCGGCGGTCCGCTCGCTGACGACGAGCCGGCGGGCGATGTCCAGGGCGCTCAGCCCCTCGATCGCGAGCGCGGCCACCTCTCGCTCGCGGCGGCTGAGCGCCTGCGGACCCCACCGCGCACGGCCTCGCCGACCCGGCCGGACACCGGTGACGAACGCCTCGACCTCGGTGAGCACGGCTCCCGCGTTGCCGATCCACGGCCAGTGGTCCACCCCCGGCAGCTCGACGAGACGGGCACCGGGGATCCGTGCCGCCACGTAGCGGGAGTGCCCGACCGAGAGCCACGGGTCATCGACGTGGTGCAGCAGCAGCGTTGGCACACCCACCTCGGCGAGGACCGGTCGCAGGTCGGTCGCGGCGCAGAGGTCGAACAGCGCGCGAGCCTGAGCGGGACTGGCCGCAGCCCGGGCGTGCCGGGCCCACCAGTCGCGGTACCGCTCGTCCCCGGCCAGCGACGGATTCATCGCCTCGATGCCAGGCCCGCTGGCCCAGCCGTGATCAACGCCGGCCACGACTGCGGAGAAGAACTCCTGACTCCAGCCGGCCGGGTAGTCGGCGTCGCGCAGCAGCCGGGCATGCGCCGCCCACAACACCAGCGATCGGGTGCGCTCGGGGTGGTGCAGCGCGAACGACGAGCAGATCGCCGCCCCGACCGCGACACCGAAGAGCGTCGCCCGTGTGGATCCGGCCGCGTCCATCACGGCGCGCACGTCGTCGACGGCCTGCGCCATGTCGCCCGGTCCCGGTGCGGGGTCCGAGAGCCCGGTGCCCCGCTTGTCGAACCAGATCAGCCTGCTGAACGAGGCGAGCCCGCGCAGGAACAGCGCCAACGAGGGCTCCTCCCAAGCGAGGTCGAGATGGGACACGAAACCCGGTACGAACACCAGATCGGGTCCCTGCCCGAGCACCTGGAAGGCGATGCTCACATCACCGCCCCGCGCGTACCGCACCTCCGGACGCATGCCGCGAGCGTACGACGATCCCGCCAGACCTCGGCTGTCCGCGTCTCGGGCGGGCCGTCACGGCCACCCGGATCGCGAGCGGGCGCTACGCGCGGCGCCGGGGTACCCGCCACCGAGCTCATCACCGCGGGCGTCGACGCATCGCTGATCGGTCCCGGGCAGGCGGTCGGCCTTCACCGAGGCGCACGACCGGGCGCACCGGGGTCGAGGCTGTCCGAGGCCGACCGGACGGCGCGATACTCGCCGGATGCGCGACGGTGCAGACCCGGACGACCTCCGCCTCACGGAGTTGGTCGCCGCGATCTCGCTCGCCACCGACCTCGGTACCGGCCAGCCCATGGACCACGCGCTGCGCACCTGCCTGCTCTCGGCCGCCGTGGCGGGTGAGCTGGACCTGGACGCGACCACCGCCGCCGACGTCCACTACGTCGCGCTGCTGCGGTTCCTCGGTTGTGTCGCCGACGCGCCGGAGATGGCGCACCTCGCGGGCGGGGACGGTGCCGCGTTCATCGCGGCCATGGCACCGGTGTACATGGGTTCCCCCGGCGAGCAGGTCCGGACGCTGGTCCGCAACGTGGGCCGGGGCCAGGCGTTGCCGCGCCGCGCCCGGCGGGTGGTGGAGGCGCTGGGCGCCGGTCGGACGGAGGTCTCACACTGCGAGGTCGGGGCGCGGCTGGCGACCCGGCTCGGACTGGGCGACGGGGTGGTCGGCGCGCTGGCGCACGCCTACGAGCGGTGGGACGGGGGCGGACCCTACGGCCTGGCCGGGGAGGCGGTCCCGATCGCGATCCGGGTGGTGGTCGTGGCCCGCGACGCCGTGTTGTGGCAGCGGCTGGCGGGCACCGAGTCGGCCCTTGACGTGCTGGCGCGGCGCCGCGGCCGGGCGTACGACCCGGCGGTGGTGGACGCGGTGCGCGCGGTCGGGGTGCCCGACGGCGAGGGCGGGTCGGTGTGGGAGGACGTCCTCGCGGCCGAGCCCCGGCCGGTCCGCCGGATCGGCGCGGTGGCCCTGGACCGGGCGCTGGCCGCGGTGGGCGACTTCGCGGACCTGCGCTCGCGGTGGACCCGCGGCCGCTCGGCCCGGCTCGCCGAGCTCGCGGCGGCGGCGGGGCGGACCTGCGGGCTGCCGGACCCGGAGGTCGCCACGCTGCGCCGCGCCGCGCTGGTGGCGGACCTCGGTGCGGTCGGCGTGCCGGCCGGGATCTGGGAGCGGCCCGGCCCGCTCGCGGTGGAGGAGACCGAGCGGGTCCGCCTGCACCCGTACCTGTCCGAGCGGGTGCTGGGCCGCTGTCCCGGGCTGCGGCCGGTGGCCGCGCTCGCCGGGGCGCACCACGAACGGCTCGACGGATCCGGCTACCACCGCGGCGCCGCCGCCGCGCAGCTGCCGGGCCCGGCGCGCCTGCTCGCCGCCGTCGACGTGTGGACGGCGCTGGGCGAGGACCGGGCGCACCGCTCCGCGTCGCCGCCCGCACAGGCCCGCGACGCGCTGTGGGCGGAGGTCGCCGCGGGACGGCTCGACGGCAGTGCCGCGGAGGCGGTGCTGGCCGCGGCGGGCCAGGACGGCGGCCGGCCTCGCTCGACGCGTCCGGCCGGGCTCTCCGAGCGGGAGGTCGAGGTGCTGCGACTGATCGCCCGCGGCTGCACGAACCGGGACGTGGGCGGCCGCCTGTCGATCTCGGCCAAGACGGTCGGGCACCACGTGGCGCACATCTACGCGAAGATCGGCGTCACGACCCGGCCGGCGGCGGCGCTGTTCGCGATGGAGCACGATCTGCTGCAGGAATAGGGCGCTCGCCCGATGCGGCGGGCGACCGGGGCCGGCCACGCTGCGTTCCCGACACCGGAAGGAGCGCACGATGAGCGACCACGACCCGGTCCCGGGAAAGGCTATCTCCCGGGACGGCACGCCGATCGCCTACTGGCGCAGCGGGTCCGGCCCACCGCTGGTGCTGGTGCACGGCACCACCGCCGACCACACCCGCTGGCAGATGGTGCTGCCGCTGCTCGAGCCGCACGCCACCGTCTGCGCCATGGACCGGCGCGGGCGCGGCGCCAGCGGTGACGCCGGCCGGTACTGCCTCGCGGCGGAGGCCGGCGACGTCGCCGCGGTCGTCGACGCCGTCGCCGACGCGACGGGCGGGCCGGTCGACGTGTTCGGGCACTCCTTCGGCGCGCACTGCGCGCTGGAGGCGGCCCTCCTGACCGGCAGCGTCCGTCGGCTGGTGCTCTACGAACCCGCAGTCGTTGCGGTGACGCCACCCGGCTGGCTGGACCGGATGACCGAGCTGCTCGCGGCGGGCCGCCGCGAGGAGGTCGTGATCAGCCTGCTGTGTGATCTCGCCGGGATGACCGCCGAGCAGCTCGAGCTCGCGCGCTCGCAGCCGTCCTGGGCGAACCGGATCGCCACCGCGCACACGGTGATCCGCGAGACCCGTGCCGAGGACGACTACCGGCTCGACCCGGCCCGGTTCGCCGGGCTGACCGTCCCGACGCTGCTGTTGGCCGGCTCGGAAAGCCCACCGGAGCTGGCGGCGTCGACCGACGCGCTCGCCGCAGCGCTGCCGGGCGCCCGCGTCGTCACCCTGGCCGGGCACGGCCACGTCGCGATGCTCACCGCGCCGGATCTGTTCTGTTCCGAGGTCCTCGCATTCCTGCGGGAAGGGGAAGCGTCATGACCGAGCACCCGGTCCTGGAGAAGGCCGTCGCCGCCGACGGCACCGCCATCGGCTACTTCCGCAGCGGGTCCGGCCCGCCGCTGGTGCTGGTGCACGGCACCACCGCCGACCACACCCGCTGGCAGGCCGTGCTGCCGCTGCTCGAGCCGCACGTCACTGCGTACGCCGTGGACCGCCGGGGCCGCGGCGGCAGCGGTGACGGCACGACGTACTCGATCGAGGCGGAGGCCGCCGACGTCGCCGCGGTGGTCGACGCGGTCGCCGACGCCACCGGCGGCCCGGTCGACCTGCTCGGGCACTCCTACGGCGGGATCTGCGCCCTCGAGGCGAGCGTGCTGACGGCGGCGGTGCGCAGGCTGGTGCTCTACGAGCCGCCGGTGCTGCCGTCACCGCGGTCGGCCGCCGGCGACCGGCTCGCCGAGCTGCTCGCGGCCGGGCGCCCGGCGGAGGTCGTCGAGACCTTCTTCCGCGATGTGGTCCGCATCCCCGACGGTGACGTCGAGCTGCTGAAGTCGCAGCCCTGCTGGCCGGCGCGGGTCGCGGCAGCGCACACGGTGGTGCGGGAGGAGCGGTTCGGCGACCACTACCGGTTCGACCCGGCCCGGTTCGCCCCGCTCTCCGTGCCGGCGCTGCTGCTGGCCGGCTCGCAGAGCGCGCCGTTCCTGCAGGCCTCCACCGCGGCCGTCGCGGCGGCGGTGCCCGGCGCCCGCACCATCGTCCTCGCCGGGGCAGGCACACAACGCGATGGAGACCGTCCCGGACCGGTTCGCCGCCGAGGTCCTCGGCTTCCTGCACGGCGGCGCGTCGTGACCGGGACCCGGTTCACGGAGCTGGTCGGGTGCGAGCTGCCGCTGCAGTCCGCAGGGATGGGCCTGGTCGCCGGGGTCGAGCTCGCCGCCGCGGTCAGCGCGGCGGGCGGGCTCGGCATGCTCGGCCCGCAACCGCTGCCGCCCGACGCGTTCGCGGCCACGGTCGACGCGCTCGCCCGGCATGCGGCCGGGACGGCGTTCGGGGTCAACTTCCTCGTCCCGTTCCTGGACCCCCGTCAGGTGGACATCGCCGCTCGGCGGGCCAGTGTGGTCGAGTTCATCTGCGGCGATCCCGACGCCGACCTGGTCCGGGCCGCGGGCGCCGCGGGTGCCCTGGTGTCCTGGCAGGTCGGCTCGGCCGCCGAGGCACGGGCGGCGGTCCGGGCGGGCTGTGACCTCGTCGTCGCGCAGGGCACCGAGGCCGGCGGCCACGTGCGCGGCACCCAGCCCCGTGCCGCCGTGCTCGCCGAGGTCCGCGCCGCCGTCGACGTGCCCGTGCTCGCCGCGGGCGGGATCAGCACCGCCGAGACGGTGGCCGAGGTCCTCGCCGCCGGCGCCGACGGGGCGCGGATCGGCACCGCGTTCCTGGCCGCCACCGAGGCCGACGTCCACCCCGACTACCTGCGGCCGTCCTGTCGGCCGACGGCGCGGACACGGTGCTCACCGGGGTGTTCGCCGAGGGCTGGCCCGACGCCCCGCACCGGGTGCTGCGCTCGGCCGTCGAGCGGGCCCGGCTCGCCGCCGGCGACGTCGTCGGTGAGCTGACCGTCGCCGGCGCGACGGTGCCGATCCCGCGGTTCGGCGTCCTGCCGCCGAGCCGCGCGGCCCGCGGCGAGGTCGCGGCCATGGCCCTCTACGCCGGCGAGGGCGTCGGTGCGGTCACCGCGGTGCGGCCCGCCGCGGAGATCGTCCGGGCGCTCACCGCCGCCCTGCGCCGAGGGCCGGGGACGACGTGGCAGGCGCGGGCGTGCTGCCGGCGGCGGCGGTGCCTGCGCCCGCTCGACTTCGTCAGGGCCCGCCGAGGAGGACCACGCGCGTCACCGGTAGCAGTACGAGTCGGACGAGGCGTCCCCGCCCTGCAGCCGGATCTGGTGGACACGCAGGCCGCGGAAGTCGTCCCCGTGGGGGAAGAACGTCTCGTCGACGCTCAGCCCACCGTCGGGATCCGCGTCGAGCTTGGCCATCCAGGCCCCCACCCCCTGGGGGAAGAACTGGTCGTCCCATGCGCCGTAGAGGGAGTTGGTGAAGTACACGCGACGGCCGTCGCGGCTCACCTCGACCATCTGCGGGCCGCCGGCCAGCGGCAGATCGGGGCGAGCGGGATGCGGCGTGCGCCCGACGATGCCGCCGAGCCGGACCGATCCCACCTCACGGGGGTGCGCCGGGTCCGACACGTCGAACTGCTTCATCTCCCCGGTGCCCCAGCACGACACGTACAGGAACCTGTCGTCGACGGAGAGGTCGATGTCGGTGATGATCGGCGGCACCGCGGAGAACGGCTTCAGCGCGGGCGGCAGCAGGTCCGGGTCGGCCGGCTCCGCCGGGATGCTGATGACCTTCTCGACCTTCCACTCGGCCCCGTCGAGGTACCACCGCCAGACCGACCCGGACAGGTCCTCGGTCGAGATCACGACACCGACGAAGCCCCACGTCGCCTCCGGGTCGTGGGACGGGCGGACCTCCAGCGCCATCTGGTGCTGCGCGCCGAGATCGACCCGCTGCAGGTGCCGACCCTCGGCGAGATCCCAGAAGTGCACGGCGTGGCCGTACTTCCCGCCGAGCAGCAGCTCGGGGACGATCCCGTTCTCGATCATCGAAGGGCTGCCCCACTCGCTGGAGATCAACACGTTCTGGTTGAGATGCCACCAGGCGTCATAGGCGTAGTGCTGCGGACCGCGGTCGGTCTCCCACGCCCGCAGCACCTCGAAGCTCGTGTGATCGAGCAGGGCGATCCCACCCGGACCGTCGTCGTCGCCCTGGGCACCGCCGATGCAGGTCAGGAACACCCCGTCCGGCCCGCAGTGCATCGTGTGCGGCCGGGAGTAGCCGGCCTTGTCCGACAGCTCCTTGCCGCTGATGGTCCTGACCAGGCGGGGCGCGCGGGGGTCGGGCTGAGTGTCGAGGACATGGATGTTCGACGACCGCAGGCCGGGAACGAGCAGGTAACGACGGGCCAGCCCGTCCATGTCGTGGCCCTCGTGGCGCAGCGCGCTCGAGCAGGCGTTCCAGCCGAAATGGTGCAGCTCGTCGCCGACGCCGGGGACGTCGGTCCAGCCCACCACGCGTCCGTACGTGTCGGACGACGGGTTCACGTCCACCACGGTCATCGCGTCGTGCTTCTCGGCGTTGCGGTCGAACGCCACGACGTAGGCCAGCTCCTCCGGCGGAGCGGCCGCCGCCTCCGCTGCCGTGCGGTAGAACGTCGGATCCACAGTGGGCTCGGACACGTAAACCTCCCGGGGCTACATCGCCCGGCGGCCGCCGGGCGCGCCTGCGGCCTGGCTACCACTGACCGCGCCGCACGACAAGCCCGAGCCGCGCCCGGCGACGGCGAGGAGGTCGACGCCGAGTCGTTCGCCGGACCGGTCAGCCCGGTCGTCGCCGAGGCGGTGGGCCGATCCGCGGAGGAGGGGCAGCGGCGTCAGCGGCGGGCCCGGCGCCAGGATCCCGAGCGTGCGCCCGCCCCGACCCCGGCCAGGTGCAGGGCCATGCACAGCAGGCCCGCGATCACCAGGAGCTGGGCGGTGAGCACCCCGAACGCCAGCCCGGCGAGCTCGAACAGCAGGGCGAGGCCGAAGAGCACGGCAGCGACGACGGCGAGCATCGGACGACTCCTTCCGTGGGACCGAATCCCTCGGCCGAAGTATGAACCGCACCCCGCTCGTGCGCAGAGCGCGACTCAGGAGTCGAAGTCGACGGTCACCTCGTCGGTGACCGGCACGGACTGGCAGGTCAGCACGAAGCCGGCCGCGACCTCGTCGTCCTCCAGCGCGAAGTTGCGCCGCATCGACACCTCGCCCGAGGTGACCCGCGCCCGGCACGTGCCGCAGACCCCGCCCTTGCAGGCGAAGGGCAGGTCGCCGCGGACCTTCTGCGCCGAGTTCAGCACGGTGTCAGCGCGCGGCAGCGTCAGGGTCGTCCCGCGCCCGTTGAGCACCACGGTGACCTCGCTCGTCTCGCCCTCGACCTCCGCGTCGGGCCGGTGCAGCTCCGGCGGGGGCTCGTCGACGTAGAACAGCTCGCGGTGCACGCGCCTGCGCTGCACGCCGAACGCCGTCAGCACCTCGACCGCGGCCTCGGTCATGCCCAGCGGCCCGCACAGCCACCAGTGGTCGACGTTCTCGACGTCGACGAGCGCGCCCAGCAGCGTCCGGATCTTGTCCCGCTCCAGCCTGCCGGTGAACAGCTCGGCCTCCATCGGCTCGCGGGACAGCACGTGCAGCAGGTGCAGCCGCGGTCCGTACGCGTTCTTGAGGTCGGCGAGCTCCTCGGTGAACATCACCGTGTCGGTGCGGCGGTTGCCGTAGAGCAGGGTGACGCGGGTGTCGGGGAACGCCGCGAGCACCGACGCCGCGATCGACAGCACCGGGGTGATCCCCGAGCCCGCCGCGATCAGGCCGTGGTGGCTGCCCGGCTCGATGTCCGGGGTGAACGACCCCGACGGCGGCGCGACCTCGAGCGTCTCGCCGGGCCGCAGCCGGTCCACCAGCCACTCCGAGAACAGCCCCGTGTCCACGCGGCGCACCCCGATCCGCGGCGACGCACCGGCCGGGGCGCAGATCGAGTACGAACGCCGCTCCTCGACCCCGTCGACGACCCGGCGCAGCGTCAGGTACTGCCCCGGCCGGAACCGGAACGTCTCCCGCAGGTCCGGCGGCACGTCGAGGGTGACGGCGACGGCGTCGTCGCACAGCCACTCCACCCCGGCGACGCGCAGGGCGTGGAACCCGCCGCGCGCGTCCGGCACCGGGACCTCGGTCGCGACGTCCGTGGCCGTCACGTCAGATCTCCTTCATGTGCTGGAAGGGCTCGCGGCAGGCAGTGCACCGCCGCAGCGCGGTGCAGGCCGTCGGGCCGAACCGGGAGAACTCCTCGGTGGCCGGCGAGCCGCAGCGCGGGCACCGCACGGCCGCGCTCGGCACGGTGAGCGTGAGCGGGATCGGCCCGGTGGCGCGGGGTCCGACGCGGTCGGGCGGGGCGACGCCGTGCTCGGCGAGCCTGCGCCGGCCCTCCTCGGAGATCCAGTCGGTGCTCCAGGCCGGGGAGAGCACCGTGCGTACCTCGACCCGCGCGTACCCGGCATCGGCCAGGCGCGCGCGGATGTCGTCGCGCATGACCTCGATCGCCGGGCAGCCCGAGTAGGTCGGGGTGATCGTCACGACCACCGCCTCGCCATCGGTCTCGACCCCGCGCACGACACCCAGGTCGTGCAGGGTCAGCATCGGCATCTCCGGGTCGACGACCTGCGCGACGACCTCCCGGGCGTCCGGCCGCAGCCGGGTCTCGACCGCGTCGCTCACCACCGGGCTCCCCGGTGCGCGCGGGCCAGGCTCTGCATCTCGGCCAGCACGTGCCCGAGGTGTTCGGTGTGCAGCCCCTCCCGCCCCGCGCGACCGCCGACGGTGCCGGCCGGCGGCACCTGCGGCCGGGTGAGCGTCGCCCGGCCGAGCACCTCGTCGAGCACGCCGTCGACCTCCGCGCGGATCTGCGCCGGGTCGACGGCGACCCCCACCGCCACGAGCCGGCGCTCCACCGCAGAGGTCCGGAACAGCTCCTCCCGGTACGGCCACACCGCCTCGAGCGCGGCCTGCATCCGCCGGTGCGACTCGGCGGTGCCGTCGCCGAGGCGCAGCGTCCAGCGGGCGGCGTGGTCGCGGTGGTAGGTCAGCTCCTTGACACCCTTGGTCGCGACCGCTGCGACGACCGGATCCCGGGACCCGAGCAGCCGGTGCAGCAGCGCGAGGCGCCAGGTCGAGAACAGCAGCAGCCGGGCGATCGCGCGGGCGAAATCGAGACCGTCGGGCAGCTCGGCGAGGGCGACGTTGCGGAACTCCGCCTCATCGCGCAGATAGGCCAGGGCGTCCTCGTCGCGGTCCGCCCCCTCGACGTGGCCGGCGCGGGCGAGCAGCACCCGCGCCTGGCCGAGCAGGTCGAGCGCGATGTTGGCGAGCGCCACGTCCTCCTCCAGCTCGGGCGCGTTGCTCACCCACTCCGACAGCCGGTGGCTGCAGATCAGCGCGTCGTCGCCGAGCATGAGGCAGTACCCGGCGAGGTCCGCGGCGTCGACGCCCTCGGGCACCGCGGCGGTGATCTCCGCCTGGACGTCCTCCACGCCGGTGCCGAACGCCCAGCGCGGGTCGTCGTGCGCGACGGTCTCGGCGAGGGAGAGGTAGGCGTTCTCGTCGGTGGCGTTCACAGGTGCGGCACGTCCTCGGGGATCGCGTAGAACGTCGGGTGCCGGTAGACCTTGTCGGCGGCCGGGGCGAAGAACGGGTCCTTCTCCGACGGCGACGAGGCCGTGATGTGGTCGGCGCGGACGACCCAGATCGAGACGCCCTCGTTGCGCCGCGTGTAGACGTCGCGCGCACTGTGCAGCGCCATCTCGTCGTCCGCGGCGTGCAGCGAGCCGACGTGCACGTGGTTGAGGCCGCGCTTGCCGCGCACGAACACCTCGTACAGCGGCCACGTGCGACGGGGCGTCCCGGTGCCGGTCTCCACGCCCTGGGTGGGGACCGCGCCGTGCCCGCCCTCGGCGGTGAAGCCGTCGCCGATGTCGTCGCCCGGGATCATGCAGCCACCTCCGCCGCCTGCTTGTCCGCGTAGGCCTGGGCGGCCTCGCGCACCCACGCGCCGGCCTCGTGCGCGCGGCGCCGGTGCGCCAGCCGCTGCGCGTTGCACGGCCCGGACCCGGCGATGACGGCCTTGAACTCGTCCCAGTCCGGCTCGGAGAAGTCGTAGTGGCCACGCTCGGCGTTCCATCGCAGCCCCGGGTCCGGCAGGGTGACGCCCAGCGCCTCGGCCTGCGGCACCGTCATGTCGACGAACCGCTGGCGCAGCTCGTCGTTGGTGTGCCGCTTGATGCCCCACGCCATCGACTGCCGGGTGTTCGGGGAGTCGCCGTCCGGTGGGCCGAACATCATCAGCGACGGCCACCAGAACCGGTTCGTCGACTCCTGCACCATCTCGCGCTGCGCCTCGGTGCCGTTCACCATCGCCAGCAGCAGCTCGTAGCCCTGCCGCTGGTGGAACGACTCCTCCTTGCAGATGCGGATCATCGCCCGGGCGTACGGGCCGTAGGAGCAGCGGCACAGCGGTACCTGGTTCGCGATCGCCGCGCCGTCGACCAGCCACCCGATCACGCCGACGTCGGCGTAGGACGGCGTCGGGTAGTTGAAGATCGACGAGTACTTCTGCTTGTTCGCGACGAGCTTCTCGGTGAGCTCCTCGCGGTCCACGCCGAGGGTCTCGGCGGCCGCGTAGAGATACATCCCGTGGCCCGCCTCGTCCTGCACCTTGGCGAGCAGGATGGCCTTCCGGCGCAGGCTCGGCGCGCGCAGGATCCAGTTGCCCTCCGGCTGCATCCCGATGATCTCCGAGTGCGCGTGCTGGGCGATCTGGCGGATCAGGGTCTTCCGGTACGCCTCCGGCATCCAGTCCCGGGGCTCGATGCGCTGGTCCGCCGCGATCGTCGCCTCGAACCCGGCCTGCAGCTCGCGCTCGTCCACGGCGCCTCCTCAACCGAATGTTCGTTCGGCTACCAGGATGGCGTACGGCGCGTGGCCGCGCAAGCCGATCCGCGAGGTTCGAGGTGGTGCCGACGACCGTCAGGTACCTCGCGCCGGCAGGATCCCTTCGAACGCCCCCCGGGTCACCGCGTCCGGCAGACCCGAGGCGCCGCGGCCGGGCCGCGCCCACTCCACGACGGAGTTCACCAGCCCGGAGAGCAGCCGGGCCGCGAGCGCCGGCTCCACGTCCGCACGCAGCTGCCCGCCGTCGACGGCCTCGCGCACCAGCGCCGCGACCCGGGCGTCGAAGGCCCGGCGCTGCTGCAGCGCCCACCGCTCCGTCTCGGTGTTGCCCCGCACGCGCAGCAGCAGCGTCACGTACGGCAGATCCTCGACCAGCACCACCACCTGGCCGCGCACGATGTGCCGCAGCCGGTCCACCGGCGTGCCGTCCACCGCCCCCGGCTCGTCGAGGATCGCGAACAGCCGCGACAGCGCGTGCTCCAGCGCCGCCCGCAGCAGCGCCTCCTTGCCCGCGAAGTGGTGGTAGAACGACGACTTCGTGATCCCCGCCGCCCGCGAGAGGTCCTCCATCGACGTCGCGTCGTAGCCGCGGGTGAGGAACTCCCCCACGGCGATCTCGAGCAACGACCCGGGGCCGCGGGTGGGCCGGCGGGGGCGCCGGGCGGCGCCGTCCACCGCGGCGGTGCTCATCGCGTCACCGCCCGTGGAACGTCGGGCGTCGCTTGGCCAGGAAGTCCTCGACGGCACGGGCGTGGTCCTCGGTCGCGGCGAGCCGGGCCTGCGCGGCGCCCTCCTCGGCGAGCACCGCCGCCAGGTCGTGGACCGCGCCGAACCGCACGCCGCGGCGGACCTCGACGTAGGCCGACGTCGGCCCGGCGGCGAGCCTGCGCGCCAGCGCGAGCGCCGCCTCCAGCACCTCCTCGGACGCGACGACCTCGCGCACCATTCCCCACGCCTGCGCCTGCTCGGCGGTGAACGGCTCCCCGAGCAGCAACAGCTCCAGGGCCCGCGGGACGCCGACGGCGTGCGCCAGGCTCGCCGAGAGCCCGGAGTCGGCGGTCAGGCCGATCCCGGTGAACGCGGGCGAGAACTTCGTGCCCGCGGCGGCGACCCGCAGGTCGCAGGCCATGGCGAAACCGAGCCCGGCGCCGGCACAGGGACCGTTGACCGCCGCGACCACCGGGAACGGCAGGTCGGCGAGGCCCGAGACGATCGGGTTGTAGTGCTCGGCGACCGTGTCGAACGCCCTGCCCGGATGCCCGTCGGCGCCGCGGCGGCGCAGCTCCTCGGCGTGCTCACCGAGCTCCTGGCCGACGCAGAACGCCCGCCCCGCGCCGGTGAGCACGAGCGCCCGCACGTCGGTGGTCGCGGAGAGCTCGACGATCGCCGCGACGAGGGCCTGCTTGAGGGCGAGCGTGAGCGCGTTGTACCGGGCGGGCCGGTTGAGGGTGAGCACGGCGACGGCGGGGTCCTGCTCGTCGCGGGTGATCAGCACGGCCGGCTCTTCAGTCACCCGCAGCATGCTAGTGGGCTACCGAACGGTCGTTTCACGCGGCGGCGTGGACGATCTCGCGAAGCCTCCTGATCGACCCGCGGGTGCAGGGCGGACACGGCACCGTCGCGGCTCGAGGCTCGGCATTCCGCTGTCTGCGGCTCCCCGGGTCAGCAGGGCCGCCAGCGGGCGTGGCGGGTCCGCTGCACGCCGCGGCGGACGAGCTCGAGCCGCGGCTTCGGTCCGTCGGTCCGACCCGTCACCGGCCGCCGGCTCCCCGCCCGGAACGGCGGCGGCCACACCGCACCCGGCCCGGAGTACCCCTGCTCGGCGGCCGCGTGCAGCGTCCACTGCGGGTCGTACAGGTGCGCGCGGCCGAGCGCGCAGAGATCGGCGCGGCCGGCGAGCAGGATCGAGTTGACGTCGTCCCAGGACGAGATCGCGCCCACCGCGACGACGGCCACCTCGAACTCCCGGCCGACCTCGTTGCGGATCCGGTCGGCGTACGGCGTCTGGTAGCTGCGGCCGTACTCCGGCCGCTCGGCCTTGAGCACCTGCCCGGTGGAGACGTCGATCCCGTCGGCGCCGTGCGCGGCGAACGCCCGGGCGACCTCGACGGCGTCGTCGACGTCCGTGCCGCCCTCGTACCAGTCCGTCGCCGAGATCCGCACGGTCATCGGCCGCTCCGCCGGCCACACCTCGCGCAGCGCGTCGAACACCTCCAGCGGGTAGCGCAGGCGGTTCTCCAGCGAGCCGCCGTAGGCGTCGGTGCGCGTGTTGGACAGCGGCGAGACGAACGAGGAGAGCAGGTAGCCGTGCGCCGCGTGCAGCTCCAGCACGTCGAACCCGGCCCGAGCGGCGGCCCGGGCGCACGCGACGAACTGCCCGCGGATCTCGGCCAACTCCGCGCGGGTCAGCTCGCGCGGCGTCTGGTTCGCCGGGGAGTACGGGATCGGCGAGGGCCCGCACACCTCCCAGTTCCCCTCGGGCAACGGTTCGTCGATGCCCTCCCACATCAGCCGGGTCGAGCCCTTGCGCCCGGAGTGCCCGAGCTGCACGCCGATCCGCGCGCCGCTCGCGCCGTGCACGAACTCGACGACGCGGCGCCACGCCGCCTCCTGCTCGGGCGTGTACAGCCCGGTGCAGCCGGGGGTGATCCGCCCGGTCGGGGACACGCAGACCATCTCGGTCATCACCAGGCCCGCCCCGCCGAGGGCCTTGCTCCCCAGGTGGACGAGGTGGAAGTCGGTCGGCAGCCCGTCCTCGGCGCAGTACATGTCCATCGCCGAGACGACGACCCGGTTGCGCAGCTCCAGTGACCCGAGCCGGTAGGGCTCGAACATCGGCGGACCCGCTGGACCGTCGCCACGGCCGAACCACTCCTCGACGCCCGCCACGAACTCCGGGTCGCGCACCCGCAGGTTGTCGTGCGTCACCCGGCGGCTGCGGGTGACGATGTTGAAGGCGAACTGTGGCGGGTCCTGGTGGACGTAGTGGCCGATGTCCTCGAACCAGGCCTGGCTCGCCTTCGCCGCCCGCTGGGTCGACGCCACCACGGGCCGGCGCTCCTCCTCGTAGGCGGCCAGCGCGCGCTCCACGTCGGGCTGCTCGTGCAGGCAGGCCGCGAGCGCGAGGGCGTCCTCCATCGCGAGCTTCGTGCCGGAGCCGATGGAGAAGTGCGCGGTGTGCGCGGCGTCGCCGAGCAGCACCAGGTTGGCGTGTCGCCAGGTGGCGTTACGGACCGTCGGGAAGGACAGCCAGCGCGAGCCGTTCGCGAGCAGCTTGTGCCCGCCGAGCAGGTCGGCGAACAGCTCCCCGACGAGCGCGATCGACGCCTCGTCGTTCTCCCCCGGCGCGAGGTCGGTCTCCGCCACGGGGGAGAACAGCCGCTCCCACACCGCGTCGTGCAGCTCGACGATGACCGTGCTCGCGTCCCGCGCGTACGGGTACCCGTGCAGCTGGACGACGCCGTGCGGGGTCTCCCGGATGTCGAAGGTGAACGCCTCGAGCACGGCGTCGGTGCCGAGCCACATGTAGCGGCTGCGGCCGGACGTGATCTCCGGGCGGAAGACGGCGGCGCACTCGGCACGGATCCGGGAGTTCACCCCGTCGGCGGCGACGACGAGGTCGTGCCCGGCGCGCAGCGCGTCCAGCGGCGGGGCCGGCGTGCGGAAGTGCACGGTGACGCCCAGCTCCGCGCACCGCCGCTGCAGGATCGCCAGCAGCTCCTTGCGGCTCATCGCCGCGAACCCGTGCCCGCCGGAGGTGGTCACGGTGCCGCGGTGGTGGACGTCGATGTCGTCCCAGCGCGCCATGCTCCGCTGCATCGCCACGAACACGGCGGGGTCGGCGTGCTCGATCCCGCCGAGCGTCTCGTCGGAGAACACGACGCCGAAGCCGAAGGTGTCGTCCGGGGCGTTGCGTTCCCAGACCGTCACCTCGTGGCGCGCGTCGAGCTGCTTCACGAGGGCGGCGAGGTACAGGCCGCCGGGGCCCCCACCGGCGATCCCCATCCTCATCCGCGCGCCGCCGTCTCGCGCAGCCGGAAGCGCTGCAGCTTCCCCGTGTCGGTGCGTGGCAGCGCGTCGACGAACGTCACCGCGCGCGGGTACTTGTACGGCGCGATCGTCTCCTTGACGTGCCGTTGCAACGCCCCGACGTCCGGCCGGGCGCCCTCGCGGAGCACGACGAACGCGTGGACGACCATGCCGCGCCGCGGGTCGGGCGCGCCGACGACGCCGCACTCGACGACGTCGGGATGGGTCAGCAGGGCCTGCTCGACCTCCGGGCCGGAGATGTTGTAGCCGGCGGAGACGATCATGTCGTCGCTGCGGGACCGGTAGTGGAAGTAACCGTCGGCGTCGCGGACGTAGGTGTCGCCGGTGTGGTTCCAGCCGCGCCGGACGTAGGTGTCCTGGCGGTCGCCCCGCAGGTAGCGGCACCCGGTCGGGCCCTGCACCGCGAGGTGACCGGGGGTGCCGTCGGGGACGGGGCGGCCGTCGTCGTCGAGGATGGCGGCGCGGTAGCCCGGCACCGGGCGGCCGGTGGCGCCGGGGCGGATGTCGTCGTCCGCGGCGCTGATGAAGATGTGCAGCAGCTCGGTCGAGCCGATCCCGTCGATGATCCGGATGCCGGTGGCGGCGCGGAACTCGTGCCACAGCGCGGCCGGCAGCGCCTCCCCCGCGGCGACGCAGCGGCGCAGCCCGGCGAGCCGGTCGAGCCGCCCGGCCGCGAGCAGCGCGCGGTACATGGTCGGCGAGGTGAACAGCACGGTGACCCCGTGCGCGGCGACGGCGTCGGCGAGCTCGTCGGGGGTCGACCGCTCGAGCAACACCGTGGACGCCCCCGCGCGCAGCGGGAAGACCAGCAGCCCGCCGAGGCCGAAGGTGAACGCGAGCGGGGGCGTGCCGGTGAACACGTCGTCCGGGCGCGGGCGCAGCACGTGGGCGGAGAAGGTGTCGGCGATGGCGAGCAGGTCCCGGTGGAAGTGCATCGTCGCCTTCGGCTTTCCGGTCGTGCCGGAGGTGAAGGCGAGCAGGGCGACGTCGTCGGCGGCGGTGGGGACGTCGGCGAAGGTGCCGTCGTGCGCGGCGCAGCAGGCACCGAGGTCGTCGGGATAGCTCACGAGCCGCAGCCCCGGCACGGCGGCCTCGCGCAGGGCGTCGAGGTCGCGGTCGTCGCACAGCGCGATGCTCGGGGCGCAGAGCTCCCCGACGGTGGCGAGCTCGCGGGCGCGCAGCACGGCCATCGTGGTCACGGCGACGCCGCCGGCCTTGAGCACGCCGAGCCAGCAGGCGGCGAGCCAGGGGGTGTTCGCGCCGCGCAGCAGCACGCGGTTGCCCGGAACGAGGCCGAGCTCGCCGGTGAGCACGGCGGCGACCTGGTTCGCGCGGTGCCGCAGCTCGCCGTAGGTCCAGGCGGTGCCGCCACCGGACGAGCACGGCCGGTCCGTGCCGTAGCGGGTGACGGTGTCGTCGAGCAGGGCGGTCGCGGCGTTGAGGCGGGCGGGGTACCGGAGCTCCGGCAGGTCGAACCGGAACTCGGGCCACCGGTCGGGTGGCGGCAGGTGCTCCCGGCAGAACGGGTCGACGTGGGCGGACGGGCTCAGCAGTGCGGGTGCGGCCATGGTGCGACCTCTCCGGTGCAGCGGTGCGCCGAGTATGACGCGGGCCGTCCAAGGTCGCCGGTCACTGCGGCAGGACGGCGGTGCCCTGCAGTTCGACGAGTGCGTCGGGGTCCCAGAGCCGGGCGACCCCGATGCCCGCGGTCGCCGGGTACTCCGCGCCGACCAGGCGCCGCCACACCCGGCCGAGCTCGCGGGCGTGCGCGCGGTAGCCGTCCATCTCGACGATGTAGATCGTCAGCTGGGCGAGGTGCTCCGGGCCGCCACCGGCCGCGGCGAGCGCGGTGAGCAGGTTCGCCAGCGCGCGCTCGAACTGCGCGACGACACCGCCGGGGACGACCCGTCCGTCCGCGTCCGTCCCCGTCTGACCGGCGAGGAACACCGTCCGCCCCGACGCGGCGACCGCGTGCGCGAAGCCGGAGGGCCGGGCCAGCCCGGGCGGGTCGAAGCGCTCCATCAGCCCTGCACCGCCCCGCCGTCGACGTTGATCCCCTGCCCGGTGATCGCCCCGCTGTCGACGCAGAGCAGCACCGCGTCGGCGACCTCGTCGACCGTGACGAGCCGGCGGATCGGCTGCTTGCGGACCAACGCCGCGCGCACCTCGTCGGCCGGGCGGCCGGTGGTGACGCTGAGACGGTCGATGTTCGCGTCGGTCATCGGGGTGTCGACGTAGGCGGGGCAGACGGCGTTCACCGTCACCCCGGTCGACGCGAGCTCGGCCGCCGCCGAGCGCACCAACCCCAGCAGGCCGTGCTTGCTCGCCGTGTACGCCGCGATGTACGGCTCCCCCCGCTTCGCCGCCACCGACGCGACGGCGACGACCCGGCCCCAGCCGGCGTCGACCATCGCCGGCACCGCGCGGCGCAGCAGCCGGAACGGGGCGGTCAGGTTGAGCTCGAGCATGCGCTGCCACTCGGCGTCGGTGGTGCGCGCGAGCGGGGCGGACGCGCCGGCGCCGGCATTGAGCACGAGCACCTCGACCGGCCCCCAGGCCTGCTCGACCCGCGCCAACACCCGCTCGGCCGCGTCCGGGTCGGTGACGTCGGCCGGCAACACCAGCGCCGGCCCCGGCAGGTCCGCGGCGAGCGCGCTCAGCTCGCCCTCGCCGCGGGCGGTGAGGGCCACGGCGTGGCCCCGCGCCGAGAGCCGGCGGGCGACGGCCGCGCCGATCCCCCGACCGGCCCCGGTGACGAGGCAGCGGCGGGCCGGCACGCCCGCCAAGATAGCGGCATGCCGAAGCCGGAGCAGTTCACCGACGTCCGCTACGCCGTCGAGGAGGACAACCACGCAGTGATCACCATCGATCGCCCGGAGCGGATGAACTCCTTCCGCGGCCGCACCGTCGACGAGCTGATCTCGGCGTTCAAGCACGCCTGGGCGGACCGCCGGGTGGCCGCGGTGATCCTCACAGCCGTCGGCGAGCGGGCCTTCTGCACCGGCGGGGACGTCAAGGAGCGCGCCGAGACCGGTGGCTACGGCGAGACCGAGTGGGGCACGTTCGAGATCGAGCGGCTGCACCGGATCATCCGGGACATCCCGAAGCCGGTGATCGCCGCGGTGAACGGCATCGCCATCGGCGGCGGGCACGTGCTGCACGTGCTGTGCGACCTGACCGTCGCCGCGGAGCACGCGACGTTCGCCCAGGCCGGACCGCGCGTCGGCTCGTTCGACGCCGGGTTCGGCTCCGCCTACCTGGCCCGCGTGGTCGGGGAGAAACGAGCCCGGCAGATCTGGTTCCTGCTCGACCGCTACGACGCGACGACGGCCGAGCGCTGGGGCCTGGTCAACGAGGTCGTCCCGGCCGCGGAGCTGCTCGAGACGGCCCGCGGGTGGGCCCGGAAGATCGGTTCGTACTCGCCGACGGCGTTGAGGTTCCTCAAGCACTCGTTCAACGCGGACACCGACCACATCTCCGGGATCTCGCACCTGGCGTTCGACGGGCTGGAGGAGTACGCGCACGGCGAGGAGGGCATGGAGGGCGCGCGGGCGTTCGCCGAGAAGCGGCCGCCGGACTTCTCCCGGTTCCGGTGACGGTGCTAGCCTCCCAGCCGAACGAACGGTCGGTTCGGAAACCCCGGAGGAGTCGAGGATGCCCCTGCTCCGCAGCTACGTCCAGGGACGCTGGCACACCGCCTCGGACGAGGGGCGGCCGCTGCACGACGCGGTCACCGGCGAGGAGATCGCGCGGATCTCCTCGGCGGGAGTGGACTTCGCCGGCGCCCTGGAGCACGGCCGCCGCGTCGGCGGGCCCTCGTTGCGGGAGTTGACCTTCCACCAGCGCGCCGCCCTGCTCAAGGCACTGGCCGGGCACCTGCGCGAACACCGCGAGGAGCTCTACGCCGTGTCCGCGCGCACCGGCGCCACGCTGTTCGACTCGAAGTTCGACATCGACGGCGGCATCGGCGTGCTCCAGGCCTACGCGAGCAAGGGCCGCCGAGAGCTCCCGAACGACACGTTCCACGTCGACGGCGCCGTCGAGCCGCTGAGCCGCGGCGGCACCTTCGTCGGCCAGCACGTCGCCACCTCGTTGCGCGGGGTGGCCGTGCAGGTCAACGCGTTCAACTTCCCGGTCTGGGGGCCGCTGGAGAAGCTCGCCCAGGCCTTCCTCGCCGGCGTCCCGAGCATGGTCAAGCCGGCGAGCCCGACCGCGTTCCTCACCGCGAAGCTGGTCGAGCTGATCGTCGAATCGGGCCTGCTGCCCGAGGGCACCCTGCAGCTCGTCGCCGGCGGCCTCGGCGACACCTTCGATCACCTCACCGAGCAGGACCTGGTCTCGTTCACCGGCTCCGCGTCGACGGCGGCGACGCTGCGCACCCACCCCGTGATCGTCCGGCGCGCGGTGCGGTTCAACGCCGAGGCCGACTCGCTGAACCTCTCGATCCTCGGCCCGGACGCCGCACCCGGCACCGCCGAGTTCGACCTCTACGTGAAGCAGCTCGTCCAGGAGATGACGGTCAAGGCCGGTCAGAAGTGCACGGCGATCCGCCGCGCGTTCGTGCCGGAGAGCCGTGTCGACGCCGTCGTCGACGCGGTGTCGGCGAAGCTCGCGACGGTCACCGTCGGCAACCCGGCCGCGGAGGGCGTGCGGATGGGCGCGCTGGCGAGCCTGGAGCAGCGCGAGGAGGTGCGCCGCAGCGTCAAGGCCCTCGCCGACGCGGGCCGGATCGTCTTCGGCGACCCGGAGCGTGTCGAGGCCGTCGACGCCGACGCCGAGCGCGGCGCCTTCGTCTCCCCGCTGCTGCTCGTCGCCGACGCCGACCGCGGCGAGCCGCACGAGGTGGAGGCGTTCGGCCCGGTCAGCACGGTCATGGCCTACACCGGCACGGAGCAGGTGGTCGACCTCGCCGCGCGCGGGCAGGGCAGCCTCGCCGGCTCGGTCGTCACGGCGGACCCGGCGTTCGCCCGCGCGGTCGTGCTCGGCGTCGCGCCGTGGCACGGCAGGCTGCTCGTGCTGAACGAGCGCGACGGGAAGGAGTCGACGGGCCACGGCTCGCCGATGCCGGCGCTCGTGCACGGCGGGCCCGGACGTGCCGGGGGCGGAGCGGAGATGGGCGGGATCCGCGGCGTGCTGCACCACATGCAGCTCACCGCGGTGCAGGCCGACCCCGACACGCTCACCGCGATCACCGGCCGATGGGTGGCCGGCTCGGAGCGCCGGCGGACCGACGTGCACCCGTTCCGCAAGCACCTCGAGGAGCTGCGCCCGGGCGACACCGTGGTCGCCGGGCCGCGGCGGGTGACGCAGGAGGACGTCGAGCACTTCGCCGAGTTCACCGGCGACACCTTCTACGCGCACATGGACGCCGAGGCGGCCGCGGCGAACCCGCTGTTCGGCGAGCGGGTGGCGCACGGCTACCTGGTCGTCTCCCTCGCCGCGGGCCTGTTCGTCGACCCGGCTCCGGGCCCGGTGCTCGCGAACTACGGCGTCGACGCGCTGCGCTTCCTCACACCCGTCAAGTTCGGCGACGAGCTGACCGTCACGCTCACCTGCAAGCAGCTCACGCCCCGGGATGGCGCCGCCTACGGCGAGGTGCGCTGGGACGCCGACGTCACGCGCCAGGACGGCGAGTCGGTCGCCCGGTACGACGTCCTCACCCTGGTCGCCAAGAAGGAGGCGCAGTGACAGCGCCCGCGACCCGCCGCCTCGGCGACGCGCCCCCCGCCGAATTGCTCGACCCCGCCGAGCGGATGTCGCTCGACGAGCTGCGCGCGCTGCAGTTGCAGCGCCTGCGGTGGACGCTGCGGCACGCCTACCAGAACGTGCCCCACTATCGGAGGGCCTTCGACGGGCACGGCGTGCACCCCGACGACTGCCGCGAGCTCGGGGACATCGCGAGGTTCCCGACGACGTCCAAGGCCGACCTGCGCGACAACTACCCGTTCGGGATGTTCGCCGTGCCCCAGGACCGGGTGCGGCGCGTCCATGCCTCGTCCGGCACCACCGGCCGGCCGACCGTCGTCGGCTACACCGCGACCGACATCGACAACTGGGCCGGTCTCATGGCCCGCTCGATCCGGGCCGCGGGCGGGCGGCCCGGACACAAGGTGCACAACGCCTACGGCTACGGCCTGTTCACCGGCGGTCTCGGCGCGCACTACGGCATCGAGAAGCTCGGCGCGACGGCGATCCCGATCTCCGGCGGGATGACCTCGCGGCAGGTCCAGCTGATCCAGGACTTCGCACCGGAGATCATCATGGTCACGCCGTCCTACATGCTCACGATCATCGACGAGTTCGCCAAGCAGGGCCTCGATCCGGCGGCGTCGTCGCTGCGGGTCGGCATCTTCGGCGCCGAGCCGTGGACCGAGCAGATGCGGGTGGAGATCGAGGACCGGATGGACATGCACGCCGTCGACATCTACGGCCTGTCCGAGGTGATGGGGCCGGGCGTCTCGCAGGAGTGCGTGGAGACCAAGGACGGCCTGCACGTGTGGGAGGACCATTTCTACCCCGAGGTGATCGACCCGCTCGACGGCACCGTGCTGCCCGACGGCGAGGAGGGCGAGCTGCTGTTCACCTCGCTCACCAAGGAGGCACTGCCGATCATCCGGTACCGCACCCGCGACCTGACCCGCCTGCTGCCGGGCACCGCGCGGCCGGCCATGCGCCGGATGCGGAAGATCACCGGCCGCAGCGACGACATGATCATCCTGCGCGGGGTGAACGTCTTCCCGACCCAGATCGAGGAGATCGTGCTCCGCACCCCGGGCCTCGCCCCGCACTTCCAGCTCGTGCTCACCACCGAGGGCCGCCTCGACGCGCTCACCGTGCGCGTCGAGGCCCGGCCCGACACCCCGGCGGGACGGCGGGCCGAGGCGGCGGCGGAGGTCGTCACGGGGGTGAAGGAGAACGTGGGGGTCACCGTGCACTGCGAGGT
>DATLGI010000071.1:0-9843 GCA_035540535.1 Pseudonocardia sp.
ACCCATACCCGGCGGCGGCGGCTCCTGCCCGCCCCCGCGGCCGCCTGCGTTTGCCACCTCACGGACCAGGGAACGACAGCCTCGATCGCCCGGAGCGCCGGGCCGGACCCGAAAGAGGTGGTCGGAGATGAGCGACGTTTCCCGGCTCCCCGGACCCCTGGACCACGCCTGGCAGTGGCAGCGTCTGGGAGCGTGTCGCGGGATGGACAGCGGGGTGTTCTACCACCCCGACGGGGAGCGCAACCCCTCGCGAGCCCGGCGCACCGCGCGGGCGAAGGAGATCTGCGGACGCTGCCCGGTGATCGAGCAGTGCCGGGAGTTCGCCCTCCAGACCAGGGAGCCGTTCGGCGTGTGGGGCGGCCTCGCCGAGGCCGAGCGCAGGCTCATCCTCGAGCGCGAGGGCATGCCCGCCGCGAGCTGAGACCTCCGGCGTCGCCCGTGGCGTCGGGGGCCGCGGGGGACGTCGGATCCAAGGCGGCGGCGCCGATCGCGAGTGGACGGCGCCGCCGTCGTTTCGTGCGCGGATCAGGCGCCGACGGGCGGGGCGACGACGGACAGCTCCAGACAGCGGTAGCGCAGCAGGGGGATGCCGTAGGCGCGGGCGATCCGCTGCACCGCGCGCTCGACGACCGTGCGCGACGGGTCGCCGGCCAGCTCGTCCGGTGCGAGGCAGTACACCCCGGGTTCCGGATCGAACCCCACCAGCTCGCTGACCGCGGCGACGATGTCGCCCTCCGCCGAAGCCGGCAGCGGCGTCCGCAGGCCCAGCCGGTGCAGCTGCAGCCCCGGCAGGCCGAGGCGCTCGATCCCCGCCCGGACGTCGTCGCGCTCGTCGTCGGGGTCCTCGTCGTCCCGGTCGTCGTCCCGGTCGTCGTCCCGGTCGTCGTCCCAGTCGTCGTCCCAGTCGTCGTCCCACTCGTCGACGACGCGGCGGGCCCCCGCCCCGGGCCGCGCCACCGGCGTCGCCGCGGGCACGTCCAGGTAGCCGACCCCCGGGACCGCCGGGTCCTCGCCGGCGACGAGCACGTCGACCTCGCCGGCGCCGTGCAGGAGGCGGACGAGGTCCGAGGCCGGGCGCAGCAGCTCCATCGGACTGACCGTCACGGCCACCAGCCGCCGCCCGGAGGCGAAAGCCGCGGGCTGCCCCGACCAGGAGGCCGCACCGGGGCCGGCACCGTCCAGTTGCCGTATCGCGGACATCGCGTGCTCCCCCTCGACGGGTGCGGACCCCCTGTCAGCACGCGCATCGAGCGCAGCTAACCGCGTGCCAGCGGGCCGCGGCCGGTCGGGACGCCGAACGGCCGCAGATGATCCGTGAACGGCGGCATCATCGCTGGTGAGGCGCCCGGGACCGCCTGCGCGGGGTAACGGTTCCGCCGGCCGCGCGGACCGGGCCGCCTGCCCGCCCGGGACGCCGGGACACGCCCACGGCCGGGTGGCCCGCGGCCCGTCGGGCGCGTTCTCACCCCACGCGACGGGGGCCCACGATTGATCCGACGCCGTCCGGGGTAGCAAGATGGCTGCGCCCCTCCCGATCGTCCCCGCGACAGCCCGGTCAGACCCCGTGGCCGGCCGTCGACCCGAGCGCCCGACAAGGAGTGCCGAGAGCGTGTCCGACCTGGACTCCCTGCACGACGACGAGCTGTTCGGCGCGTCGACCGTCGAGGTCCGGACGTCGGCGAGTGCTGCGTTGATCCCCACGATCCGCGCGGTCGCGTCGGATCTGGCCGCCCGCGCCGACTTCGACCTCGATGCCATCTCCGACCTGCGGATGGCGGTGGACGAGGCGTGCGCCACGCTCGTCGACGTCGCCGCTCCGAGCTCCATCCTGCAATGCCGGTTCGTCGTGCGCCCCGAGCAGATCAGGGTGCTCGCCGAGGTGTCGGCGGCCGGCTCGGACTCCGTGGTCTCCACCGACACGTTCGGCTGGCGGGTACTGCAGACCCTCGCCGACGAGGTCGAGGTGCACCACACGCCCGGCACGGACGGCGCGCGGCCGACCGTCGGCATCCGGCTGGACAAGCGCTCCGGCGACGGGTCGCGGTGACCCGAGCCGATCCGGAGTACGGCCACCTGGTTCCCCTGCTCGAGCAGTACGCGGCCACGGACCCCGACGATCCCCGGCGGGAGGCCCTACGCGACCAGCTCGTCAGGGGGTTCCTGCCCGTGGCCCAGCACATCGCCCGTCGCTTCGCGCACCGCGGCGAGCCGCTCGACGACCTCGTGCAGGTCGCCACGGTCGGGTTGATCAACGCCGTCGACCGGTTCTCCCCCGAGCGGGGCAGCGACTTCTTCTCCTTCGCCGTGCCCACGATCAGCGGCGAGGTCCGCCGGCACTTCCGCGACCAGGGCTGGTCGATGCGGGTGCCGCGGCGGCTCAAGGACCTGCACGTCTCGATCAACGGCGTGGTCTCGGAGCTGGCCCAGCAGCTCGGCCGGGCGCCGAAGCCCAGCGAGATCGCCGACCGGCTGGGCGTGCCCGTCGCCGACGTCCTGGAGGGGCTGGAGGCGGCCGAGGCGTACCGCAGCTCCTCGCTGGACGAGATGCTCTCGTCCGAGCAGGGCAGCGCGACCGTCGGGGAGCTGGTGGGCGAGGCCGACGCCGAGCTCGACCGCGTCGACTCCCGCCAGGCCCTGCGGCCGATCCTCGCCGAGCTGGCCCCGCGCGAGCGGACCATCGTGCTGCTGCGGTTCTTCGGCAACATGACCCAGACCCAGATCGCCGACCGCGTCGGCATCTCGCAGATGCACGTCTCGCGGCTGCTGGCCCAGACCCTGGACCGCCTGCGCGACCGGCTGGACCCGGACACCCGGATCGGCTAGCGACCCCCGATGCCACAATCTCCCGGGTCGGGGAGGGTGGAGGGGTGTGGTGGAGCAGGTCCGCTTCGGGGAGCGCCTGCTGGTGCTGCTCATGGAGTCGCTGTCGAGCGCGCTGCCCCGCTGCTCGGGGATCGGGCTGAGCCTGTGCGCCCGGCCGGGCAGCGGGCGCGCGGCGGCCGGGATCGGCCTCGCGGTGGAGCTCGACGCCGCGCAGTGGGCCGCCGGCGAGGGCCCGCTGCCCGAGGCCGCCGAGGGCGAAGCGCCGGTCAGCACGCCGGACCTGGGCACCGACCGCCGCTGGCCGACCCTGCCGCGACCGGCGAGCTGCGCCGGGCTCGCCGTCGTCGCCGTACCGGGCGGCTGGGACGAGCACGGCCCCGTGGTGCTCAGCGCCTACCTGGCCGAGGCTCCCGGGCCGGCCGAGCTCGCCGTCATCGACAGGTTCGAGCCGCTGCTCGCGACGGGCCTCGGGGTGGTCGAGTACTGCACCGACGAGCTGGTGAAGGCCGACGAGATGATCGGCATGATGCACCGCAGGCGGGCGATCGAGCGGGCCAAGGGCGTGGTGATGGGGCGCGCCGGGGTGGACTCCGAGCAGGCGTTCGCGATGCTCGTCGCGGCCGCGCAGCGCGCCGGGATACCGGTTCGGGAGCTCGCGCTGGACCTGCTGGCCCACGCCGGCGGGGGCACGTGCGGCCGGGCGGACGGCGTCGCCACCGCCGCCGGCACGCTGTGGGCCGAGCTCACCGCCGCCGACGCGTGACCGCGCGCGACCGGCGCACCGGCGCTGCGGCAGGATGGGCACCGCGCGGACGCGCGGAAGGAGGTGTCGGCACCGCGTGAGCAGGCATCCCGAGCACGTGCTGGTGGTCGGCGCCGGGCTCGGCGGGCTGCGCACCGCCGAGCAGCTGCGCGCCGCGGGTTTCCCGGGCCGGATCGGCCTCGTCGGCGCCGAACCGCACCTGCCCTACGATCGTCCGCCCCTGTCCAAGCAGTTGCTGACCGGAGAGTGGGACCCGCCCCGCGCCGTCCTCCGTGACGCCGACGGCCTCGACGACCTCGGCATCCGGACGCACCTCGGGCTCCCCGCGGTGGCGCTGCGGCCCGGCGAGGTCGTGCTCGACGACGGCGCGAGCCTCTACGCCGACGCCGTCGTCCTCGCCACCGGTCTGGTCGCCCGCCGCCTGCCCGGTCAGCCTGCCGGCGTGCACACCCTGCGCACCCTCGACGACGCCCTGGCGTTGCGGACGGCGCTGGCCGGGGCGCGGTCGCTCGCCGTCGTCGGCGGGGGCTTCATCGGCGCCGAGGTGGCCACCAGCGCGCGCACCCGCGGCGTCGCGGTGACGGTGCTGGAGGCGCTCCCGGTGCCGCTGGCCGGCGCGCTGGGCGAGCAGGTGGGAGCCCTGTGCGCGCGGCTGGCCGTCGAGGCGGGGGTCGACCTGCGCACCGGCGTGCGGGTCGAGCGCTTCGTCGACGAGCACACGCTGGAGCTCGCCGGGGGCGACCGGGTGACCGCCGACGTCGTCGTGGTCGGGGTCGGCGGGCGACCGGAGCTCGGCTGGCTGGCCGGCTCCGGTGTCCCGGCCGGCGACGGCATCGCGTGTGACGCGACGGGCCGGGTCGCGGGCGTCGAAGGGGTGTGGGCGCTGGGTGACGTCGCCGCGTGGCCGGACCCGGTACGGGGCGGGGTGCGCCGGGTCGAGCACTGGACCAGTGCGGGCGAGCAGGCCAGGGTCGTCGCCCGGGACGTGCTCGGGCTCGACCCGCCGGCCCCGCGCGTGCCCTACGTCTGGTCGGACCAGTTCGGGCTCAAGATCCAGGTGTTCGGCCGCCCTGAACTCGCCGACGACCTGATCGCCCTGCACGGCACCGGCCTCGCGGGCGGCCCGGTCGCGGGCACCGTGATCGGCTGCACGGCCGGGGACCGGCTCGTCGCGGTGGTCGGGTTCGGCGCGCCGCGGCTGGTGATGCGCCACCGCGTGCTCCTCGCCCGCGCGGCCGGGCGCGACGAGGCGCTCGCGCTGGCCGCCGAGCTCGGCTGAGCGGCCGCCCTAGCGGAAGAGCTTGCGCAGCACCGCGAGGGCGAGCAGCCCGCCGACCGCCATCAGCGCGTAGCGCACGTTCGGGTCCGCGAGGCGCTCCTGCAACCGCCGCTTGCCGCCGTCGACGAGCCGCTTCGGGTGGGCCCGCTCGGTCAGCGCGTCCAGGCTGTCGGCGAGCTCGTCCCTCGTCCGCTCGATCTCGCGCTGGATGGTGTCCGGATCGCGCGCCACGGCTCCTCCTGTCCCCGGTCCGTCTCCGGGCCGTCCTGTGGGTGCCCACCGTAGATCAGGGCCGCGGAGGGTGCCCGGGCAGCCGGGGCCGCGGCGGCGGTGCCAGGATCGGGCGCATGACGACCCGCCTCGCGCCCGGCGACCCCGCGCCGGAGTTCACGCTCCCCGACGCCGACGGCAAGCCCGTCTCCCTGGCCGACTTCCGCGGCCGCCGCGTGATCGTGTACTTCTACCCGGCCGCCGGAACGCCCGGCTGCACGAAGCAGGCCTGCGATTTCCGCGACGGGCTCGCGGAGCTCGACGACGCCGGCGTCGACGTCCTCGGCATATCCCCCGACCCGCCCGCGAAGCTCGCCCGGTTCCGCGACGCGGAGGATCTGACCTTCCCGCTGCTGTCCGACGTGGACCGGGAGGTGCTCACCGCGTGGGGCGCGTACGGGGAGAAGCAGATGTACGGCAGGACGGTGACCGGCGTGATCCGCTCGACGTTCGTCGTCGGGCCGGACGGGGTGCTGGAGGAGGCGCAGTACAACGTGCGGGCCACGGGGCACGTGGCGAAGCTGCGGCGGGAGCTGGGGGTCTGAAGCAGGGCCGGCCCCGCTGAGCGTCGCACCTGCGTCCTGGCGGGCTCAAGCAGCACCGGTGTGACACCCGCCGCGGGCGCGGGCCGCCGTATGCTGTGCCCGCAGGGCGATGCCGGCGTAGCCCAACTGGCAGCAGGCACTTGGTTTAGGGCCAAGACAGTGCGGGTTCGAATCCCGCCGCCGGCACTCAGCCGCGGAGCGGCGCCCGCTCCGCGGCCACGTCCGCGACCTCCGGCCGCCGCGCCGCCACCAGCACCCCGGCCAGCCCCACCATGCCGCAGAGCACCGACACCGCCAGCAGCTCCGGGCGCGGCTCGCCGGTCACGGCGTCGCCGAGCACCACCACGGCCACGGTTCCCGGCAGGCTGCCCAGCACCGTGCCGAGCAGGTACGGCGCGAACCGCACGCCGGACAGGCCGGCCGCGTAGTTCATCACCGCGAACGGAACCGGCGCGATCAGGCGCAGTGACGTCACGGCGAGCAGGCCCCGGCTGTCCAGCCGGGCCTGCACCCACCGGAACGCGCGGTGGTCCGCCCACCGCAGGACAAGGCCGCGCGCAGCCGTGCGCACGAGCAGGAACGCGAGCACCGCCGTGAGCGTGGACGCCACCACGGCCAGCGCGATGCCCGCGACCGACCCGAACAGCACCCCCGCCGCCAGCGTGAACACCGTCCGCGGCACCGGAGGCAGCGTCACCGCGACCTGCAGCAGCACGAACATCACCGGCGCCCACGCCCCGGCCGCCTGGACGACGTCGCGGACGTCCTCGGCCCCCGACGGGCGCCCGGCGAGCAGCACGACGGCGAGCACGGCGAGCAGCACCGCTCCGACCCCGGCCTGCATCCCCCGCGTCACAGCACCCGACGGTACCGACGTCGCGACCGGACCGGCCCGCCGAGGCGCCCCCCACCCGTCCCGACATGGAGCCTTGACGGCCTCCGGCGGCCGCTGGCGACCCCGACATGCTTCCATGTCGGGGAGAAGGGGGCGGGGTGCGGGAGGTGAGGCGGGGCCGGGCCCGGAGGGGATCAGCCGGCCAGTGCCCGCAGGTGCGGCAGCAGGGCCCGCATGGCCCGGCCCCGGTGCGACGCGGCGTCCTTCTCGGCGGGGGTGAGCTCGGCGGAGGTGCGCTCCTCCCCCTCCGGCACGAAGATCGGGTCGTAGCCGAACCCGTTCGTTCCGCGTGGGGTCCGCACGAGCCGCCCGCGCCACTCGCCGTGCACCGTCACCGCGTCGCCGCCCGGGACGACGAGCGCCGCCGCGCACACGAACTGCGCGCCCCGCCGCTCGTCGGGGACGTCGCGCAGTTGCCCGAGGACCAGCCGCAGGTTGGCCGCGTCGTCCCCGTGCACCCCGCACCACCTGGCCGAGAGCACCCCGGGCATGCCGTTCAGCGCGTCGACCGCCAGGCCGGAGTCGTCGGCCACCGCGGGCAGCCCGGACGCCGCCGCGGCCTCCCGGGCCTTGGCCACCGCGTTCTCGGCGAAGGTCGCCCCGGTCTCGGGCGACTCCGGGTACGCGGCGACGTCGGCGAGCCCGAGCACCTGCACGCCGCCCAGGTCGGCGGACTCGAGCAGGCGGCGCAGCTCGGCGAGCTTTCCCGGGTTCCGGCTCGCGAGCAGCAGCGCGGCGCTCACGGCCGCTCCGGCAGCTCGCCCGGGTACGGCTCGGCCAGCGCGGCGGCCTGGATGTCGGTCAACCGGTGGATGCCCGCCAGCGCGACGTCAAGCATCGCGTCGAGGGTCCGGCGGGAGAACGTGGCGCCCTCGCCGGTGCCCTGTACCTCGATGAGCGTTCCGACGTCGGTCGCGACGACGTTCGTGTCCACCTCGGCCCGCGCGTCCTCCTCGTAGGGCAGGTCCAGCCGCACCCGCCCGTCGACGACGCCGACGCTCACCGCCGCGACCCGGCACGACAGCGGCTGGGGGTCGGCGAGCCGCCGGTGCGCGCCGAGCCAGGTGACGGCGTCGGTCAGGGCCACGTAGGCGCCGGTGATCGCCGCAGTGCGGGTGCCGCCGTCGGCCTGCAGGACGTCACAGTCGAGGGCGATCGTGTTCTCGCCGAGCGCGCGGAGATCGATGCACGAGCGCAGCGAGCGCCCGATCAGCCGGCTGATCTCGTGCGTGCGGCCGCCGACCCGGCCCTTCACCGACTCCCGGTCGCTGCGCGTGTGCGTGGCCGAGGGCAGCATCGCGTACTCGGCGGTGAGCCAGCCCAGACCGGAACCGGCGCGCCAGCGCGGTACGCCCTCGGTCACGCTGGCCGCGCACAGCACCTTGGTGCCCCCGAACTCCACCAGCACCGAGCCCGCGGGGTGCCGCTGGAAGCCTCGGGTGATCCGCACCGGCCGCAGCTCGTCGTCGGCCCTGCCGTCCGTTCGCGTCACCGCGACAGCTTAGGGCGGCGGCGTGGAACCCGACCGGCCGGTGCGACGCTCCACGGTAGGACGCTGATCGGCGGGGGCCCCGCCCACCCCGGCGTCAGACGTCGTAGCCCGCGCCCGGCTCCACCAGCTCCACGGGCCCGTCGAACACCTCCGCCGCCTCGGCGAGGATCGGCGCGGCGTCGGTCCACGGCGGCACGTGGGTCAGCAACAACCGCCCGACGCCGGCCGCCGCGGCGTGCTCCCCGGCCTGGCGCCCCGACAGGTGCATCCCCGGCGGCGGCTCGCTCCACCCGGCGGTGACGTGCGGCCAGGTGGCCTCGCAGAGCAGGACGTCGGCGCCGCGGGCGAGATCGGCCACGCCGGCGCACGGCCCGGTGTCGCCGGTGTAGACGAGGCTGCGCCCGCCGTGCTCCAGCCGCAACGCGTAGGCCTCGCAGAGGTGGTCGGCGGCGGCCGCGGCCACCGTCACGCCCGCGACCTGCGCGACGGCGCCCGGCGCGAGCGGGTGGAAGGCGAGGACGTCGGTGAGGTCGGTGCCGGCGCGCTCGGCCGCGGAGGGCGCGTACGCGGCGGCCAGCCGATCCGGGGCCTCGGCCGGCGCGTGCACGGGCAGGCGGTGCGCGGTGGCGTCGAACGGCGGGCGCGGATGGTAGCGGCGGTGCACCACGAGCGAGGCGACGTCCGCGCAGTGGTCGGAATGCAGGTGCGAGAGCAGCACGGCGTCCAGGCACCAGGGGTCGAGATGGCGCTGCAGCGCCCCGAGGGTGCCGTTGCCGAGGTCGAGGACGAGGTGCGCCCCGCCGGCCGCCACCAGGTATCCGGACGCCGGGGAGGACGGCCCGGGCGCGCTGCCCGAGCAGCCGAGCACGGTCAGCCGCATGGGCCCCGAACCTAGCCGACGCCGCCCGCGCGCACCGGCGCCGTGCGACGCAGCCACCACAGGCCCAGGAACGGCAGCACCAGCGGCACGTATCCGTACCCGGCGCCGAAGCGCGACCACACGGTGTCGGCGGGGAACGCGACCGCGTCCGCGGCCGTCAGCGTCCCGACCGCCAGCACCCCGACGAGCTCGAAGACCACGGCCGCCCACGCGAGCCGGCGCGCCCCCGGCCCGGTCCCGGCGAGCCCGACCGTCGCCAGGACGTAGACGACGGCCGCCAGCGCCGAGAGCAGGTAGGGCAGCGGGGCCTCGCCGAACCGGGTGGCGATCTGGACCCCGGCCCGGGCCGTTGCGGACAGCGCGAACACCGCGTAGACGGCGATCAGCACCCGGCCGGGGCCGGTGGCCGTGGCGCGCGGCCGCTCAGCCACCGGCCACGCCCGCGGCCCAGAGCCCGTCGAGCCGCCAGACCGCGACGGCGGTCGCCACCGCCCCGACCGCGATCACCAACCCGCCCCAGCGGGTGGGTTCGGCCAGCGCGAACTGGGTGGTGATCGGCAGCACGCAGACCGACACGACCAGGTAGATCAGGAACGTGGACTGCTCGGACACGGCGGCCGCGCCGAGCACCCGAACCCCGGCGATCACCGCCTGCAGCGCCACCAACCCGGCGACGACGCCGACCGCGAGCCGCTCGGTCCGCCCGGGCACCCGCCCGGTCGCGGTCCCGGCCGCTCCGGCCACCGCGAGCGCGGCCAGCGCCACCAGCACCACGACGACCAGCGGTTCGATCACGGTCGGTGACGCTACCGGAGCCCGCCGACCGCCGAGCCGTGCGCCCGCACGCGACGCCCCCGCGGGCGGGCGGGCTCAGACCGGGGCGACCGAGTCGAGGG
>DATLGI010000072.1:0-26953 GCA_035540535.1 Pseudonocardia sp.
AGCTCCTCGATGTTGCCCGGCCAGCGCTTGCGCCGCCGGGCTTCCCCGCCCGCCACGGGGCGAACATACCGCACGTTGTCCCACGTACGAACCCACGACGTGTCGGTGAGATCATCTAACGGCGTGATTCGTGCTGGTCAAACCAGTGGGGCGGGTGGGGGTCGAACCCACGACCTGACGGATTATGAGTCCGCTGCTCTGACCGCTGAGCTACCGCCCCGGGGTAGCGCGCAGGCTACCCCGGGGACCGGGCGGCGGAGGTCAGCGCGAGAGGGCGGACACCCGCTTGCGCGCGTCGTCGGCTACACCGCCCGCGGCGTGCGCGACCTCCGCGCCGACGCGCGAGGCGCGGATGGCGACGTCGTGGCCGAGCTTCGACGCCTGGGTGGTGACCTGGTCGAGGTAGGCCGGGGCCCTGCGCTCCAGCTCGGCCCGGCGGCGCGCGGCCTGCTTCTGCCACTGCGCGCCCCTCTTCGCGGCCCGCTTCTGCAGCGCCGCGCTGCGCTTCTCGGCGGCCAGGCGCAGCTCCGCGCCCCGCTTGTCGGCGGCCTTCTGCAGGGCGGCGCGGCGCTTCTCGGCCCGCTTCGCGGACTTCGCCGCGCGCCGCGTCAGGTCCGCCCGCACCGCGGCGGCGCGGGCGGCGGCCTCGGGCCCGCGCTCGGCGAGTATCGCCTGCGCCTCCTTCGCCCGGGTGGAGACGGCGGCACCGGCGCTGGTGGACAGCCCGGCGAGGCCGGCGGCCAGCCCCGCGGCGGCGCCGCTGCCCTGCTGCGCGGTGCCCGTCAGGCGCCCGCTCAGCTCCTGCGCGGCGCCCGTGAGCTCGTCGGTGCGCCGCTGCACCGCGGCGGACGCGAGCCTGGCGGCGCGACGGCCGCGCCAGCCGAGCGACGGCTTGCCGCCGGTGTCGGCCGCGGCGATGAGCAGCCCGCCGAGCAGGCCGACGTTCTTCAGGAAGTGGATCTGCTGGGCCTGCCGCTCGGCCTCGTCGTCGATGTCCCAGAAGCGGTGGGTGGCGAGCGTGGTGGGGACGAGCGAGGCGGCGAGTGCGGTGGACGCCAGCCGGGGGAACCGGCCCAGTGCGAGCATCGTGCCGGCGACGACCTTCACCCCGGCGTCGATCTTGATGAGCATCTCGTCGTCGGGGCGCTGGTCGATCGGCGCCATCTCGGTGACCTTGTCGACGGCAGGGGCGACGGCGTCGAGCAACGGCTTTGCCGCCTGGGCGTGCCCCTGCGGCGCCTGGAGGGCGTTGATACCGCCCTGGATGAACATCGCGGCGAGCATCGGGCGGGCGAGTCGACGTAGCAGCATGCAGGCGCGTTCCCCCACACCCGGTTCCCCAAACCAGCGTGCCCGACCCCCGGGCGCAATCATGCGGTGGTGACGGACGAGCGGGGCGCGCGCACGGCCATCGGCCTGGACATCGGCGGCACCAAGATCGCGTCGGCTGTCGTCGGCGCGGACGGCACCGTGCTCGGCGAGCTCGTCGAGGCCACGCCCGAGCACTCGGGGGCGGCCGAGGTCGAACGGGTCCTGCTGCGGCTGGTCGAGCGACTGCGCGCCGGGCACGCCGGGGTCGGGGCGATCGGGGTGGGCGCCGCCGGCATCGTCGAGTGGCCTGCCGGACGCGTCCGGTGGGCACCGAACAACGCCTACCGGGACTGGGCGGTCCGCGAGCGGCTGGAGGGGGAGACGGGACTGCCGACCGTCGTCGACAACGACGCGAACGTGGCCGCGCTGGCCGAGGCCCGGCTCGGCCCGGCCCCCCGGCGGAACATGGTGCTGGTGACGGTCGGCACCGGCATCGGCGGTGGTCTGGTCCTCGACGGGCGCATCTACCGCGGGCCAACCGGGCTCGGCGCGGAGCTGGGCCACATGGTCCTCAACCCGGACGGGCCGCGCTGCGGCTGCGGCAACCACGGCTGCTTCGAGGCCTACGCCTCGGGCACCGCGTTGACCCGGATGGGACGCGACGCCGCCGCGGACGATCCGGACGGGACGATCGCGCGCCTCGGGCGGGCCGCGGGCGCCGTCACCGGCCACACGGTGACGGCGGCGGCGCAGCAGGGCGACCCGACCGCGCAGGCACTGTTCGCCCGGCTCGGCCGCTGGCTGGGGGTGGGCATCGCCTCGCTGGCGAACATCCTGGAGGTCGAGGTCGTGGTGGTCGGTGGCGGGCTCGTCGAGACCGGCGAGCTGCTGCTGGGCCCGGCCCGCACCGCCGCCCGCGAGTACGCCTACGCCCCGCAGGCTCGCGGCGTCGTCCCGATCGAGGCGGCCCGCTACGGCGCCGACGCGGGCACGGTCGGCGCGGCGCTGCTCGCGCTCGACGAGGCCGGCCGTCACTAGGATGCGGTCGTGTCCCTCCTCCTCCTCGGGCCCGTCCTGCGCCACGTCGGCCAGACCACCGCCTCGGTGTGGGTACAGACCGGACAGGCCGCCCGGGTCGACGTGGTCACCGAGGGCACCGGCGTGGGCACGGCCCGCACGTTCGAGGTGGCAGGCCACCACTTCGCGCTCGTCGCCGTCACCGGCCTGCCCCCGGACAGCACCGTCGCGTACCGCGTGCTCGTCGACGGCGCGCCGGTCTGGCCGGCCGCCGCGTCACCGTTCCCGCCGAGCGTGATCCGGACCCGCGGGCCCGCCTCGGCGACCCGGCACCGGATCATTTTCGGCTCGTGCCGCTACCCGAAGGTGGCCGACCCGAGGGCCGCGGCCCGCCTCGGTCTCGACGCCCTGGACAGCTACGCCGTCCGGATGACCCGCCGCCCCGTCGACGAGTGGCCCGACGCGCTGCTGCTGCTCGGCGACCAGGTGTACGCCGACGAGCTCACCCCGCGGCTGCGCCGGCGCATCACCGTGAGCCACGACCGCCCGGCGGACTGGCCCGACGACGAGATCGTCGGCTTCGACGAGTACGCGGGGCTCTACCTCGACTCGTGGTCGGACCCCGAGGTCCGGTGGCTGATGTCCACCGTCTCCACCGCGATGATCTTCGACGACCACGACGTGCGCGACGACTGGAACACCTCGGCGGCGTGGCGGGCGGACATGGCGAGGCTGCCGTGGTGGCGCGACCGCATCCGGGCCGCCATCGCGTCCTACTGGGTGTTCCAGCACCTGGGCAACCTCCCGCCGGACGACCTCGCCACCGACCCCTACCACCGGATGGTCAACGAGGCCGACGGCGACGTGTGGCCGATGCTCGCCGAGCTCGCCGACCGGGCCGATGCCGAGGTCGACGGCGCCAAGGCCATCCGGTTCAGCTTCCGCTGGGACCTCGGCGACAGCCGCTTCATCATGATCGACTCCCGGAACGGGCGGATCCTGGAGGACGGCCGCCACCTCATGCTCAGCGAGGCCGAGTTCCGCTGGGTGGAGGAGCAGGCGCTCGCCGAGGGTCCCGTCGAGCACCTGGTCCTCGGCACGTCGGTGCCCTGGCTCATGCCGCACGCGCTCGGCGACGTCGAGACCGTCAACGAGATCGCCGCCGCCCGCCCCGGCCGGCGCGGGCGGCTCGCCGAGACGGTCCGGCAGGCCGCCGACCTGGAGCACTGGGCGGCCTTCCGCGACTCGTTCGACCGCCTGGCGCGCCTCGTCGGCACCGTCGCGGCGCGCGGGCCGGCCACCGTCAACGTCCTGTCCGGCGACGTGCACCACAGCTACGCCGCCCGCGTCGACCTGCCGCAGCCGACCGACACGGCCGTCCACCAGCTCACCTGCTCGCCCGTGCACAACCACATCGACTGGATCGTCCGTCCGGGCTTCCGGCTCGGCTGGTCGCGGGGCGCGCGGTGGCTCGCGCGACGGTGGGCGGCGCACGTCGGCGCCCCCGCGCCGCCGGTGGGCTGGGAGCGCGTGGTCGGGCCCCTGTTCGGCAACATGATCGCCACGCTCGAGCTCGACGGGCGGCACGCCGAGGTAGCGTTCGAGCAGCCCCGTTCGGCGGCGTCGCTCGCCGAGCTGGCCCGCGTGCGGCTGACCTCCTGAGAGGGGCTGCCATGACCGGAGCGATCGCGGGTCAGACGGTGGTGCTGCGCCCGACCACGGCGGCCCACGTGCCGGCGTTCCTGGAGATCCTCGCCCATTCCGAGGTCGCGCGCTGGTGGGGCGGCTACGACCTCGAGCGGGTCCGCCGCGAGCTCCTCGGCCCGCAGGGATTCGCGATCGAGCTGGCCGGCGAGGTGGTCGGCCTGATCATCTACCGGGAGGAGCTCGACCCCGACCACCGCTACGCCGGGATCGACCTCGCGCTGCACCCGGACCAGCAGAGCCGCGGCCTCGGTTGTGACGCGCTGCGCGCCATGGTCGCGCACCTGTTCGCCCGCGGCCACCACCGCGTGGTCACCGACCCCGCGGCGCACAACGAGCGCGCGATCCGCTGCTGCCGCCGGGCCGGGTTCGAGCCGGTCGGGGTGATGCGCCGTTACGAGCGGGGCGCCGACGGGACCTGGCACGACGGCCTGCTCATGGACCTGGTCCGGGCGGACTGACGCGCGCGATCCGGGGGCCGCCCGGTCGTACCGCCGTTCCCGGCGCGCGCCGGTTCAGAACGGGGTGCGGGCCAGCCAGGCCGCGAGCACCGCGGGGTCACCGAACACCTGCAGCCGAGGGTCGTCGGCGGCCAGGCGGCGCAGCAGCATCAGGTGGAGGTCGGCGGCGGCGCCCCGCACGGCCACGCTGCCCTTCGCGTGCCCGTGCTCCCAGGCGATCCCCGTGCCGTCGCGGTGCACCGTCCACTCCCCCGCCTCGCCCAGCCCGCCGTCGGTAGCGTGCAGGTGCAGGGTGGCGCCGTCGTCGAGGACGGGCTCGGCACCGGGCGCGGCGGAGCGCGCCGCCACGAGGTCGAGCCACTCCGAGACCGCGTCCGCGCCCAGCTCCGGCGCGAGCGTCAGGGCACCGCCGGTGGCGAGCGCCGCGTCCGCCCGGTGCGCGACGGTCTCGTGCAGCCGCCGCCGCACCCACCAGGCTGCCGGGCGCGGGCCGAGGAACGTCCAGACCCGGGTGCCCGCCCCGGTGGCGGCGAGCGCCCCGGTGAGTCGGGCCACGCCGTCGGCGAGCCACTCCGGGATCCCGCGCGGATCCGCCGGGGGGTCGCCTCCCTCGACGGTGCGCGGGTCGACGACCTCCTGGGCCTGCGTGTCGACGATCTCGGCGGCCCAGCGGTCGCCCCGCCCGACGTGGCCGGCGAGGGTGCGCAGGGTCCAGTCGGGGCAGGTCGGCACCGGTGTCTCCGGATCGGCCGCGGCGATCACCTCACCCAGCAGGCGGCTCTGCTCGGGCAGATGGATCAGCGGGTCGGGGCGGGTCGGCATGACCGGACGCTAGCGCGCCGGCCCGCCTGACGAACTCCTGACGGGCGCGGGTCGGTGGTCCGGGTCGGGCGGACGATCACTAGGGTTTCCGCGTTGTTCCGGTCCGCTTCCCCGATCGGGGTATGGACATCGACTCCGGGGGGTACCGACCAGGCATGGCGCCAGATCGGCAGGAATGGACCGTCCCCACCGCGGCGCGGGCGCTTCTGTGGTGGCCCGCCACCGCGTTCGTGCTCGTCGTGGTGGCCCCGGAGACGGCGAGCTGGTCGATCGCGCTCGCGGGCCTGCTGCTCGGGCTGGTCGGAGTGGCCGGCTCGCTGGTCACCCGGTTGGGCGGGCGCGGCGCGCCGGAGCCCCGCACCCTGCGCATGCCCGACGCGGCCTCCCCCGCGTCCGAGCGCCGCGTCGCCTGACGCCGGTCGTCGTCGACCTGAGGTGTCCCTCACGCCACTCTTGTACGTCCGATACTAGGATGTCAAACTAAATCGTCGCCGCGCCCGACGAGAGGACCCGCGATGGCCCAGCCGACCGAGAGAGCACCGCTGCACGTACCCGAGCACCCCGTCCGGTTCGTCACCGCGGCGAGCCTCTTCGACGGCCATGACGCGGCGATCAACATCATGCGCCGGATCCTGCAACGCCAGGGCGCCGAGGTCGTGCACCTGGGACACAACCGCTCGGTCGACGAGATCGTCGCCGCGGCCGTGCAGGAGGACGCGCAGGGCGTCGCGATCAGCTCGTACCAGGGCGGGCACGTCGAGTACTTCAGCTACCTCGTCGAGCTGCTGCGCGAGCGCGGTGCCGGGCACGTCAAGGTCTACGGCGGCGGCGGCGGGGTGATCGTCCCGGCCGAGATCGAGCTGCTGCACTCGCGCGGCGTCGCCCGCATCTTCTCCCCCGAGGACGGCCAGCGCCTCGGGCTCCCCGGGATGATCAACACGATGATCCGGGACTGCGACGTCGACCTCGCCGCGCAGCCGCCGACGTCCTACGACGGCCTGTTCACCGGCGAGCCGGCCACCCTCGGACGGGTGCTGACGCTGGCCGAGGCGGGGCGGCTCCCCGACGAGGTGCGCGTGCGGATCGAGCAGCAGCAGCGCCCCGTGCCGGTGCTGGGGATCACCGGCACCGGCGGCTCGGGCAAGTCGTCGCTCACCGACGAGCTGCTCCGGCGCTTCCGGCTCGACCAGGAGGACAAGCTCCGCATCGCCGTGCTGGCCGTCGATCCGACCCGACGCAAGGGCGGCGGGGCGCTGCTCGGCGACCGGATCCGGATGAACGCTCTCACCGGGGAGCAGGTGTTCTTCCGCTCGATGGCCACCCGCGGCACCGAGGGCGGGCTGCCCGAGCACCTCGGCGACGCGATCGCCGTGCTCCGCGCCGCCGGGTTCGACCTGGTGATCGTCGAGACCCCCGGCATCGGTCAGGGCGACGCGGGAATCGTCCCGTTCGTCGACCGCTCGCTGTACGTGATGACGCCGGAGTTCGGCGCCGCGTCGCAGCTGGAGAAGATCGACATGCTGGACTTCGCCGACGTCGTCGCGATCAACAAGTTCGAGCGGCGCGGTGCCGAGGACGCCCGCCGCGACGTCAGCCGCCAGCTCGTCCGCAACCGCGAGGCCTTCGGCGCCTCGTGGGAGGACATGCCCGTCTTCGGCACCAGCGCCGCGACCTTCAACGACGACGGCGTCACCGCGCTTTACCACCACCTCGTCGGCCGGCTCGCCGAGAACGGGCTGGCGCTGCAGGACGGTCGGCTGGCGCGAACCGGCCGGAAGACCTCCTCGGAGTACGCCGCGATCATCCCACCGGCCCGCACCCGGTACCTCTCCGACATCGCCGAGACCGTCCGCCGCTACCACGCGGAGACCCAGGAGCAGGTGACGGCGGCGCGCCGGCGCCAGCACCTGCGCACCGCGAAGGCCGCGGTGGAGGCCGCCGGCGCCGAGCCCGGCGGCCTCGACGACGTCCTCGCGGCCGCCGAGAAGGCGCTCCCGGCGCAGGCCGCGAAGCTGCTCGACGAGTGGCCGCGGGTCGTCGAGGACTACTCCGGCGACGAGCTCGTGGTGAGGGTCCGCGACCGGGAGCTGCACACGCAGCTCACGCGGGAGACCCTCTCGGGCACCAAGGTCCGCCGTGTCGCGCTGCCGGGGTTCACCGAGGACGCCGAGCTGCTGCGGTTCCTGCGCCGGGAGAACCTGCCCGGGCGCTTCCCGTTCACGGCCGGGGTGTTCGCGTTCAAGCGCGAGGGCGAGGACCCGGGCCGGATGTTCGCCGGCGAGGGCGACGCGTTCCGCACCAACCGGCGGTTCCACTACCTCTCCGAGCATTCGGCGGCCAAGCGGCTCTCGACGGCGTTCGACTCGGTGACGCTGTACGGCCGCGACCCGGGCACGGCGCCGGACGTCTACGGCAAGGTCGGCACGTCGGGGGTCTCGATCGCGACGCTCGAGGACATGGCGGTGCTCTACGACGGGTTCGACCTCACCTCGCCGAACACCTCGGTGTCGATGACGATCAACGGCCCGGCGCCGACGATCCTCGCGTTCTACCTCAACACCGCGATCGACCAGGTGATCGGCCGGTTCCGTGACGAGCAGGGCCGCGAGCCCGACGACGCCGAGCGCGAGCAGCTCACCGCGTTCGCGCTGGCCAACGTCCGCGGCACAGTGCAGGCCGACATCCTCAAGGAGGACCAGGGCCAGAACACCTGCATCTTCTCCACCGAGTTCTCGCTGCGGATGATGGCCGACATCCAGGAGTGGTTCATCGCGCACAAGGTGCGGAACTTCTACTCCGTCTCGATCTCCGGCTACCACATCGCCGAGGCCGGCGCGAATCCCCTCTCGCAGCTCGCGTTCACGCTGGCGAACGGGTTCACCTACGTCGAGTCGTACCTGGCGCGGGGCATGGACATCGACGACTTCGCCCCCAACCTGTCGTTCTTCTTCTCGAACGGGATGGACGCGGAGTACTCGGTCATCGGGCGGGTCGCGCGGCGGATCTGGGCCGTCGCGATGCGGGAGCGGTACGGCGCGAACGAGCGCTCGCAGAAGCTGAAGTACCACGTGCAGACGAGCGGCAGGTCGCTGCACGCGCAGGAGATGAACTTCAACGACATCCGTACCACCCTGCAGGCACTCTGCGCGCTGTACGACAACGCGAACTCGTTGCACACCAACGCCTACGACGAGGCGGTGACGACCCCGACGCAGGAGTCGGTGCGCCGGGCGATGGCGATCCAGCTCATCATCAACAAGGAGTGGGGCCTGTCGATGAACGAGAACCCGCTGCAGGGCTCGTTCATCGTCGACGAGCTGACCGACCTCGTCGAGGAGGCGGTGCTGAAGGAGTTCGACTCGCTGGCCGAGCGCGGCGGGGTGCTGGGCGCGATGGAGACCGGCTACCAGCGCGGCAAGATCCAGGACGAGTCGATGCTCTACGAGCACCGCAAGCACGACGGCTCCCTGCCGATCGTCGGCGTCAACACCTTCCTCAAGCCGGAGGACCCCGACGCCGGCCCGGTGGAGATCGAGCTGGCGCGGGGCACCGAGGCGGAGAAGCGCTCGCAGCTCGACCGCCTCGCGGACTTCCAGGCGCGCAACGCGGCCGAGGCCACGGAGGCACTGCGGCGCCTGCAGGACGTCGCCACCGGGGACGGCAACGTGTTCGACGAGCTGATGCGTGCCGCGCGGGTCTGCTCGCTCGGCCAGCTCACCGAGGCCTTCTTCGAGGTGGGCGGGCAGTACCGGCGGAACATGTAGACCCGGCGCCGACATGGAAGCGTGTCGGGGCGGAGCGGGCGTCATAAAGCCCGAGAAGGTTCCATGTCGGGAGGTCGACGTGCCGGAGGTACGGGACGACGAGGGCCGCGCCGTGGCCGTCACCGCGCAGGTGCGGCGGGTGCTCAGCATCGTGCCGTCGCTGACCGAGGCCGTGGCGGCCACCGCGCCCGGCCTGCTCGTCGGGGCCACGGACTGGTGCACCCACCCCGCCGACCTCGACGTGCCGCGGGTCCGCGGGACGAAGAATCCCGACGTCGACGCGATCGTGGCGCTGGCGCCCGACCTCGTCGTCGCGAACCAGGAGGAGAACCGCCCGCCCGACCTCGACGCGCTGCGCGCCGCAGGCGTCCCGGTGTACGTCACCGACGTCCGGACGGTGCACGGGGCGTTCGGGTCGCTGGCCCGGATGCTCGCGGCCTGTGGACTGGACCGGCCCGCGTGGCTCGACGAGGCGCAGGCCGCGTGGGCGGCGCTGCCCGAGCCGGCGCGGCGGCGGCGGGCGGTGATCCCGATCTGGCGCAAGCCGTGGATGGCGTGCGGGCGCGACACGTTCACCGGCGCCGTGCTGGCCCGGCTCGGCGTCGACAACGTGCTGGCCGACCACGCCGAGCGCTATCCCCGCTTCGATCCCGCCGACCTGCCGCCGCACGATCTCGCCGTGCTCCCCGACGAGCCCTACCTGTTCACCGCCGAGGACGGCCCGGAGGCGTTCGCCGTTCCGTCGGCGCTGGTCAGCGGGCGGCTGCTGACCTGGTACGGGCCGAGCCTCGTCGAGGCGGCCCGGGTGCTGCCCGGCGCGCTGGCCCCGTGACCGACGAGCTGCTCGTCCGCCGCGACGGCGCGCTGGGCAGGCTGACGCTGAACCGGCCGCGGGCGCTCAACGCGATCACCCTCGCGATGGTCCGGGCGATGGCGGCAGCCCTCGACTCCTGGGAGCACGACGACGCCGTCACCACCGTGCTCCTCGACGGCGCCGGGGAGCGCGGGCTCTGCGCGGGCGGGGACGTCCGGTTCCTCTACGACGACGCCGCGCGGGGCGGGCACGGGTTCCCGGTCCTGCTGGCGGAGGAGTACCGGCTCGACGCGCGGATCGCCCGCTACCCGAAGCCCTACGTCGCGCTGATGGACGGCGTGGTGATGGGCGGCGGGGTCGGGGTGTCGGCGCACGGATCGATACGGGTGGTCACCGAACGCACCGTCCTGGCGATGCCCGAGGTGTCGATCGGCTACGTGCCCGACGTCGGCGGCACCTGGCTGCTCGCGCGAGCGCCGGGCGAGCTGGGCACGCACGTCGCGCTGGCCGGCGCCCGGCTGACCGGTGCCGACGCGATCGCCTGCGGGCTCGCCGACGTCCTCGTGCCCAGCGCCCGCCTGCGCGACCTCGTCGCCGCCCTGGCCGCGCTCCCCGCCCACCGAGCGGCCGCCCGACGGCACTCTCGTCAACACCCGGCCGACGTGAGTGCCGTCGGTCGCGTGGTCGCGGGGTTCGCCGTCGACCCCGGGCCGCCGCCGCTGCTCGCGGAGCGGGCGTGGGTGGACCGCTGCTACGCCGCAGACGACGTCGGGAAGATCGTGGCGCGGCTGCGCGCCGAGGGGATGACCGGAACCGCCGACGCGATCACCGCGCAGTCGCCCGTCGCGCTGGTGCTCACCCTGGGCGCGCTGCGGGCGGCGCGCGGGGACACCGCGCTCGAGCAGTCGCTCGAACGCGAGTACCGCCTCACGCGCGCGTGCGTGCGCCGGCCCGACTTCGCCGAGGGCGTGCGGGCCCGGCTGGTCGACCGTGACCACGCCCCGCGCTGGCGGCCCCCGACCCTCGACGGGGTGACCGACGACGTCGTCGCCGCGTTCCTGCACGGCACCGACCTCCCGACGGACCCGCCGCTCGGGCTTCCGCGGGCGCCGTAGCGCTCAACGACGGGGGCGGACGGCCGCGCCGTCGGCCTTGCCGTACTCCTCGCGCAGCGCGGGCAGCAGCTCGCGCTCGGCGAACTCCAGGAACTGCGGCTGGGTCTCCCCGCCGACCTGCACCAGCGCGAGGTGGGTGAACCCCGCCTCGACGAACGGCCGGGCCGCCTCGACGTGCGCGGCGACGTCGGGACCGCACGGGAACGCCTCCTCGACGTCCTCGGGCCGCACGTACTGCGTCGCGGCGGCGAACCCGGCGGTGCCGGGCAGCTCGGCGTTGACCTTCCAGCCTCCGGCGAACCAGCGGAACTGGTCGTGGGCCCGGTCCACGGCCTCGGCGACCTCGGTGCCCCACGCGACCGGCTGCTGGCCGATCTTCGGCAGGTTACCGCCGGCCGCGGCGTCGAAGCTCGCCACGAGCGCGCGCTGCGGTTCCACCGCCACCATCGCGTCGGCGAACGGCGCGAACGCCGCCACCGACTGCGCCCCCGAGACCGCCACCGCGATCGGCACACCGTCCTCGGGCAGGTCCCAGAGCTTCGCCGAGTCGACCCGGAAGTGCCGGCCCGTGTGCGAGACGTAGCCACCCGCGAAGAGCCGCCGGATGATCTCCAGTGCCTCGGTCAGCATCTCGTGGCGCACGTTCGCCGGCGGCCAGCCCTGCCCGACGACGTGCTCGTTGAGGTTCTCCCCCGCCCCGAGCCCCAGGGTGAACCGGCCCTCGCCGGCCAACAGCGCCACCGTCGCCGCCTGCTGCGCGACGACGGCGGGGTGGTAGCGCAGGATCGGGCAGGTCACGTACGTCATCAGCGGTACCCGCTCGGTGGCCGAGGCGACGGCGCCGAGCACGGCCCACGCGTTCGGGGCGTGCCCCTGCGCGTCGAGCCACGGGAAGTAGTGGTCGCTGATCACCTCGAAGTCGAAGCCCGCACGCTCCGCCGCGACGGCGTCGGCGACGAGCTCGCGCGGAGCCCGCTGCTCGCACAGCAGGGAGTAGCCGAAGGCGACCATGGCTGTCCTTCCATCAGGATCTCCCGCCGCGTACCCGCGCAGCGCCGGGTCACGCCCTACCGTGGCGACGTGCTCGTCGTGCTCGACCTGCTCGGGGTCGCCGTGTTCGCGGTGTCCGGGGCGCTGGCCGCGGTGCAGGCGCGGCTCGACGTGTTCGGCGTCGTCGTCCTGGCGGCGGTCACCGCGCTGGGCGGCGGGATCATCCGCGACGTCCTGCTCGGCATCACCCCGCCGACCACGCTGCGCCAGTGGCCCTACCTCGTCGTCCCGGCCGTTGTGGCGCTGGCGATGTTCCGCTGGCATCCGGCCGTCGCGCGGCTTCGGCGCGGCGTCCTGCTCGCCGACGCGTTCGGTCTGGCCCTGTTCGCCACCACCGGAACCGCGATCGCGCTGCGCACCGGCGCCCCGGCCGTCACCGCCGTGCTGGTCGGGATGGTGACGGGCATCGGCGGCGGGGTCCTGCGCGACGTCCTGCTGCGCGAGATCCCGATCGTGCTGCGCCGCGAGATCTACGCGCTGGCCGCCGCCTCGGGCGCGGCGGTCGTCGCGGCGGGTGCCGCGCTGGGCCTGCCGCCGGTGCCGGTCACCCTCGGCGGCGCGGTGCTCGTCGCCGGGTTGCGGGTACTCGCGCTGTGGCGCCGCTGGAACGCACCGGTACCCCGGTCCTGACGCCGAGTGTCCGGAATACGCACACTCCGGACCGGGCGGGCGGGGCCATCATCAGGCTGACGACGATCAGGGAGCAACGGTGAGCAGACTGCGCTTCGGTACCTTCCTCGCCCCCTTCCACGTGCCCGGGCAGAACCCGACCCTGGCACTGCAACGCGACCTCGAGCTCGTCGCGCACCTCGACGCGCTGGGTTACGACGAGGCGTGGATCGGCGAGCACCACTCGGCCGGCAGCGAGATCATCGCCTCGCCGGAGATCTTCATCGCGGCCGCCGCCGAGCGGACGCGCCGCATCAGGCTGGGCACCGGGGTCACCTCGATCGCCTACCACAACCCGCTTTGGGTGGCCGACCGGATGGTGCTGCTCGACCACCTCACCCGCGGGCGCACCATGCTCGGCGTCGGGCCCGGCTCCCTGCCGACCGACTCGGCGATGATCGGTCTCACCCCGACCGACACCCGCGAGCTGCTCGACGTCAACCTCGACATCATCATGCGCCTGCTGCGCGGCGAGGCGGTGACCCAGCAGACCCCCACGCACAACCTCGTCGACGCGCGGCTGCAGCTGCGGCCGTTCAGCGACCCGTGCTTCGACGTCGCGGTCGCCGCGGTCGCCTCCCCCACCGGACCGCGCCTCGCCGGCCGCTACGGCGTCGGGTTGCTGTCCATCGGCGCGACGCTCACCCAGGACGGCTTCGACGCGCTGGCCCACCACTGGAACGTGGTGGAGGAGCGGGCCGCGCACTACGGGCAGCCGAGGCCCGATCGCTCCGGCTGGCGCCTGGTCGGGCTCATGCACATCGCCGAGACCCGCGAGCAGGCCTACCGCGACGTCGAGTTCGGTATCGCGCACTGGTTCCACTACTTCCAGAAGGTCGCCGCGTTCCCGCAGATGGACGTCGGGAACAGCGCCGACGTCAAGGGCATGATCGACTTCATCAACGAGGCCGGCATCGGCGCGATCGGCACCGTCGACGACGCGAAGGCGCAGGTGCAGCGCCTGGTCGACCAGAGCAACGGCGGGTTCGGCGCCATGCTGCTGCTCGGCCACGACTGGGCGAACCCGCAGGCCACCAGGCGCTCGTTCGAGCTGATCGCCCAGCAGGTGTTCCCCGAGTTCCAGGACCAGGCCGCGAGCACCCTGGCCGCCAAGGACCGGGCGTTCCAGACCCGGGAGGCCCACGCCGCGACGCAGCTGCAGGCGGTCGAGCACATGAGCGCCAAGTACCAGCAGGAGCTCCAGGGAAAGGGCTGACGCGCGCCGGGTGCGCCGGGCGACGGGCGCTGGCAGGCTCGTCGCGGGGCGGCACGGAGGAGGGCGGCCATGGCCGTGGGCGGCGGGCGGGGCACGGACAGGGCGTGGGAGCGGTTCCACGCCGGCGAGGACCCGGACGACGTCCGCAGCGACGTCCTCACCTCGTGGCGGCGCTCCCGGATCAACGGGGTGGACCCCGAGCACGTCGAGGTGCCCTTCGTCGAGACCGACCTCGACACCCCGTTCGTCCGGGTCGCCGTGCCGATCATGGCCGGGCTGGCCGAGCTGCTCGTCGGTGCCCACACCAGCCTGGCACTCGCCGACGAGCGCGGCAGCGTGGTCTGGCGCTGGGTCTCCGAGCCGATGCTCCGGGACACCCTCGACGAGCTGCGGGTGGTGCAGGGCTTCTGCTTCGGCGAGGAGTTCGTCGGGACGAACGGACTCGGCACCGCACTGGAGACCGGGCGCCTCGCCCTGGTGCAGGGCGCCGAGCACTTCGTCCAGCGCTTCCACGACGTCACCTGCGTGGCCGCGCCCGTCCGCCATCCCCTCACCCGGCGCACGGTCGGCGCGGTGAACCTGACCTGCCGCGCCGAGCACACCACGCCGCTGCTGTCGCTGGTGGTCCGCAGGCTCGTCGAGGAGGTCCGGGCGGCGCTGCTGGAGGGCGCCACCGCACGCGAGCGCCGTCTCCTGCAGGCCTTCCTCGCGGCGCGGGCCGAGGCCGGCGGGCCGGTGCTGACCGTCGGCGACGACGTCGTCATCGCCGATTCCGCGGCCTGCGACCTCGGCCTGGACCACCGCGACGTCTGGGACCGGGTGCGCGGCCGGCGCGACGCGGCGGACGGCGCGGTGGTCGCGCTGTCGTCGGAGCTGTCCGCCCGCCTGCGGCTGGTCCACGACGGCGGCGCCACCACCGGCGCGGTCCTCACCCTCACCGAACCGGCGACGTCACGACACAGCCGGGCCCCGGCGGCCGACGAGCCGGGGCAGTGGGATCTCGCCCTCGAGCAGGCCCGCGCGCTGGCCGCCGAGGGGCCCGTGGTCGTGCGCGGCGAGCCCGGCACGGGACGGACCACCCTGCTCACCACGGTCCTCGGTGCCGACGCCGCCCTGCTCGATGCCGCCACCTGCGTCGTCGAGGGCACGGCCGCCTGGACCCGCCGGTTCGCCGCCTGCCTCGACCGGGCCGCGATGCCGCTGGTGGTGCGGCACGTCGAACTGCTGCCGGGCGCGGCGGCGCAGGCCGTCGCCGCGCTGCTCGGCACGCGGTCGGCGGGCCGGATCGCCGGGATCGGGGTGACGGTCACCGTCGGCGACGCCACACGCGGGTCGAGCAGCCCGGCGCCGGTGCTCGACCGCCTCGGCGGTGGTGCGGTGACCCTGCCCCCGCTGCGCCGGCGGGCGAGCGAGGTGGTGGGCCTGGCCCAGCGCGAGCTGCACCGGCACGGGCGGCGGCGGTCGTTCTCCCTCGACGCCCAGGCCGCCCTGCGCCGGTACGACTGGCCGGGCAACCTCGCCGAGCTGGCCCGGGTGGTGCGGGAGGCGGCGAGCCGTTCGCGGGGGGACGTCGTCGGGCTCGACGCGCTGCCCGCCGAGGTCAGGGCCGCGGCGGCGCGGCGGGTGCTCACCCCGCTCGAGCGCGCCGAGTCGTCGGTGATCGCGACGGTCCTGCAGGAATGCGGCGGCAACAAGTCGGCGGCGGCCAAGACGCTGGGGATCTCGCGCAGCGCGCTGTACGTCAAACTCCGCAGCTACCGGCTGTGACCGGTTCGACGCGGCACGTCGGTGTGGCGCCTACGGCCCGCCCTGCTAGCTTACCTCCGCGCTGCTCCGTTCGGAGTAGTCGAATGGCAGGTGGAGGTACCCGTGTCCCGTCGTCTCCTCTTCGCCCTCGCGCTGGTGGGTGCCGCCGCCGCGGCGACGCTGAGCGCCGTGGGCGCCGCCTCCGCCGCCCCCGAGCGGGACGGGCCGGAGGTCATCGCGGTGAACATGCGGGGCACGTCACCGAACGTGTCCACCAACCCGCTGCGCCAGGTGTTCGAGTTCGAGCTCTACGACGTCGCGACCGGCGAGCTGATCGGCACCGCCACCGACGACGTCGCCTGCAAGACGAACGACCTGCCCGGCTGCCCGCTGTTCGACGCCATCACCACCTTCCACCTGCCCGACGGCGACATCACCAACCGCGCGACGGTGAGCGTCTCGCCGGACCCCGCGCGGCCGGGCTGGGTGCTCAACGGCTCGTTCCCCGCCGAGGGCGAGAACACGATCATCGGCGGCACGGGCGCCTACGAGGGCGTGACCGGGCAGGCGCGCCTGTCCGGCGCGAACAACGCCGTCGGGTTCCCGCTGCAGCTCACCGGCGATGACATCTTCGTCCTGGAGATCCAGCGGTAGGCCCGGGGTGCGGGCGGGCGTGGGTCACCTACCGTCGAGGGATGGTCGGACGACGGGGGACGGCGGGCGTGCTCGCGGCGGTGGCGCTGGTGCTCGCGGCCTGCGCGAGGCCGGCGCCGCCACCGGCGCAGGTCGCGCTGCGTACGCCGGACGCGGCCACCACCGTGCTCGACGGCACCGATCCCGCCCGCCTCGCCGTGGCCACCAGCGCTGCGCTGTTCGCCCGCTCCCCCGCCGCGGTCCTCGCGCCGGCCGCGGACGCGGCGGCGCAGGCCGAGGCGGCCGGCGCGGCGGCGGCCGCGGGGGTGCCGTTGCTGCTGCTCACGCCCGCCGGCGCGGACCCGGCCGGGGTGGCCGGCGAGCTCGACCGCCTCGGCGCCGCCACGGTGCTGGCGGTCGGGGACGACGCCGAAGCCTGGGCCGAGCGCTCGGGACGCGCCGTCGTCACCGATCCCGCGGAGCTGCCGGAGGCGGCGACACCGCCCGCCCCACCCGTCCTGGTGCTGGTCACCGGGCCCGAGCCGGCGGCCGCGGCCACCGCGCGCGCGGCGGGCGTCGCCGTCGAGACGGTCCCGGACGCCGACCCCCGGGCCGACCCCGACCTGCTCGGCCGACCCCGGCCGGAGCACGTGCTGGCGCTCGGCGCGGCGTTCGGGCCCGCCGACCGGCTCGACGCCCGCCTCGCCGCCGCCGCCACCGGGACCGAGCTGCCCGGCGGGGGGCAGTTGCTGTTCCCCGCGCGCCGGATGGTCGCCCTCTACGGCCACCCGGGCGCCCCGGCGCTCGGCGTGCTCGGCGAGCAGCCGGTCGACGCCGCGGTGCGGCGGGCGCAGACCCTGGCCGCGGAGTACGACGCCGTGTCGGCCGAGCCCGTCGTGCCTGCGTTCGAGGTGATCGCGACGGTCGCCGACAGCGGCCCTGGCCCCGACGGCGACTACTCCGCCGAGGCGAGCGTCGAGTTCCTGCGACCCTGGGTCGACGCCGCGGGCGCCGCCGGGGTGTACGTCGTGCTCGACCTGCAGCCCGGCCGCACGGACTTCCTCACCCAGGCCCGGCGGTACGCCGAGCTGCTCGCCCAGCCGCACGTCGGCCTCGCGCTGGACCCGGAATGGCGGCTCGACCCGGACCAGCAGCACCTGCGGCAGATCGGCTCCGTCGGGATCGACGAGGTCAACGCGGTGGTCACCTGGCTCGCCGACCTCACCCGCGAGCGCGCGCTGCCGCAGAAGCTGTTGCTGCTGCACCAGTTCCGGACCGGCATGATCAGCGGGCGGGAGCGCCTGGACACCTCCCGCGACGAGCTCGCCGTCATGATCCACGCCGACGGGTTCGGCCCGCCCGGGGAGAAGCTCGAGACCTGGAACGCACTGCGCGAGGGCGCGCCACCCGGGGTGTGGTGGGGCTGGAAGAACTTCTACGACGAGGACAGCCCGACCTTCACCCCGCGGCAGACGATGGAGATCGCCCCGGAGCCCCCGGTGTTCGTCTCCTACCAGTGACCGCAGGACGCGCGGCCGGGATCGCCAGCACGGCGAGCGCCAGCGCGCCGACCACCACGAGCAACGACCGCAGGATCCCCGCCCGCTCGGCGAGCAGCCCGATCAGCGGCGGTCCGGCGAGGAAGGCCGTGTAACCGATGGCGCTGACCACCGACACCCGCGCCGCCGCGCGGGCCGGGTCGTCCGCGGCCGCGCTCATGCCGACCGGGAACCCCAGCGCCGTGCCGAGCCCCCACAGCACCGCACCGGCCATCGCCACGGCCGGCCCGCCCGCGAGCACGCCCTGGGTCACCAGCACCACCCCGGCCAGCGCGAGGCCCGCCGCGGCGCGCAGCACCGCGACCCGGCCGAAGCGGTCGAGCACCCGCACGCCGGCCAGCCGGGCCGCGGTCATCGCGGCGACGAAGAGCCCGAACCCGGCCGCCCCACCGGCCTCCCCGAGGCCGTAGCCGTCCACCAGGGCGACCGCCAGCCAGTCGTTGGCGGTGCCCTCGGTGAACGCGAACCCGAGGACGAGCAGCCCCAGCGCGAGCGTGCGCGGCTCGCGCCATGCCACCAGCGTGCCCGAGCCGCCCACCGCACCGGCCTGCGGTGCCGTCGCGGGGGTGAAGGCGCGGGTCGCGGGGACGGTCACCAGCGGGGACAGCGCCGCGATCGCCCCGACCTGGACCGCCAGCGGGAGGCCGGCCGCCGCCGTCCCGACCCCGATGCCGGCGCCCGCGACCGTGCCCAGGCTGAACGCCGCATGCAGGCGCGGCATCAGCGATCGGCCGAGCCGGCGCTCGACCTCGGCGCCCTCGACGTTCATCGCGACGTCCCAGGTGCCCATGCCCAGGCCCGCCGCGGCGAGCCCGGCCGCGGCCACGGGCACCGCCCCGGTGGCGAGGCCGGTCGCGACGGCGGCGAACCCGGCCGCGACCAGCAGCGCGCCGCCTGCCACCACCCGCGCCGCCCCGAGCCGGTGCACCAGCGGGCCGGCGGCGGGCAGCCCGGCCACCGCGCCCGCCGACAGGCAGAGCAGCAGCAGCCCGAACCCGGCCGCGGAGAGCCCCAGCCCGTCCCGCAGGGCGGGGCCGCGGGAGAGCAGCGCCGCGAACGCCGATCCGTTCACCGCGAACGCGACCACGACCGCGGTGCGGGCGCGGCGCAGCGGCGCCGACCCGGCTCCCGGCGCCATCACACGCTCCTCGCCACCGGCCGCGCACGGCCCCACACCCGAGGCGACGAACGACACCCGCGTCTCGACCTCGGCGACGGGGGCGCCGTTCGTCGGACCACGGCGGTGGCGGGGCGGTTCGCCGCGGCGTGGCGGAAGGTCGCCGGCCGGGGTGCGGCGCTGCGCCGTCGGAGAAGCGTGGGGCGGCCGGCCGGGGCGATCAACGCCCGGCCGCGGCGATCCCGTGCCGGCACGCCCGCTCCAGCTGTCGGGCCCGGCGCAGCCGCTCCAGCAGCCGCGGCGCGCCCGGCGGCAGGCCCGGGCGGCCGGCACGCTCCGTCGCGTCCAGGGTGTCGCCGCGCAGGGCGCCGCGCACCTGCCAGGCCTCCCACCGCTCGCGGTCCGGGGAGTGGTCGTGCCCGTGCGCGAGGGTCGGCGCACCGTCGCCGTGCAGCGGGTCGTCGGAGCGCAGCGGGATCCGCTCGGCCGTCCAGTCGCTCGCCGACACGACGTCCAGGCGCAGGCCCGCGCCGTCGTCGCGGACCAGCAGCGCGTCCGCGGCCGCGTCGCGGCGGGCCGGCAGCGGCACGGTGCGCTCCACCCGGTCCAACCGCACCACGATCCGCGGCAGGTACCACCAGTTCTCGCGGCGCAGCAGCGGGCTGTCCACGAGCGCACGGGCCGGCGGGAACTTGCGCAGCTCCTGGGTCAGCAGGTCGTCGTCGAGCTCCTCGACCCCGGCGGTGACCGAGAACCGCCCGACCGCCGCGAGCCCGCCCGCGCCGCCGGGGAGCGATCGGGAGTCGGTGACCGCGAACGCGGCGGCCGGCGCGCCGGCCAGCGCGGGCAGCACCTCGGCCCGGTCGAACGTGAGTGCCACGCAGGGCACCGCGCCGTCCAGCAGCGGCACCGCGGTGAGCGCCCCCGGCACCCCGTCCGCGCCCACCCAGGCCAGCTCCGCGCCGGTCGCCCGGCGCCACAACGGGACGAATTCCTCCATCCCCCACCCTCCGCCCGAAAAGTGTTAGCGTCGCCCGTCCAGTGGATCCGGCCACCTCGGGGGGTACACAGATGCCCGCGATCGTCGTCGCCCTCGCCGTTCTGGCGCTGTTCGCGCTCGGCTACCGGTACTACTCGCCGTACCTGGCCCGCAAGGTGTTCGCGCTCGACCCGGCCTACGCCACGCCGGCGCACACCATGCGCGACGGCATCGACTTCATCCCGACGAACAAGCACGTGCTGTTCGGTCACCACTTCACCTCGGTCGCAGGTGCCGCGCCGATCGTCGGTCCGGCGATCGCGGTGTTCTGGGGCTGGGGGCCGGCACTGGCCTGGATCGTGCTCGGCACGATCTTCGCGGCGGGCGTGCACGACTTCGGCTCGATCGTCGTGTCCGTGCGGCACCGGGCGAAGAGCATCGGCACCCTCGCCAGCGACGTGATCAACAAGCGGGCGCGCACGCTCTTCCTGCTGATCATCTTCTTCCTGCTGACCCTGGTGAACGCCGTCTTCGCGGTGGTGATCGGCAACCTGTTCGTCGCCAACCCGGGCGCGGTGCTGCCGATCGTCCTGGAGATCCCGCTGGCCATCGCGATCGGCCAGTACATCTACCGCACCCGCTCCCCGGCGCTGATCCCGTCGATCCTCGGCGTGATCGTGCTCTACGCGACGATCCCGCTCGGCCAGCTGTTCCCGATCTCGCTGGACGGGTTCGCCCAGTTCCTCGGGGTGGAGCAGACCCGCAACATCTGGGTCGTCCTGCTGTTCGCCTACACCTTCGTCGCCGCGCGCCTGCCGGTGTGGCTGCTGCTCCAGCCGCGCGACTACATCAACTCCCACCAGCTGTTCATCGCGCTGGCGGTCATCCTGCTGGGTATCGGGATCGGCCTGAACACGATCGTCGCGCCGGTGGTCAACGACGTCCCGGCGGGTTCGCCGAGCTGGTTCCCGCTGCTGTTCATCACGATCGCCTGCGGGGCGATCTCCGGGTTCCACAGCCTCGTCGCGTCCGGCACGACGTCCAAGCAGATCGACAAGGACACCGACGCCCGCTACGTCGGCTACATGGGTGCGGTCGGCGAGGGCTCCCTCGCGCTGGGGTCGGTGCTGGCGTGCACCGCCGGCGTCGCGGCCACCCAGGTGGAATGGGAGGCCCTGTACGCCGACTTCGCCACCGCGTCCGGGAGCTCCACCCAGAACTTCGTCGCAGGCATCGCGGCCTTCGCCGGCAACCTGGGCGTGCCGATCGCGCTCGGCACGATCTTCGCCGCCGTCGTGGTGATCAGCTTCGCCGCGACGACGATGGACACCGGCGTGCGCCTGCAGCGCTACATCGTGCAGGAGATCGCCGAGGTCGCCGGCGCCCGCGCGCTGGCCCGCAACGCCACCGCGGCCACGACGATTGCGGTGCTCGTCCCGCTCGCGATGGCGCTGCTGCCCGGTGGCGGCGAGGCCGGCTACACCTTCGGCGTGCTGTGGCAGCTGTTCGGCACCACCAACCAGCTCACGGCGGGCCTCGCCCTCGCAGTGATCGCCGTCTGGGTCACCCGCAACCGCCGCAACGCCACGGCGGTGCTGATCCCGCTGGTGTTCCTGCTGGTCATGACGACCTGGGCGCTGATCATCAACCTGGTGAAGTTCGTCGAGCAGGGTCAGTGGGTGCTCGCCCCGCTCGACGCGATCATCTTCCTGCTGGCGCTGTGGCTGATCGTCGAGGCGGCCATCGCGCTGCGCGACGCCCGGCGCAACCCGGTGCCGGACCCGCCCGGTCCCACCGTGGAGGGCGACGTCGGTGCGCGGCGCAGCAGTGACGGCTGACCGGCTGCGCGCCGCCTGGCGGAGTCTGGAGCGGGCGCACGAGGCGGTGTTCGTCGCTCCGCTGCGGCGCGCGGGCGCGCGGGAGGCCCGCCGGCAGGCCGACGTGCTGCGCACGCTGGTCCTGCTGGAGTCGCTCGGCGTGGACAACCCGGTGGGCTACGAGGTGCTCGACCTCGTCCCGTACCTCGTCGCCGACCTGCACGCCTGGCACGTGCGGACGGGCCGGGAGCGCTACGGCGACGTGGGCGTCTGCTGCTGACCTTGGCCACGTTGCGCGCCATCGAGTTCTGGGGCGGCAAGGGCGGTGTCGGCAAGACCACGCTCGCCGCGGCCGCCGCGCTGCGCGCCGCCCGCCGGGGGCACCGGACCCTGGTCGTGTCCACGGATCCGGCACACTCGCTCGGCGACGTCCTCGGCGTCGGTCTCGGTGACGAGCCGCGCCCGGTGGCCGAGCGGCTGCACGCCGCCGAGGTCAGCGGGGAGGCGCAGGCGCGGCGGCGGGTCGCGGCGATCCTCGACGACGCCGCCGACGCCGTCCCGGCGGACGTCCTGCCCGCGGTACGCGCCCACCTGCGGCGCGCCGTCGACAGCCCCGGGACGGTGGAGGCGGCGCTGCTCGACCGGCTCGGCGAGCTCGTCGAGCAGGTGCCGGAGCGGTTCGACCGGTTGGTCGTCGACAGCGCCCCGACCGGGCACATGCTGCGGTTGCTCACCCTGCCCGAGCTGATGACGCCCTGGGTGGAGGGCCTGGCGCGCAGCCGGGAGCGGGCCCGCGACGCCGATCGGACGTTCGCCGGCGTCCGGGACGCCGAGCCGGATCCGCTGCTGCGCCGCCTGCACGCTCGCCGGGAGCGGATGGCGGCGCTGCGCGAGCGCCTGCGCGCCGACGCCGCGGTCCGCCTCGTCGTCGTGCCCGAGCCGCTGGTGTGGGCGGAGACCCGCCGGGCCGTCGACGTCCTGGCCGGGGCCGGCATCGCCGTCACGGATCCGGTCGTCAACCGGGTGGTGCCGGCGGGCGGCACCGGGCTGCTCGAGGCGCGGCGGACGGCCCAGGCCGCGGTGCTCGCCGAGATCAGGGCCCGCTGGCCCGGCGCCGTCGAGGTGCCGCTGCTGCCCGCCGGGCCGACGGGACCCGACGCCCTCACCGCCCTCGCCGCGCTCCTGGACCGGGCGTAGCCCCGAACGTCGGCCAGACGATCTCCGACATGGTCACCTGTCGGGGTCGGAGCACCCGCTCCCACCCCGACATGCCTCCATGTCGGGACTCAGCCGGCGGCGCGCAGCCGGGCCGCGAACCGGTCGACGACCCGCCCGGCCTCGCCGCCCAGCAACTGCGCCGACAGGTGCGGCACGTGCCAGAGCGCGGTCAGGTCGACGTGGTCGACGTACACGCCGGCGGCGCGGGCGGCGTCGGCCAGCCGCACACCGTCCCGCCGGATGAGGTCGTCCTCGCCGGTATCGATCACCATCGGCGGCAGGCCGGCCAGGTCGGCGTGCAGCGGGGAGAACCGCGGCTCGCGCGGATCCCCGCCGTCCAACGCGGCGGCGGTGCAGCGGTGGATCAGCTGCGGGCTGAGCAGCGGCTCGCGCTCGCCGCGCCCGTGCGCCGCGAGCGCCTCCGGCGTCATGTCCACCAGCGGGCAGACGATCCCCAGCGCCCGGGGCAGCGGGCGGCCCTCGTCGCGCAGGGCGAGCGCCAGGACGAGGGTGAGCTGCCCGCCCGCGGAGTCGCCGCCCAGGATCAGGTCCGCCGCGCCGACCTGATCCTCCAGCGCGTCCCACACCGCGCGGACGTCGGCGACCTGCGCGTCGTAGGGCCAGTCCGGCGTGAGCCGGTAGTCCGCCACCACCACCTGCTGCCCCAGCGCGCGGGCCAGCCGCGCCCCCAGCGACCGGTAGGCCTGCGCCGAGCCGAACGTCCAGCCGCCGCCGTGCAGGTAGAGCAGCGTGGGGCCGCCCGAGACGCCGGCCGGAAGGTGCACCGCGCACGGCACGCCGCCGATGCGCCGGTGCGTGATGCGCACCGAACGCGGCGGCGGCGGGTAGCGCAGCCCGATCTCCACCCGGCGGCGGATCGCCGGCCACGGGAGCGACGGCGCGAGCGCCCAGCGGGAGAATCCGCGCAGCAGCACGCGCACGGCGTTCGGCGGCAGGCCCACGGATCCCACGCGGAGATCGTGCACCATGCCCGCCCCGCCCGTCCCGGCGACCCGAACGCCCGGACGGACCGTCCGTGCAGGAGGACGCGCAGGAGCCCGCCATCGGGGCGCGGCGGGCGAGCGGTCAGGTCCGGGCCAGGCCGCGGGTCACGAGGTCGGCCAGCGCCGTGTAGGCCTGCGCGTCCTCCAGCCCGGTGGCCGCCGCGACCTCGCGCTGCTGGATGCGCACCATCGTCGCCGAGACGACGTCGGCGACGAACCCGACGTGCACCGGGCGGAACGCGCCGCTCGCGACCCCGCCCGCGATCAGCCGCTCCACCCGGCGGGCGGCGGCCCGGGTGTTGCGCTCGTACACCTCGCGGGCGGTGGGCGAGGCGGCCAGGTCGTCGAAGAACGCCGGCGACGCCGCGGCGAGCTCGTCCGCGACGGCGCGCAGGTAGGCGAGTACGCGTTCGTGGTCGTCGCGGGCCCCGGCGAGGCGGGCCTCCACCCGCTCGGTGGCACCGCGGAAGAAGTGCACGACGACGGCGCGGACCAACGCGTCGCGGCTGTCGGCGAGGGCGTAGAGGGTGGTCTTGGAGCAGCGCAGGCGCGCGGCGAGCGCGTCCACGGTGAACTCGCGGAACCCCTCGCGCAGGAACAGCGCGACGAGCTCGTCGAACAGCTCCCCCCGCCGCCCGGTCGGCCGGCGCCGGGTGGCCGCTCCGGTTCGCAACACAGTACGATCGTATCAAGTTCCGTATCGCCCGAGGAGCACGTCATGACCGTCGACCGGCTGCTGCCCACCCAGGAGGCGGCGGACCTGCTCGCCCTGACCCGTGACATCGCCGACCAGGAGCTCGCCCCGCGCGTCGAGGAGCACGAGCGCGCCGAGACCTACCCGGAGGGCCTGTTCTCCACCCTGGGCGAGGCCGGGCTGCTGGGCCTGCCGTACCCGGAGGAGTTCGGCGGCGGCGCCCAGCCCTACGAGGTGTACCTGCAGGTCCTGGAGGAGCTCGGCGCCCGCTGGGCCGCGGTCGCGGTGACGGTGAGCGTGCACGGCCTGTCCTGCCATCCGCTGGCCGCGTTCGGCAGCGCCGAGCAGCAGGAGCGCTGGCTGCCGCGGATGCTCGCCGGTCAGCTCGTCGGCGGGTACAGCCTGTCCGAGCCCCAGGCGGGATCCGACGCCGCCGCGATCGCGTGCCGCGCCGAGCGGGTCGAGGCGGGCTACCGGATCACCGGCACCAAGGCGTGGATCACCCACGGCGGGAAGGCCGACTTCTACGCCCTGTTCGCCCGCACCGGCGAGGGCTCGCGCGGGGTCTCGTGCTTCCTCGCCCCGGGAGAGGTCGAGGGCCTGTCGTTCGGCCGGCCCGAGGAGAAGATGGGCCTGCACGCGATCCCGACCGTCACCGCGAACTGGGACGGCGCGGTGCTCGAGGCCGACCGGCTGATCGGCGCCGAGGGCCAGGGCCTGCAGATCGCGTTCAGCGCGCTGGACTCCGGCCGGCTCGGCATCGCCGCCGTGGCCACCGGCCTCGCTCAGGCCGCGCTCGACGCCGCCGTCGACTACGCGCACGAGCGAAGCACGTTCGGCAAGCGGATCATCGACCACCAGGGGCTCGGGTTCGTGCTCGCCGACATGGCCGCCGCCGTGGACTCGGCCCGGGCCACCTACCTCGACGCCGCCCGCCGCCGGGACGCCGGCCGGGAGTACAGCCGGCAGGCCAGCGTCGCGAAGCTCGTCGCCACCGACGCCGCCATGAAGGTCACCACGGACGCGGTGCAGGTGTTCGGCGGCTACGGCTACACCCGCGACTTCCCGGTCGAGCGCTACATGCGCGAGGCCAAGATCTTCCAGATCTTCGAGGGCACCAACCAGATCCAGCGGCTGGTCATCAGCCGCGGGCTCGCACGATAGGGGGACGACGTGGACGTCAGCGGGACCGCAGCCCTGGTGACCGGCGCCGCCTCCGGGCTCGGTGCGGCCACCGCCGCCGCGCTGGCCGCGCGCGGGGCCACCGTCTACGGCCTGGACCTGGAGCAGGCGATCGCGGGGGCGGCGCCGTCCGAGGGGGTGGTGCTGCTGCCCGCCGACGTCACCGAGGAGGCCCCGGTCCGCGCGGCGCTGGCCCGGATCGACGACGACGGCGCCGCGCTGCGCGTCGCCGTCAACTGCGCCGGGATCGCGCCGTCCGCGCGCGTGCTGTCCCGGCGCGGCCCGCACGACCTCGACGTGTTCCACACCGTGCTGAAGGTCAACCTGCTCGGGACGTTCAACGTCATGCGGCTGGCGGCCGAGGCGATCGCGCGCCACGAGCCGGACCCGCACGGCCAGCGCGGGGTCGTGGTGAACACGGCGTCGATCGCGGCGTTCGAGGCCCAGATCGGCCAGATCGCCTACGCCGCGTCCAAGGCCGGGGTCGTCGGGATGACGGTGACGGCGGCGCGCGACCTCGCCCAGTACGGCATCCGCGTCGTGACCGTCGCTCCCGGCATCGTCGACACCCCGATGATGGCCGGGTTCAGCGACGAGGTCCGCGCCGGGCTCGCCGCGAGCGTCCCGTTCCCGCAGCGGCTCGCCCGGCCGGCGGAGTTCGCGCGGCTGGTGGAGATGGTCGTGGATCACGACTACCTCAACGGCGAGACGATCCGGATGGACGGCGGGCTGCGGATGGCGCCCCGGTAGGGCGCGCGGCCGCCCGGAACTGTCGGCGCCCGCGGATACCGTCGGCCCACCGACGCAGAAGGGCGGGCACGATGAACGACACCGCGACGACCACCCCGGTCACCGATACCACCGCCGGCGAGCGGGCCGACCTGCTGGAGACCCTGGGCAAGCACCGGTTCTTCCTGCGGGAGGATGTCCCGAGTTCCGTGGAACTTCGGTGGCGGCCCGGTGATCATCAGGCGGCTGCGGCGGTGTCAGTATGACCGGTCGCACCGACGGGCTGGGTGACTCGCTCCAGCGTGTCGCGCAGGGATCGCAGGTGCAGGTGG
>DATLGI010000073.1:0-4731 GCA_035540535.1 Pseudonocardia sp.
CGGCACGACGAGCGGCACTCCCGTCGGAACGCCTCCGACGGGAGTGCCGCTCGTCGTGCCGCGGGCGGGGCGCTCGGGGTGGGACGGCTGCCCGTGCCGGCCCGTCTATCGTGACCCCGGCCGGGTGCGGCGTGCGCGACGGAGGGAGGCCGGGTGCCTGCGGCGATCGAGGTCATCGACCAGGCGCTGAGGGCGGTCACCGCCTACGGACGTCCGGACCTCGCCGGGCGGCTGCACCGGACCCGCCGCCGGCTCGAGGACCCCGACGTGCGGGTGCTGGTGGTGGGGGAGTTCAAGCAGGGCAAGAGCCACTTGGTGAACTCACTGGTCACCGCGCCGGTCTGCCCGGTCGACGACGACATCGCCACCGCGGTGCCCACCGTCGTACGACACGGCGATCCGGCCAGGGTCACGCTCGTCCGCGAGTCCGCGAGCGAGGACGGCAGCCCGCCACGGGTGCAGCGGACCGAGATCCCGGCCGCGCAGCTCGCCGACTACGTCTGCGAGTCGGCCGACCCGCAGCGCCGGCGCGGCGTCACCTACGTGGAGGTGTCCCTGCCGCGCACCCTGCTCGCCGACGGCCTGGTCCTCGTCGACACCCCGGGGGTCGGCGGGCTCGGCTCCTCGCACGGCGCGGCGACGATGGCGGCCCTCACCGGAGCCGACGCCGTTCTGCTCGTCTCCGACGCCGCCCAGGAGTACACGGGCCCGGAGCTGGAGTTCCTCGCCGCCGCGATGGAGCTGTGCCCGAACCTCACCTGCGTGGTGACGAAGACCGACCTGTACCCGCACTGGCGCGAGATCGTCGAGCTCGACCGCGGGCACCTGGCGGCCGCGGGCGTGGCGGCAGACCTGATCGGAGTGTCCTCGGCGCTGCGCACCCACGCGCTGCGCACCCGGGACCGCGAGCTCAACGAGGAGTCCGGCTACCCGGCGCTGATCGCCCACCTGCGCAGGCGCGTGCTCGGTGAGGCCGAGCAGCTGGACCGCCGCGCGGTGCGCCAGGACGTCCTCGCGGTGTGCGAGCAGCTGCGCGGCACCATGGAGGCGGAGCTCGCCGCGCAGGAGAACCCGGAGCGGACCGCGGAGCTGGTCGCCGAGCTGCAGGAGGCGAAGGCGCGCGCCGCCACGTTGAAGAGCCGCGGCTCGCGCTGGCAGATCACCCTCAACGACGGCGTCGCGGACCTGCAGTCCGACATCGACTTCGACCTGCGGGACCGCATCCGCCGGATCGCGAAGGAGTCCGACGCGCTCGCCGACTCGTTCGACCCCATCGAGGCCTGGGACCAGTACGCGGCGTGGGTGCAGAAGCAGATCGCCGCCGCGGCGTCGGCGAACTTCGTGTGGGCCACCGAACGCGCCCGGCACCTCGCCGCGCAGGTGGCCGAGCACTTCGTCGACGAGCGCGGCGGCGCCGTCTCAGCCGTGCCCGACCTGCCCGAGACCGGGGTCGACGGGCTCGTCGGCCGGGTCGTGGAGCTGGAGCGACCCGACGCGGAGACCTTCGGTGCGAGCGCCAAGGCCCTCAGCGGGCTGCGCGGCGGCTACATGGGCGCGCTGATGTTCGGCCTCATGACGAGCCTGGCCGGGATGGCGCTGATCAACCCGCTGTCGGTCGGCGCGGGGGTCGCGCTGGGCGCGAAGACGCTGCGCGACGACAAGCGGGGTGCGTTGCAGCGCCGCCAGGCCCAGGGCAAGGCGGCCGTGCGGGCCCACCTCGACGACGTGCAGTTCCAGATCGGCAAGGACTCGCGCGACATGCTGCGCCGGATGCAGCGCACCGTGCGCGATCACTTCTCCGCCGTCGCCGAGGAGCTGCACACGTCGATCACCGAGTCCGTCGCGGCCGCGCAGCGCGCGGTGCGCACCAGCGAGGCGGAGCGCGACCGGCGCGTCGCCGACCTGCGGGCCGAGCTCGCGCGCGTCGACGCCCTCGCGGCGATGGCCCGTGGGCTGGTCGCCGGCTGATGGGCGTGCCGGCCCCCACCCTGGTCACCGCGGTGCGCGCGCTGCTGCTGCACGCGCGCGAGGTGTACCGCGACCGCCCGGAGGCGGCCGGCTGGCTCGGCCACCAGCTGCGCCGCCTCGACGAGCCGCTGCGCCTGGCCGTCGCCGGGAAGGTCAAGGCGGGGAAGTCGACGCTGCTCAACGCGCTGGTCGGCGAGGAGATCGCGCCCACCGACGCGGGTGAGTGCACCCGTGTGGTCACCTGGTACGAGGACGGACACGCACCGCGGGTGACGCTGTTCGCACACCGCGCGCCGCCCCGGCCGTTGCGGCTGGACCGCTCGGCGGGCACGCTGCGCATCGACCTGGAGGGCACACCGCCCGAGGAGATCGAGCGGCTGGTCGTGGCGTGGCCCTCGGCTCAGCTGCGGGAGACCACGCTGATCGACACGCCGGGCATCGCGTCGGTCTCGGCGGCCACGTCGGCGGGGACGAGCGCCTTCCTGACCCCGGAGGACTCGCCGACCGCGGCCGACGCCGTCCTGTACCTGATGCGGCACCTGCACGCCGCGGACCTGCGGTTCCTCGAGGCGTTCCACGATCGCGGCGTGGCCAGGGCGGCGCCGGTGAACACGATCGCGGTGCTGTCGCGGGCCGACGAGATCGGCGTCGGGCGGCTCGACGCGCTGCTGTCGGCGAAGCGGATCGCGGCCCGGTACCGGCAGGACGAGTCGTTGCGCGGGCTGTGCCAGACGGTGGTCGCGGTGGCGGGGCTGCTCGCGCACACCGGGCGGACGATGCGCCAGGACGAGCACCGGGCGCTGGTGGCGCTCGCGGCGCTACCGGAGGCGGAGCTGGCCGGGCTGCTGCTCTCGGCCGACCGGTTCGCCCGGCCCGACGGTCCCGCCACCGTGCCGCCCGACGTCCGTCGGGCCCTGCTGGAGCGGTTCGGCCTGTTCGGGCTGCGGCTGGGCACGAGTCTGATCGGGCGCGGCCTCGCCGACCCGTCGAGGCTCGCGGCGGAGCTGGTCAAGCGCAGCGGGCTCGACGACCTGCGCCGGGTGCTCGCCGCCCAGTTCACCGAGCGCCGCGACCTGCTGAAGGCCCGCTCGGCGCTGCTCGCCGTGGAGATGGTGCTCGCCCGCGAGCCCCGGCCGGCCGCGGCCCCGCTCGCGGCGGAGGTGGAGCGGATCCTGGCCGGTGCCCACGAGTTCGCCGAGCTGCAGCTGCTCGCCGACCTGCGCAACCGCACCGTCCGCCTGCCGAAGGACGCGCTGGCCGAGGCCGAGCGGCTCCTGGGCGCCGACGGCGGGGCCGCCACCGCCCGCCTCGGTGCGGAGCCGGACACGGATCCGGCGCAGCTGCGCGAGATCGCGCTCGACGCGCTGGTCCGGTGGCGGCGGCGGGCCGAGAGCCCGCTCGCCGGGCGCGACGTCACCGGGGCCGCGCAGGTCGTGGTGCGCAGCTGCGAGGGCGTCCTCGCCGGCCTGCCCCGCTGACCCGGACCGCGAGCCACACCACGTCGCCGACGCGGGGAGACAGCGTCACGGCCCCGACGTGCGGTGGGACGGGTCGACGAGCGAGCGGAGCTGCGCGAACAACTCGCTGCGGCTGCCCGAGCCGAGCCGCTGGCGCATCCGGGCCACGTGGTACTCCACCGTCTTCGCCGAGATGAACAGGCGCTCGCCGATCTGGCGGTAGGTCAGGCCCTCCAGGACGAGCTCGGCGACCTCCCGCTCGCGGTCGGACAGCGCGCCGTCCGCAGCGTCGCCGGGCGGCGCGGCGGCGGTCGCCGGATCGAGGCTCACCGGGGTGGCGGCGGCCGGGGCGGGCCCGCTCTGCAGTGCGCGGGCACAGCCGAGCAGCGCGAGCATGTCGCGTCGGTCGTGGGTGCGCACCGCGGCCTGGCCGGCGAGTCGCCCGCCTTCCCAGGTGAGGCCGACGGCGTGCAGCCCGCGCGCCGCCACCTCCACCGCGGCCGCGTCGACCGTCCCCGCCGCGAGCTCCAGCCACCGCCGCGCCGCGACGGCCATCGCCGTGACGTAGCGGGTGGTGCCGCCGCCGGTGTCGGCGGCCCGCTCCAGGGCGGCCGCGTGCCGGTCGCCCTCCGCGGCGTCCTCGCTGATCAGCGAGGCGTGCAGGCCGGCCCAGTGCACGGTCGCCGCCCAGAGCGGCGGGTCGTCCAGCCGTCCGAGCAGGGCCTGCGCCTCGGCCAGGTGCGGCTGCACCCAGCTGCGCTCGCGCAGCCGCGCCGCGGCGACGACGAGCTCGCCGAGCGGTTGCAGCGCGTACAGGTCGACCGGGTGGTGGACGATCGCCTCGCGGGCCCTGGCCCAGGCCGCCGTGAGCAGCGGGAGGTCGGCGGCGCGGCGGGCCAGTGCCACGTCCAGCCCGGCGGCGAGCAGCTCGTCGCGCGGTTCCAGCCGCCCTGCCCCGGCCACGACGTCGGTCAACGCCACCCGGGCCGGCCCGATCGCCCCGGCCTGCATCGTGATCCAGGCCGCCAGCAACCGGTGCCGGATCCGTGCGGCCGAGCCGCCGAGGTCCACGGCGAGCGCGCGGTCGAGCACCGAGCGGGCGACCTCGAGCTCACCGCAGTGCACCGCCACCAGCGCGGCCAGCGCCGCCGGGGTGTCGGGCAGCAGAGCCGCCCGGGGCGACGACTCCAGCAGCCCCGCGGCCCGCGCGAGCTGCGAGAGCGCCGCCGTCGGGGAACCGCCGACGCTGTCCAGCACCCCGCGCGCCATCAGCTCCTCGGCGCCGGCGAGCAGGGTGGGTGGGCGC
>DATLGI010000074.1:0-7136 GCA_035540535.1 Pseudonocardia sp.
ATCCGCCACCACATGAACCCGAAGAACAGCGCGAAGAACGGCCACTGCAGCCCGTAACCGACGTTGAGGGCGCTCCCCATCGCCGAGCCGGCCCGCTCCCACTGCCACACCCCGAGCCAGCCACAGGTGATCATCGCGCCAAGCGTGAGTACGTGCCACATCATCCAGCGCGGGGAGAGCACCAGCTGTCGCACGCACACCAGGGTAGCCCGTCGTCGACCCGGGTCCCCCGCACGCCGCGGTCCGGCCCGTCCGCGCCCCCGCGGCAGGACGCTGCCCCGTCGCATCCCACGGCGCCCGCCCGGGTCCCGGTAGCGTCGGGTCGTGTCCACGGTCGCGCCCGGGCCCGCCCCGCCGAGCCGGCTCCGGGCGTGGCTGTCACCCCCCGCGCCGGCCGTCGAGGTGATCCACGATCCGCGCGAGCGGCGCCTCGTCGTCGTCGAGGTCGCCGTCGTCCTCGCGGTCACGCTCGGGCTCTCCGCGCTGCGCAGCGGGCTGTCGCTGCTGGACTCCGTGCTCTCGCCGATCCCGCTGGCCGAGCAGCGGGTGGCCCTGAACGCGCCCGGAGCGCGCGCGGGCCTCGTCGACCTCGCGGTGCAGCTCACGCGCGGGTTGCAACTGGTGGCCTGGGGAGCGCTCGGCGCGTTCCTCCTGGTGCGCGGTGGGGTCACGCTGCGCTCCGTCGGCCTCGACGCCCGCCGCCCCGGCCGGGACGCCCTCGGCGCGGCCGGCCTCGCCGCGCTCATCGGCGTCCCCGGCCTGGGGCTCTACCTCGTCGCCCGCGCGGCCGGGGTCAGCGCGACGGTGGCGCCGTCGACGCTCGCCGACACGTGGTGGGAGCTACCCGTGCTCGTGTTCTCCGCCGCCGCCAACTCCTGGGCCGAGGAGGTGGTGATGGTCGCCTACCTGCTCACCCGGCTGCGGCAGCTGGGATGGTCGGAGAACGCCGCACTGTGGGCCCAGGCGCTGCTACGCGGGGCGTACCACCTCTACCAGGGGCTCGGCGGGTTCGTCGGCAATATCGTGATGGGCCTGGTGTTCGGTCGGCTGTGGCAGCGCACGAACCGGCTGTGGGTGCTGGTGGGCGCGCACGCCCTGATCGACGTCGTCGCCTTCGCGGGCTACGCACTGCTGGCCGGCCGGGTCTCGTGGCTCCCGTGACTACGTGTCCAGGATCTGGTACCGCATCCGCGCCATCATGTTCTCCGTCGCGGCCTGGATCCCGGACTCGGCGAACAGCTCGTCGATGCGGCCCGGGATGTCCTGCGGGTCCCACCGCCGCCCGTCGTTGCGGATCTCGGCCACCGAGGTGAACGGCTGGAAGATCTCGATGCTGTCGCCCTGCACACCGAAGACCTTGCCGCTGATGTGGCTGGACGCGTCCGAGCAGAGGAACGCCACCAGCGGGGCGACGTTCTCGGGGGCGAAGAAGTCGAACTCGCCGCGCTCGATCGCCGCGTCGCGGGAGGCGCGGAACTCGTCGGGCATCAGGTCGAGGGTCATCCGGGTGAGCGCGGTGGGGGCGATCGCGTTCGACGTGATGCCGGCCCGCGCGCCCTCCATCGCGACGATCGTGGAGAACGCCGCGATCCCGGCCTTGGCCGCGCCGTAGTTGCTCTGCCCGAAGTTGCCGAGCAGACCCGACGTGGACGAGGTGTGCACGAGGTGGCCGGGCCGCTTCGTCTCGCGCCAGTGCCGCACGGCCGCCCGGGTGGGCAGGAAGTGACCGCGCAGGTGCACACGGATCACGGCGTCCCAGTCGTCGTCGGAGAGCTTGGCGACCGTGCGGTCCCGCAGGATGCCCGCGTTGTTGACGACGGCGTCCAGCCGGCCGAACTCGCTCACGGCGGTGGCGACGAGCGCGTCCGCCACCTCGGCCTCGGCGACGTCGCCGCCCACCGTGACCGCGCGCCCACCCGCCGTGACGATCTCCTTGGCGACGGCCTCCCCGGCGTCCGGGTCGAACTCGGCCACGACCACCGCGGCCCCCTGCGCCGCGCACTCCAGCGCCTCACCGCGTCCGATGCCCCGGCCGGCGCCGGTGACGATGACGACCTGTCCGTCGAGAAGTCCCATGGTTGGGCAGTTTATGACCCGCGGGTAACCGCCGCCGGTGGACCTCGTCACACCCCCCGACCTGCCGACGAGCACGAGCTCCTCGTCGCTCGTCAGCGCAGCGTGACCTGCTTGCCCGCCAGCGCGTCGCGGGCGCGGCGCTCGGCGTCGGTGAGCGCCGCGCCGTCGGCCAGCGCCGCGTCGAGCCGGGCGGCGAACGCGGCGACGGGCTCCACCCACTCCTTCGCGTGCTGCTCACGGTCGAGGTCCCACACCGGGACGAGCAGGCCGTGCGCCCGGAACGCGCCCGCGTAACGCGTGCCCTCCGCGAGGTCCAGCTCGCCGCGGGCGTGCAGCCGCGCCAGGGCGGCGACGAGCTTCTCCTCGGGTTCCGGGCGCACCCACCGCAGGTGGGCCTTGCTCCCGGTGTCGACCCAGAATGCACCGCGGACACCCTCGGCGACGACGGGCTCGGTGGGCATGATGACGGCGTTGGCCCGCTCCAGCGTGGCCGCGATGTCCGGCGAGGCGTCCACACCCTCGGCGACCCACCAGCCGAAGTCCTGGTGCAGCGTGAGGTCGAGCTCGGCGCCGGGATCGAGCACGTCCTGCAGCCGGACCGGTTCCTCGTCCCCCGTCCCGGGGCCGACGACGGGCAGCGCCGTGCCGGGCGCGGCCTCCCGCGCCCAGCGCAGTGCCCGCGCGAGGTCCGCCGAGAGGTCCCCGGACCGGGTCTGCACCTGCATCCCGATCATCATCTCGCCGTCGGGGCGCACCAGCGCGGCGGACGCCCCGGGCAGCACCGTGGCGAGCGTGGCGGGCCGGTCCGACGGGTCGCGCAGCGGCAACGGCGCCGTGGCCGACGGGAGGAACTCGCGCATCGCCACGAGCTCGCACTCCGCCGCGAGCCCGGCGAACGGCCGGGTGACGATCACGTCGTCACCCGCGCCGTGGCAGGCCTTGAAACGCTTTCCGGAGCCGCAGGGGCAGGGGCGCCGGGGGTTGTCACCGGTGACCGCGGCAGCCCGCCGGTGCTGATTCTTCTTCGCCATGGTGGCCCAGACGCTAGCCGGGGGGCGCTCAGCCGAGCGGGCCGGGCCCGGGCCCGGGTGCGATCGGGGGGCCGGCCGGGGCGCGCCCCGCGCCGTGCGCCGGACGCATCGGGCGCCCGTGGGCGGGCCGCGTCGGGAGCGAACGCACCGGCATCGCGGGCACCGCGGCTCCGGCCGGCACGGGCGGCGGCGCCGGAGCGGCGGCGCGCCGGGTGGACCGGGCCGCACCCGCGCCCGTGATCGCCCGAACCTCCATCTCCGCGTACCGGCGCCCGGCGTCGGCGTCGCGGCCGCCGACGAACGTGCCGATCACCCCGAGCAGGAACGACAGCGGGATCGACACGATCCCGGGGTTCGTCAGCGGGAAGACCGCGAAGTCCAGCGACGGCAGCATCGCCTTGGGGTTGCCCGACACCGCCGGGGAGAGGATCACGAGCACCAGCGCCGAGGTCATGCCGCCGTACATGCTGAACAGCGCGCCCGTGGTGTTGAACCGTGCCCAGAACAACGAGAAGATCATCGCGGGCAGGTTGGCCGATGCCGCCACGGCGAACGCGAAGACGACGAGGACGGCGACGTTCTGCCCGTTGGCGAGGATCCCGCCGCCGATCGCCAGCACGCCGACGACGAGCGCGGTCGAGCGGGCGACCCGCACCTCCTCGACGGGCGTCGCCCGGCCCTTCTTGACGATGTTGGCGTAGACGTCGTGCGCGAACGACGCCGACGCGGTGATCGTCAGCCCGGCGACGACGGCCAGGATCGTCGCGAACGCGACGGCGGCGACGATCCCGAGGAGCAGCTCGCCGCCCAGCCGGAAGGCCAGCAGCGGGGCGGCCGCGTTGGACTGGCCGGGGGCGGCGAGGATCGCCTCGGCGCCGATGAGCGCTGCGGCACCGTAGCCGATGACCAGCACCATCAGGAAGAACGAGCCGATCATCCAGATCGCCCACACCACCGAGCGGCGCGCCTCGCGGGCGTTCGGCACGGTGTAGAAGCGCATGAGGATGTGCGGCAGGGCGGCCGGGCCGAGCACCGCGGCCAGCGAGAGCGAAATGAAGTCGATCTTCGAGCGGAGGTCGACCCCGTAGAGCAGGCCGGGGGCGAGGATCGACTCCCCGCGGTCCGGGCTGGCCTCGACGGCACCGCCGAGCATCGCGGAGACGTTGAACCCGTAGCGACCGAGCATCCACGCGGCGAGCACCAGACCGGTGACGATCAGCATGTTCGCCTTGATGATCTGCACCCAGGTCGTGCCGCGCATCCCGCCGACCAGTACGTAGATCACCATGATCGCGCCGACCACGGCGATCACGAGGGACTGGGCGAGCCGGTCGGTGTTGGGGATGCCCAGCAGCAGCGCGACCAGGCCGCCCGCACCCGCGATCTGCGCGACGAGGTAGATCAGCGAGATCAGCAGGGTGGACGTCGCGGCGGCGGCGCGCACGGGCCGCTGGCGCATCCGGAAGCTCAGGACGTCGCCCATCGTGTAGCGGCCGGTGTTGCGCAGCAGCTCCGCCACCAGCAGCAGCGCCACCAGCCAGCCGACGAACGAGCCGATCGCGTACAGCAGGCCGTCGTAGCCGAATACGGCGACGATGCCGGCGATCCCCAGGAACGCGGCGGCGGACAGGTAGTCGCCGGCCAGCGCCACGCCGTTCTGCGCGCCGGTGAAGGACCGCCCGCCGGTGTAGTAGTCCGACGCGGTGCGGTTGCGCCGCCCCGCCTGCAGCACGACCACGAGCGTGACCAGCACGAACGCGCCGAACACCGAGATGTTCACCGTGGGGTCGCCCACCGCCGCGTTGTCGGCGGCCTGGGCCAGTTGCACCGTCACCGGACCTGCTCCTCCCGGGGCACAATGCGGCCGGTGCCGTGCGGCCCGGTCGTGCCCCTCGTGTGAGGTGAACGACCGCGGGTGCCCGGGGTCACGAGTCCGTCACATCGCGGAGGTCCTCGCCGTGTCGCCGTTCGACCCCCGGGATCCGGGGTTCCTCGCCGACCCCTACCCGACCTTCGCCCGGCTGCGGGTCGTGGGCGCGGTCCACCCGCACCCGGGGCTCGGGATGCCGGTCGCGGTGACGCACTCGGCCTGCTCGGCCGTGCTGCGCGGGCGCGATCTCGGGCGGATCTGGGTCGACGCGCAGCCGGTCGAGGCGTTCCCCGCGTTCAACCTGCTGCACCGCAACTCGCTGTTGGAGCGGGAGGGCGCGGCGCACGCCCGGCTGCGCGGGCTGGTCGCGGCGGCGTTCCGGCGCGGCCACACGGCCCGGCTGGCACCCGGGGTGCGCGCGCTGGCCGACGGCCTCGTCGCCGAGCTGGCGGCGCAGGTCCGGTCGGCGGGCGACGCCGAGCTGGTGGCGCGGGTCGCGGCGCCGCTGCCGGTGGCGGTGATCGCGAACCTGCTCGGCGTCGGCGAGCCGGAGCGCTCCGCGCTGCGCGGCTGGTCCACCGCGATCGTGGCGATGTACGAGCCGGACCCCGGCCCCGCGCGGCGGGCGGGCGCGGAGCGCGCGGCAGCCGAGTTCGTGGCCGCGCTGCGCGACCTCGCGGCGCACCGGGCTCGCCGGCCCGGCCCGGACCTGCTCTCCGACCTCGCCGGCGCCGCCGTGGACGCCGACGAGCTGGTCGGCACGGCGGCGCTGCTGCTCATGGCCGGGCACGAGGCGACGGTCAACGCGATCGCGAACGGCGTGCTCGCGCTCGCCCGCCACCCCGACGAGTGGACCCGGCTGCGCGACGACCCCTCCCTCGACGCGACCGCCGTCGAGGAGCTCCTGCGGTTCGACCCACCGCTGCAGCTGTTCGAGCGCACCGCCCTGGTCGACACCGCCGTCGCCGGCCACCCGGTGCCCGCAGGGACCCGGGTCGCCGCGCTGCTCGGGGCCGCCGCGCACGACCCGACGGTGTTCGACCGCCCGGACGTCCTCGACGTCGGCCGCTCGCCGAACCCGCACCTGGGTTTCGGCGCCGGCGTGCACCACTGCCTCGGGGCACCACTGGCCCGCCTCGAGCTCGCCGCCACCCTCGACGCGCTACGGCACCGTCTGCCGGGGCTCGCGCTCGCCGCCGAGCCCGTGCGCCGACCCGACCTCGTCATGCGCGGCCTGCGCGAGCTTCGCGTCACCGGCAGCGGGTGAGGCCGGGCCGCCGACCCGCACGAACACGGCGCGCTGCGGCGCCCGCGCGCCGCCGAGCAGGCGGGTCAGGCGGGTGACGAGCACGGCGGCGGTGCCCGCCGTCGCGGCGGCGAGCAGGTCCAGCACCGCGTGCAGCACCACGCCGTCCGCCTCGGCCTGCACGCCCTCGCGCAGCGACCACAGCAGCACCACGGCCGAGAGCACCACACCCGACGCCCACAGGGCCCACCACACGAGCACCGGGCGGGACGGTTGCGGGCGCATCCCCTCCGGCCGGAACAGCGCGGCGTGCTCGATCTCGGCGAGCACCGCGCCGGGCACCGCGAGGTTCGGCCCCGGCACCAGCCAGCCGAGCACGATCGCGCGGGCCGAGCGTGCCGGCCGGACGTGGGCCCGCTCGGCGGCGCCCGCGGCCGCGCGGACGCTCCAGGCGATGAGCATGCCCCCGGCCAGCGCCCCGAGCAGCAGGGCCACCGTGCCGGCGGCGAGGACGAGGGCGTCCGACGCCGCCACCACCCGGGCCGGGAGCGCACCGCTGCGGCTGGCGAGCAGCAGCCCGTAGCGCCAGGCCTCGGCCCCGGCCGCGACGACGGCGACGACGGCGGCGGCCCACAGCAGCGGCACCGCCGTCGCGGCGAGCGCGCGGGCGCGCTCGACGTCGTCGGGCGCCGGCGCGCGGGCGGGGTCGGTCCACGGCCCCGGCCGGAATCCCCAGCGCGGGACGACGCGGTACCGCGGCGGGCCGGCGTAGGGACGCGGCGACGGCGCGCGGGGCGGGGACACCGCGCCGGGCGGCGGGTGCGCGACCCAGCGCAGCCCCGCCAGGTGGCGCCCGCATCCGGGGCAGAACGGCCCGTCGGCGGGTCGCGGCGGCCGGATCGCCGGCCGTGCC
>DATLGI010000075.1:0-7578 GCA_035540535.1 Pseudonocardia sp.
GTGCGGGGCCTCCGGGCGGCTGGGGCGGGCACGGCCCGGGCGGGGACGCGCTGACGGCCGGTCATGCTACGCGGGCCGACGCTACCCGGCCCGCCGTGCAGGGGGCGGGTGCGGTCAGAACCAGCGCTCCAGCACCAGCGCGAGCCCGTCCTCGGCGTTCGTCGCCGTGACCTCGTCGGCGACCTCCAGCAGCACCGGGTGCGCGTTGCCCATCGCCACCCCGTGCCCGGCCCAGCGCAGCATCTCCAGGTCGTTGGGCATGTCGCCGAACGCGACGACGTCCGCGCGCGCAACCCCGGCCGCGCGGGCGACGTCGGCCAGCCCGCTCGCCTTCGTGATGCCCGGCGCGGAGGCCTCCACGAGGCCGCCGGGGTGGGAGAACGTGAGGTCCGCCGCGTCCCCGACCAGCGGGGCGAGCGCGGCGACCATCGCATCGCTGCTCATCCCGGGGCAGCGGACCAGCAGCTTCACCGCCGGCTGCTCCAGCAGCCGCGCGCGCGGAGCGAGGCCGTTGTCCGGGTCCGGCCAGGCGTGCCGGTAGTCCGGCTCGGCGACGAAGTGCGCGGCGGCGTCGTCGAACGCGCCGGCGCCGATCCGCTCGACCGCCAGGCCGCATCCCGGCAGCGCCGCGACGGCGGCCTCGGCGAGCCGCGCCAGCGCCTCGGGCGCGAGCGTGCGGGCCCACACCACCTCGTCGGCGGCGGCGTCGTAGAGCACCGCGCCGTTCGCGCACACCGCCAGGCAGGGCAGCCCCAGCTGCGCCACCACCGGTGGGATCCACCGCGGCGGGCGCCCGGTGACCAGGACGAACCCGGTGCCGCCCGCGACCAGCCTGCCGATCACGGCGGCCGCGCGGGCGCCCACCCGATCGTCGGGGCCGAGCAACGTGCCGTCGACGTCGGTGGCGACCAGCCGGGGAGCCTGCACGGACCCAGCCTACGGACCGGCCGTGGCCGGACCGCCCCCTCGGGTGAACCGGGCCCGGCTGAGAGCGTCCTCAGGTCGCTCTCAGCGCTTGATCACCTTCGCGGCCGACTCTGCTCGTGATCACCACAGGGACCGACACCCGGAGGACCACCCGTGCACACCGCCGCCGACGACCTCGACGGACCGGGCAGGCCGGCGCTGCCGGCGCGCCTGCGGGCCATCGCCCGACACGATCTGCCCGCGTCGCTGGTGGTGTTCCTCGTCGCCGTCCCGCTGTCGCTCGGGATCGCCGTGGCGTCCGGCGCGCCGGTCATGGCCGGGGTGATCGCCGCCGCGGTCGGCGGAGTGGTCGCCGGGGCCCTGGGCGGCTCCGTGCTGCAGGTGAGCGGGCCCGCCGCCGGCCTGGCCGTGATCGTGGCCGACCTCGTCGCGCGCTTCGGCTGGGCCGTCACCTGCGCGATCACGGTCGCCGCCGGGCTCCTGCAGGTGTTGCTGGGGCTCGCTCGGGTGGCTCGTTCCGCGCTGGCGATCTCCCCGGTCGTCGTGCACGCGATGCTCGCCGGCATCGGCGTGACGATCGTCCTGCAGCAGGTCCACGTCCTGCTCGGGGGCGAGCAGCAGGCCTCGGCGTTCACCGCGGTCACGGCGCTGCCGGCCGCGGTCGCCGCGGCGGACCCGGCCGCCGTCGCCGTCGGCGGCCTCGTCGTCGCGCTGCTGGTTCTGTGGCCGCGGCTGCCCGCGCGGGTGCGCCTGGTGCCGGCGCCGCTCGCGGCCGTCCTGATCGCGACGGTCCTCGCCGCCGTCCTCGCGCTCGACGTCCGCCGGGTCGCGCTGCCGGGCGACCTGCTCGACGCGGTCGCGCCGCCGGTGCTGCCCACCGGGCAGTGGGCGGCCGTGGCCGGTGGGGTGCTGACGGTGGCGCTCGCCGCGAGCGTCGCGAGCCTGCTCGCCGCCCTGGCGATCGACCGCACGCACGGCGGCCCCCGCACGGACCTCGATCGCGAGCTGGTCGGGCAGGGTGCGGCGAACATGGTCTCGGGCCTCCTCGGCGGGCTGCCGGTCACCGGCGAGATCGCCCGCGGCACCGCCAACGTCGACGCCGGCGCCCGCACCCGTGTCTCGGCGGTGCTGCACGGGGTCTGGGTGCTGCTGTTCGCCGTGCTGCTTGCCGGCTCGGTCCGGCAGGTTCCGCTCGCCGTGCTGGCCGGGCTGCTCGTCGTCGTCGGGGTCCGCCTGGTGAAGCCGGCCGGGATCCGCGCCGCCCGCTGCACCGGCGAGACCGCGGTCTACCTGGCCACGGTGCTCGGTGTGGTCTTCGTGAACCTGCTGGCGGGCGTGCTGCTCGGGCTCGGGCTCGCGCTGCTGCTCGTGCTGCGGCGGGTGGTGACCGCCCGCATCCGGGCCGAGCAGGTGGGCTGCCCCGACGCGCCCCGGTGGCGGGTCGCCGTCGTCGGCTCGCTGAGCTTCCTCGCCCTCCCCGCACTGGTCCGCGCCCTCACCGAGGTCCCGCCCGGGAGCCGGGTGACGATCGATCTCGAGGTCGACTTCCTCGACCTCGCCGCCCGCGACGCGCTCACCGAGTGGGCCCGGCGGCACGAGGCCGCCGGCGGCACCGTCGCCGTCGCGCCGTCCGGCGCCGCCGCGCTCGCCGCGGTGGGCTCCGGCCCGCCACGGCGCGTGCCGGCGACGCCCGACCTCGTCAGCCCGCCGGATGCCGGTGGTCGGGGCGCCGGTGACCCCTGAGACGCACCCCGAGGAGCGGGACGGTCGGACCGAAGCGCTGCCGCGGGTGAACGTCGCCGGCCGCCGGTCGTCGCTAACCTTGCCGCATGCCCGCCGAACCCACGGCTGCCGAGCTCCTCGTCCGCTGCCTGGAGGCCGAGGGGGTCCGCCACGTCTTCGGCGTCCCCGGCGAGGAGAACATCCACCTGGTCGACGCCCTGGCCCGCTCGTCGATCCGCTACGTCCTCACCCGCTCCGAGCAGGGGGCCGCGTTCATGGCGGAGATCGCCGGCCGGCTCACCGGCCGGGCCGGGGTCTGCTCGGCGACCCTGGGGCCCGGCGCGATCAACCTCCAGCTCGGCGTCGCGGACGCCCAGACCAACTCCACCCCGCTGGTGGCCCTGTCCGCGCAGGTCGGGCTGAGCCGGATCTACAAGGAGTCGCACCAGGCCGTCGACCTGGTCGGGATGTTCCGGCCGATCACGAAGTGGGCCGACCTGGTGCCCGGGCCCGCGGCGGTGCCGGAGATGGTCCGGCGCGCCTTCAAGGTCGCCGAGACCGAGCGGCCCGGCGCGACCTACCTGGCCGTGCCACAGGACGTCGAGGGCGCTGCCGCTCCCGCCGGGGCGGCACCGCTGCCGGTGAACCGCGTCCGCTACGAGGACCCGGCACCTGGCCAGGTCGCCCGGGCGGCGCAGGTGCTCGCCCAGGCGCGGCGGCCGATCCTGCTGGCCGGGCACGGCGCCGCGCGCCACCACGCCGGCAGGTCCCTGGTGGCGCTGGCGGAGGCCTGGAACGTGCCGGTGGCGACGACGTTCCACGGCAAGGGCGTGTTCCCCGACGACCACCCGCTCGCGCTGGGCGCCGTCGGCTTCATGCGTCACGACTACGCCAACTTCGGCTTCGACGACGCCGACACGATCGTCGCCGTCGGCTACGAGCTGCAGGAGTTCGACCCCATCAAGATCAACCCGGACGGGGACGTGCGGATCGTGCACGTCCACGCGTTCCCGGCCGAGGTCGACGCGCACTACGCGGTGACCGTCGGCATCGAGGGCGACATCGCCCGGTCGGTCGACGCGCTGGCCGCGGCGGTCCCGCGCCGGTTCGACGACGGCCCGAGCGCCGGGATCCGCCGGCTGCTCGACGACGAGCTCACCCGCGGCGCGGCCGACGACCGCCACCCGCTCAGCCCGCAGCGGGTGGTCGCCGACACCCGCGCCGCGCTGGGCCGCGATGACATCGTGCTCGCCGACACCGGCGCGGTGAAGATGTGGATGGCCCGGCTCTACCCCACCTACGCGCCGAACACCTGCCTGCTGTCCAACGGCCTGTCGACGATGGGCTTCGCGCTCCCGGGCGCGATCGCCGCCGCCCTGGAGCGTCCCGGGCCCCGCGTGCTGGCCGCGGTCGGGGACGGGGCGTACCTCATGCACAGCCAGGAGATCGAGACCGCGATCCGCGAGCGGGTCCCGCTCACCGTCCTGATCTGGGAGGACGGGGCGTACGGGTTGATCGAGTGGAAGATGGAGCTGGAGCTGGGCCGCAGCGCGCACGTCCGGTTCGGCAACCCCGACCTCGTCCGCCACGCCGAGAGCTTCGGGGCCCGGGGATACCGGGTCGGCGCCGCCGGCGAGCTGCTGCCCGCGCTGCGCGAGGCGCTGGCCGACGACGGCGTCTCCGTCGTGGTCTGCCCGGTGGACTACCGGGAGAACATGCGGCTCACCGACCGGCTCGGCGAGCTGACCGGGCCGTTCTGATCATGCGTAGGCCACTGTCCTACAGGATCGCGACCGCGACGACCAGCCCCAGCGCCAGGTGGGCCGCCGCGACGACCCAGGCCTGAGGCACCACCCGTTCCGCGCGCAGCACCTCGCCGATCGCGATGCCGGTCACCCACTCCAGCAGCCGCACCCCGCCGACCTGGGCGACGATGCCGACCACGCCGAAGATCAGCGACGCGAGCAGGCCCTCCAGCAGCAGCCCGCTGGACGCGTAGATCACGACGACCACGATGAACGCCATGCTCACCATGCCCGCGGCCGCGACGATCACCGCGTTCGGCAGGCCCTCGCGCACCATCGCGGAGAGCTTGCCCGGCGTCGTCCAGTCGATCGCGTAGAAGCCGAGCAGCATCAGCAGTGCGCCGACCACCGCGTACAGCAGGATCGCGCCGATCCCGCGACCGATGATCTCGAAGAAGCCCGGCGTGATCATGGGGAACCTCCTGGGGAGCGGCTCACTTCTCGGGGATGCGGTGCGATCGAGATGTTCGCGCCCTCCCGGCCCAGCCGGGGCTTGCGGACGTACTCGGTGAGCATCCCGGGCTCGTCGAGGTAGGCGGGCAGCAGGTTGGGGTGGTCGGGGTACAGCTCCCACAGCACGGCCAGCAGCGCCTTGTTCGACAGCAGGGTCTTCCACAGCGGCTCGGTCCACAGCGTCTCGGGCAGGCTGCTCAGCGCGTGGCGGCCGAAGTCGTCGGTGAGCAGCCACTCCCAGGGGTAGAGCTTGAACACCGCGGCCATCGGTGCCTCCTCGAGATCGACGAACCGGTTCAGCTCGGCGTCCCAACCGATGTCCTCGATGGCGAGGCCGACGGTGTCCAGCCCCGCCTCGGCCGCCGTCTCCTGCAGGTAGGAGACGGTGACGTGGTCCTCGCCGCCGGCGTCGGCGCGCGAACAGGTGAAGTGCACCTCGCTCGACGGCAGTCGGTCGCGGACCTCCCCCAGCGCTCGACGAGCCGCTCGTGCAGCGAGTTCCACTGGTCGTCCCCGGGGTGGAGGTCCCCCCGCCAGTACCACTGCAGGATCGACGCCTCCAGCAGCGTCGTCGGGGTGTCCGCGTTGTACTCCAGCAGCCTCGCCGGCCCGCGCCCGTCGTAGCGCAGGTCGAACCGGCCGTAGACGTGCGGATCGTGACGCCGCCACGACGCGGCCACGGCCTCCCAGGCGTGCTCGGGCAGCGCGAAGTCGCGGTACCGCTCGACGGCGACGACGTGCTCGACGGCCTCCAGGCACATCGCGTGCAGCAGCTCGACGTCGGCCTCCAGCGCCAGCACCTGGTCCATCGAGAACGTGTAGTGCACCGACTCGTCCCAGTACGGCCGAGGCCCGCCGTCGCGCCCGCGCCCCGGCGTGCCGTAGACCATCCCCTGCTCGGCGACGAGCCCGGCCGCGGCTCGCCCTGGTGGCGCTGCATCGGCTAGGAGCCGCCGCTGCCGGTGCCGCCCGAGACGCCGAAGCCCCCGCGGGAGATCGTCCGTCCGGACGGGGTGGTGACGCGGCTGCCCTCGGGCGGGCGCACGGTGGTGCCGCCGGTGGCGCGCTGCCCGGCCTCGCCCGACCCACCGTAGGTGTAGTGGTACTGGCGGCCACCGGTACCGATGAAGATCGGGTGGACGCCGCCGCCGTAGTAGCCGCCGGAGGCCGGGGTCGCGCAGTTCGCGTCGTCGACGACCACGCCGGTCTCCTCGTCGACGCAGCGCGCCACGACCTCGTCCTCGGGCTGCGCCGCCGCGTAGCCGACCGCGATCAACGCGACCACCCCGACCGTCACCCCGGCGCCGACGAGCACCCGCCTGCGCCGTCGCGCGTCCCGCTCGCCGGCCAGACGCTCGGCCTCCTCGGCGCGCCGCGCCCGCTCCCGGGCCCGCCGCTCGGCCAGCGTGGGCTCGCGGGCAGTGGTGTCCTCGTCCTGGAACCGCATGCGGCCGGGCTCCGGCGGCGGCCCGCCGGGCTCCCGCCGGTCGTTCTCGTCCACGGACCCTCCCCCGCGCGGTCCGCTGCCCGGACCGCGACGCTCGCAGCACCATATCGACCGATGACCGCGCCGCAGCCGCACCCGCGGGGGTGCCGCCGACAGGTCACGGCATGATGACGGCCGACATGGACCGACTGACTCCCCACGGTGGCCCTGTCGGTGTGGCCGACGCTCCCCCTCCTGCCGGCCTCGCCGAACACCCCCCACCCACCGCCGTCGCCGCGCCGGGCGCGCCCGTCCGCCGGATCGCCACCGGCGTGCTCGTCGGGGCACTGACGATGTTCGGCGTCGCCACCCTCGACGCGTTCGCCGGCGCCCAGGTGCCGGTGCTCAGCTCGATCACCGCGCTGCCGTCCGAGCCGGCAGCGCCGGAGGTGGTCGAGCTGCCGCCGCCGCCGGCCGATCCGGGTACCTGCCTGATGTGGACGCGCCCGGACGCCGCCGACACCGCCGTCGTCGACTGCGCCCAGCCGCACCTGTTCGAGCAGGCCGGGTCCGTGCGGCTGGTGGACCAGACGGCGTTGCCCGACGACGCCGGCTGGCGCCGGCTCGTCGAAGAGCGGTGCACGCCCGTCGTCACCGGCTACCTGGACGGGAAGTTCGACCCCGACGGCCGCTACCGGATCGGCGCGCTCAAGCCGTCGCCGGCGAAGTGGGAGCAGGGTGACCGTGAGCTGCGGTGCGGGCTGCAGAGCGCGTCGCGGTCCGGGGCGCTGTACCCGACCACCGGGCGGGTGGCCGAGCAGGACCAGTCGGCCGTGCACGAGCCGGGCACCTGCCTGGGCATCGACGGGCGCACGATCGGCGACCCGGTGGACTGCGCGGGGCCGCACGCGGTGGAGACCGTCGGCATCGTCGACCTGTCCGAGGAGTTCCCCGAGGAGTTCCCCGCCGTCGCCGACCAGGACGAGTTCCTCCAGCCCGAGTGCACCCGCATCGCCGGCGAGTACGCCGGCGGCGCGGAGGTGATCGAGGAGAAGAAGCTCACCGTCTACTGGAACAACCTCACCGAGGCCTCCTGGACGGCGGGCAGCCGCCGCGTCAACTGCAACCTGGCCGCGCTGCTACCGGACCGCTCCGGTTTCGCGCCGGTCACCGGGCCGGTGAAGGGTTCCGTCGTCGTCGGCGCCGAGGCGGCGCCGCCGGCCACCGCCACACCCCAGCCCGGCG
>DATLGI010000076.1:0-8924 GCA_035540535.1 Pseudonocardia sp.
CGTTCGAGCTGGGGGCTGCGGTGCGGGAGCTTCGACTGGCTCGCAGGTGGAGCCAGGCCGAGTTGGCGTCGGCTGCGGGGATGACGCAGTCGGCGGTGGCGCGGTTCGAGGCGGGGGGTACGGTTCCTACGCTCCCGGTGCTGGGGCGGATCGCGCGGGCGTTGGACGCGGACCTGACCGTGCGGGTCGCAGCCCGCCCGGATGTTGCATGAGGCGGAATCCCAGTGGGAGCGAGCACAGGTTCGCCGTTGCTCCCGCAAGCAGGGGCCCGACGGTCGCGTCGGGGCCTGGTTCAGATGTCCTCCGGCGCGGCCGTCCTCCGGCGCAATCGTTCATGACCTGCGCAGGAAGGTGAGGCTTCCGATCCAGCCAGCAGCAGCGTCGGCACGCGCAGCGCGGCGAACCGTGCGAGATCGAGCCGGTAGGCGTCGTGCGCGCGCAGCTCGCGGACCACGGTGTGGGCGGCAGCGACCCGACCGGCCCACGAGGGCAGCGACATCGCGAGCTGAAGCTGGTCCTCCGGCATTCCGGCGAGCTCGCGCAGCAGGGTTGGTCACGACCTCCTCGCGCGGGCCCCGGTCGAGCAGCCCGGCCAGCTGGTCGGTGATACCGGCCGGGGTCGGGACGCCGACTCCGGACTCATGGAGCACCAGCCGGCGCATCCCCGCGGTGAGCAGTGTCGCCTCCAGCGCGCAGGTCACGCCGTAGGAGTGTCCGAGCACGTCGACCGGCCCGCCCGTGGCCCCCGCGACGGCGTCCACCACGGCGGCGACGTCCGCGGCCTCGCCCTCGACGCGGTCGACATCGGCAGCAGCAGCCCCGACGGGCGGACTCGTAGCATCATCGTCCGGACGAGCTCGGTGGCCTCCGGTGGCACCGGGCCGGAGAAGAAGCCGGGCAGGTGAGCGTCCAGCCACTCCGCGGGCGGGTGGACGGACTCGGCCCGCACCCGCTGCAGTCGGGCCGCGACCTCATCAGGTGGCAGGGACCCCTTCCAGCCGGCGTAGCCCCCCGCGAGGACGAGCGACCGGACCAGGTGCTTGTGGCGCTGGTACACCGCGATCGCCAGGCCAGCGCCGAACGACAGGCCGCCCAGGTGCGGCCGCTCGACGCCGAGCCCGCCGTCCGCCGATGTCGATCAGCTCCACCGGCGGTCGTGGCTCGCCTGCGCCTTCACCCATCAGCGGAACCACCGCTCGGGACGGTCCAGCGGGATCCCGGCACCGCGCAGGTAGGTGTAGAAGCCTGTCTCGATGTCCCACGACGACCAGCGGCGCGGTGTCACGGCGATCGTCACGTCCGCCATCATCCCCCCGACCACGGCGACGCCCTCCTCGGTCATCCACGTCCGGTACACCCGCTCGTTCAGCGCACGCGACGGCGGTCCGTCGATGAGCTCCGCCCGGCCCTGCGCGGACACCCAGCCGAGGTCGGTGCGGTCCTCGACGGTGACGGTCACGTCCGGGCGGACGGCGATGTTGCGGGCCTTACGGCTCGCGGGCGGGGTGGCCATGAGGAACCGCTCACCGTCGAACAGGTAGATCAGCGGGACGGCGTGGATCGTGGCGTCGGCGTTGCGGGTGGCGAGCATGAGGAAGGACTGGCGGCCGATGAGGTCCCGGGCGGCGTCGGTGAGCCCGGTCGCGGTCCGGGCGGCGGCGGTCATTGCGGGGGCCTGTGGGCGGTGACGACGTGCGTCGCGAACGGGGCGTCGAGCGCGCCGCCAGACGTGGTCCAGGGGCGCCACACCGTGTGCGCGTCTGCGCGGATCCGGGCGTAGGTCGGCTCGTCGATCCGCTCCAGCAGCGGGGTGCTCTCCACCTCGGTGGTCACGGCGATGTCGATCGAGGGCGCTCGGTAGCGGCCGGGCTCGGTGCGGGCGGTGACGTCGACCAGGCCTGCGGCGGTGAGCAGGCCGGTGAGCCGGTCGAGGTCGCCGCACGCGAAGTATGCGGTGAGCAGGTTCGCGGTTTCGGCGCTCGCGTGGCCAGCGACCATCTCGACGAATGCGGCGAACGCCTCCTGGTCGGCCAGCGCGGCGGGGACGTCGATCGCGACGGTGCCGCCTGCCGCGGTGACCCGTGCCATCTCGGTGACGGCGCGCGCGGGGTCCGGGAAGAACATCAGCGCCATCTGGCACAGCACCACGTCGAAGGTACCGTCCGGGAACGGCAGGTCGGCGGCGTCGCCGCGGCGCCAGGTGATACCCGGGCGCACCCGGCGGGCGATGGCGAGCATGGCCTCGTTGACGTCCAGGCCGGTGACGGCCTGCTCGCCCACCCGGTCGGCGGCGCCGCGGGCGACCACGCCCGTCCCGCACGCCACGTCCAGGACGCGCCGGCCGGGCCGGACCCCGGCGGCGTCGAGCAGCGGCGGCACCCACTGGTCGAAGAAGGCGGGGACGAACGCGGCCTCGTAGGTCTCGGCGGCCTCGGCGCTGATCTGGAAGGTCTCTGCGGTGGTGTCCATGCCGGTGAGGGTGGCCGCGATTCCCGCGTCGAGCATCGGGCAACCGACCCATGCCGTGGGACGATGGTCGGGTGCCGGATCCCGTCGCGTCCGGGCAGGCTGCGCTGGCCGAGGGTCGCTGGCGTGCCGCCGCCGACGCCTTCGAGGCTGCGATGGCGCGCGAGGTCACCGCGGAGGTGCTGCACGGCCTCGGCACGGCGCTGTGGTGGCTGGGGGAGCAGCGCCGGCACGTCGAGCTGGTCACGGCCGCGTACGCCGCGTTCCGGCGGGCGCGCGACGAGGCCGGCGCCGTGCTGGCGGCGCTGGATCTGTGCGCCACCTACAAGTCCAACTACGGCGACGATGCGGTCGCCGGTGGGTGGGTGCGGCGGGCGCGACGGCTCGTCGACGCGTCCGGGCCGCTGCAGGCCTGGGTCCAGATGATGTCGGCCTACCACGCGCCCGACGACCCGCAGGCTCTCGACCTGGCCCGCCGCGCGCTCGACGCGGGCCGGCGCGACGGCGACGTGGACCTGGAGCTGTGCGCCCTGAGCGCACTGGGGCACGCGCTGGTCGTGCACGGCCGGATCGAGGAGGGCCTGCGGTGCGTCGACGAGGCCATGGCGGGCGCGCTCGCGCGGGAGTGCGCGCAGCTCGTGACGACGGTCTATGTCTGCTGCGACATGCTCGACGCCTGCGAGACCGCGGGCGACCTGCGGCGCGCGACCCAGTGGTGCCGGGTCGCCGAGGACTTCACCGCGCGCTTCGGCTCGCCGTACCTGTACGTGCGCTGCCGGGTGCTGTTCGGGATGGTCCTCGCCCGCGGCGGCGAGCTGGAGCGGGCCGAGGCCGAGCTGCGGGCCGCCCTCGACGCCGCGGACGGCGCGGGCCCGGCGTGGCGCGCGCAGGTGCTGGCGCGGCTCGCGGACGTGCGGTTGCGGCGTGGGGACGTCGAGGAGGCCGAGTCGCTGGTCGGGCAGTGCGGCGGCAACGCGGTGGCCGGGGAGGCGGCCGCAGGCGTGCACCTGGCCCGCGGTGAGCCCGCGGCGGCGGTCGCCGTGCTGGAGCGGGGGCTGCGCGGCGTCCACGGCCCGCGTGCCGTCGCGCTGCACAGCGCGCTCGTCGTGGCGTGTCTGGGCACGGGCGACGTCGAGCGGGCCGCGGCCGCGGCGGCCGATCTGGCGGACCTGGCCATCGCGCATCCCGTCGCCGACGTCGAGGCGGCTGCCGCGCTCGCCGCCGGGCGGGTCGCGGCGGCCCGCGGTGCGACCGATGCGGCTGTGCCCGACCTGGAACGGGCGGTCGCCGTGCTGAGCACCGGGGACGCGCCGTTCGACGCGGCCCGGGCCAGGGTGGAGCTGGCCCGGGCGCTGGCCGGGACCCGACCGGAGGCCGCGATCGTGGAGGCCCGCGCGGCGCTGGCCTGTTTCGATGCTGCCGGCGCCGTCCCTGAGGCGGACGCCGCGGCGGCGTTGCTGCGCTCCCTCGGCGTCACCGGCCGCACCGGCCCGCGCGACGTCGGCGTGCTGAGCGAGCGCGAGCGGCAGGTGCTGCGCCTCGTCGCGCTCGGGCTGTCCAACCCCGAGATCGCCGAGCGGCTGCACATCAGCCGCAAGACCGCGGCCCACCACGTCAGCCACCTGCTGACCAAGTTGGGGCTGCCGAACCGGGCGGCTGCCGCGGCGCACGCCTCGCGGGCGGCGGCCGGACCCGGCTGAGCCCCACCCCGACAGCTCAGTGCCGCTGCGCGGCGGTGGGGATCGCCCGCCGGCGGTCTCGGGGACTTGCAAGGGCCGCTGTCAGCCTGGTCCGATGCTCACCGCCTACGGCGAGCGCGGCGCCGTCCGGGAGGCACTGCGGCTGCTCGCCGAGATCCTGACCCAGGGCCGCGCGTGCCTGGTGTCGGTGATGGGCTACGTGCAGGAGCCGTCCAAGGACGTGATCGACGTCCGGGAGCTGTTCACCACCCCGGTGTGCCTCGGGGTCACCGCCGCATCGCACGTCGACATGGTGCTTGGCGACGGTGCCCGCGAGCGGGGCGCGCTGGCCGACGAGATCCCCGGCGACGAGGCCACGCCGGTTCGGGTTCGTTGTCGACGCCGGCTCGCGCCTGCCGGTGCGGTTCCGGGCCGCGTTCGTGTCCGACGCCGAGATCGACGAACTGGTCGAGCGCTGCCAGCCGTGGGCGCGATCGGGCGACGTGATCGAGATGCCGTCACGAACGGCACGCACTCGGGCACGGAGTACCGGCTGATCATGACGGTGATCTGCCTGCGGGCCGGCGGCGCTCGGGTCGGTCGCGCCGGTGGTCGAGCACGCGACCAGTCTCGTTCTCGTCGCTGCGGCCGTCGCCGGCGTCGTGCTGGGTGCCTTGCGTCGCCGATCGTCACCACCGGGGTTCGTGCTCTCGAACCGTTCCCCAAGACGACGGCGGGCCGGCGGACCGTGCCGTTGCGGGTGTGGCTCGTGGTGCTGCTCCGGGAGCACGTCGAGAGCTACCCGCGCGGTGAGGCGGGCTTGATCTTCGCCAACCAGGTCGGCGGGGCTTTCCGGCTGACGCTGGGTCGTGCGCAACCAGGCCGGCGGGCTGCGCTTTCACGATCTTTGCCACTCGCATGCCGCGTGGTTCGTCGACGACGGGGTACCGGTGAACATGGTTCAGCGGGTGCTCGGGCACGAGCGCGCGTCGACGACGTTGATCTCTACACGCGCCGGACCGACGACCCGTCACGCGTGCTCCAGGCTCGACGACGAGGACGACCCCGAGGACCCTGACGATGGCGCGTTGGTGCCTCGGTGAGCGCGTGGTGCCTTTCTGGTGCCTTTCGGCTCCAGCGGCAGAGGAGCGGCCTACTTCCGGGAACGACGAAGGCCCCCGACCGTGCTGGTCAGGGGCCTGTCGTGAGTGGTGGGCGATACAAGGATTGAACTTGTGACCTCTTCCGTGTCAAGGAAGCGCTCTCCCACTGAGCTAATCGCCCGAGGCGGAGGCGGGAATCGAACCCGCGTACAGGGCTTTGCAGGCCCTTGCCTAAGCCACTCGGCCACTCCGCCTGGTCTTTGTGGGACCCCAGCCTTTGTGTGGGCCGGAACGCCGGAGATCCGAGGTTCCTCCGAGCGGACGACGGGACTCGAACCCGCGACCCTCACCTTGGCAAGGTGATGCGCTACCAACTGCGCTACGTCCGCATGTGCAGCGGGTCCCGCTGCGACGTGCAGAACCCTAGCGCAGCCGCTGCGGGGGCTCCACACCCACCCCTCAGTCGCGGGCGGGGTCGTTGTCGAGCAGCTGCGACAGGGCCACGTCGAAGTCGAGCCAGGAGTACTCGGTTGTGGGTGGCACGGCCTCGTAGGTCTGCTCGAGGAAGTTGCCCAGCGTGCGGGCACAGGTGGTGAACAGCGCGTGGCCCGAGGGGGAGGTCAGCTCCAGCTCCACCCGGTCGGCGTCGTCGGGGCACGGCTGGACGCGGACGTCGCCGCTGCCGGCGGAGGCGATGAGCCCGTCGGCGAGGAGGTCGCGGGCGAACACCCAGTCGACGGCGGTGCCGTTGCCGGTGCGGAACGAGGCCTGGACGGCGTACGGGTCACGGCTGCTGTACGAGAGCTCCACCTTGACGGGAACGACCGGAGCGTCGGGGGCGATGAGTTCGAACTCCGCCGGTGAGCAGATGACCGCGTGCTCTCCGCCAACACTGTGCTCGTTGCGCATCCTGCGTCCTCTTCCTGGGTGCCGCGTGGTCCGTCATCGGGAGAAACGACGCCGCGGCGAAGATGTGACGGGTCCCGCGTCAAGCTGCACCGGATGACCGCGCCCGCTGCTGCCGATGGGTCAACCGCGGGCGAGCGGCCGGCCGACGGAGGCGCTCCACGGACGGGTCCCAGGCGATGGGCATTACGCTGAACCGGACGCCGCCCCGCTACGAAGACGATGATGTGAGGATCCCGCTGGTGGCCGATGTCGCCGACGTCCCCGGCCCGCCCGACCGGCGGGGCCGCGGGTCCGGCCGTCCGGCCGCCGGTCGCGAGCAGGACCCGAGCGACGAGCAGATCGTGCGCCGGATCCTCGACGGCGACTCCGCGGCGCTCGGCTCCCTCTACGATCGCTACGGCCGCCCCGCGTACTCCCTGGCTCGCCGGATCTGCGCCGACGAGGGGCTCGCCGAGGACGTCGTCCAGGAGGCGTTCCTCGCCTTCTGGCGCAATCCCGGCCGCTTCGACGCCGCCCGCGGATCGTTCGGCACCTGGCTGCTCACGTTGGTCCACCACAAGTCGGTCGACGCCGTCCGGCGCGAGAGCACGATCCGCCGGCGCACCGTCCCGGCCGCCGAGGACGGCGAGGAGTGGTCCGCGCCACCCGGTCCGGGGGCCGACCAGGCCGCGCTCGGCGCCGTCGTGGCCGGTCAGGTCCGTGACGCGCTCGGCCGCCTGCCCGCGGAGCAGCGCCAAGCCCTCGCCCTCGCCTACTACGGCGGCTACACGCAGCGCGAGGTCGCCGCGCTCACCGGCGTCCCCCTGGGCACCGTCAAGTCCCGGATGTTCACGGGCGTGCAGCGTCTCCGCACGCTGCTCGGCCCCCTGCTCGGCGACGTCGCCGCGGACATCGCGGGCGGTGCCCGGTGAACGCCACCCGATTCTGCCCCCGCACTCCGGAGGCCGTGGGCTTGGCTCTGCACGCCCTGGAGCCCGACGAGGAGATGGCCATGCTGCTGCACCTGCCGCAGTGCACGGTGTGCCGCACGGCCGTCCACGACGTCGAGCAGGTGCTCGGCGGGTTGGGCAGCGCGGTCGAGCAGATGGAGCCTCCGCCCGCGCTGCGGTCCCGGATCGTCGCCGCCGCGGAGGAGGACGGGCAGGAGCAGGGTGTCCTGCGACCTCGGGTCAGCCCGGAGGGCGCGCCCACCCCGGCGCCGGCAGCCCCACAGCCCGGCCCGACGCCTCCGCCGCGGCACCGTCGCGACGGCCGCCCGGTGGAGAGGCCGCGCCGCTCCGGCCGGCTGTCGAAGCGGGGTGGCCGGGTACTCGCCGCCTCGCTGGCGCTGGTCGGTGTGCTGGCCATCGGCGGTCTCGCCGCCTACACGCTGCAGGTCGAGCAGGAGCGCGACGCCGCCATCACCCAGGCCCAGAGCGTCGCGGAGATGATGAGCGAGCTCGACGAGCCCGGCACGTCGCACGCCGTGCTGGCCACCGAGGAGGGCACACCGGTGGGTGCCGTCCTGGTCAGCGAGGAGCAGCGCCGCCTCGTGACGGTGGGCCTGCCGGCCAACGAGGTCGACCGCGAGATCTACGTGCTGTGGGGCATCCGCGGCGGAACCCCGGTCCCGATCGGGACCTTCGACGTAGGCCCGGCGGCGCCCGGCCCCGGCACGCTGCGCTCGCCCGCCGAGGCGAGCGGGTTCTCGGCCTACGCGATCTCGCTGGAGCCCGGCCGCAGCGCGCCCCCCACACCGACCCATCAGGTCGCGCACGGACAGGTAGCGGCCTGAGCACCGCCGAACAGCACGAGGCGGCGCGCACCCGCCCGCGCGGCATCGGGCGCCGGGTGCTCGACGGCTGCCGCCGGGCACGCCGCCACCTCGCCGGCAACCGGACCACGAATTTCTGCTACCGCGCACTCGTGGGGCTCATCGGCGGGATCGTGCTCGCCGTCGGTGTCATCGCGATCCCGTACCCCGGCCCCGGCTGGCTCATCGTGTTCGCCGGGCTGGCGATCCTCGCCACCGAGTTCGCGTGGGCCCAGCACGTGCTGCGCTACGCCCGCGGCCGGTACGACGCCTGGAACGCGTGGCAGCGCCGCCAGCACTGGGCGCTGCGGCTGACGATCCTGGCGGCGACGGGCCTGGTGGTGGTCACGACCGTCTGGCTGCTCGGCGCGTTCCACCTCGCCGCGCGGTTCGTCGGGCTCGGACACTGGACCTGGTTGCAGAGCCCTATCGCCTGATCCTGTAGGGTCTGGCGCGCAGCGGGCGATTAGCTCAGGGGGAGAGCGCTTCGTTCACACCGAAGAGGTCACTGGTTCGATCCCAGTATCGCCCACGCAGGTCAGAGGCCCTGCCGGAGATCATCCGGCGGGGCCTTGGCCGTAGGTCCAGCGGTGAAGCTGCGGACTACAGCTACGCATCCAAGCTCCCCCGAGCTTCTTGGCTCTCCCTGAGCTTCTTGAGCGCGTCGATCGACCGCGCCGCGGCGACGAGGGGCATGACGCCAACGTGTGCACTGCACGGGCCTAAAAGTGGGCTGCCGGGATTCCCGCGTTCCGCAGCTCGTTGGTCGACTGGTCGGCGTAGGGCGGCGTTGAGCTGCGGAAATGGGTGTTGGCTGAGTGACGGGTCGTGTCACTAGGCGGTGGGGTTCGGGCTGGTCAGCCCGCGGCGGGAGTGGCGGTGAGCACGCGCGCCGGTGCGGGCAGCTCGAGCCCGTTGAAGATCTTTTGCTGCTCGGGACTGATCTCGGTGCGCTGCCGGAAGGTGCCGGCGGGC
>DATLGI010000077.1:0-6701 GCA_035540535.1 Pseudonocardia sp.
CGGCGGCGCCCGCGTGACCGCGTCGGCAGCCGGCTGGCTGCAGCCGGTCGGACGCGCCCGGGACTCCGTCCTGGCCCTGCACGTCCCGGACTCGCCGCCCGGGGACGGGTGCGCACGACCGGGGCTCCTGGTGCGGCTGACGCGCTGACCCGGCGCCGGTCACGGTCGCAGGCCGGCGCGGTCACCCCGCCGCCTCCCCCGGAGAAGGCGCGTCGGCGTCCGTCGCCGCCGCACGCAGGGCCGACGCGAGCTCGACGCCCAGTTCCCGGGCACGCTCCGTGCACTCGGCCAACGTCTGCAGGCGCTCGGCCGCCGCGGCAGCGGCGCGGCGGCGGTTCGCCGCGTCCTGCGCGGCCAGCGCCTCGAGCTCCTTGCGCCGGCCGTCGAGCTCCCGCTGGCGTGCCGCGAACGCGATGTCGACCGCGTCCTCGGCGCTCCCCCGCCACTTCGCGACGGCCTGCTCGGCGGTCAGGCACATCTCGTTCGCGGCGACGGCGAAGGCGTCGCCGAGCGCCTTCGTCATCGCCGACCGGTTCCGCGCTGCCGCGGCCACCCGGCGCCGGTGCGCCACGAGGGTGCCGGCGAGCACCCCGCCGAGCGCGATCGGGGCGATCAGGGGGATGCCGAGCGCGGCGAAGCCCAGTGCGTTGTAGGCCATGAAGCCGGCCCCACCGGCCATCATCGCGGCCGGCAGGCCTTCTCCGATCAGGTCGAACGACGCTGCCGGCGCGTCGGCGCTCAGCTCGGACCGCAGGCGCTCCGGGGCGTCGACGGCCACCGCCTCCAGCTCGGCGGGGTTCGCGCCCATCTCGATGAGGTAGCGCGGCAACGCGTCGCGGACGGTCCGCTCGACGTCCACGACGGTCTCGTCCCACGCTGCGGCCATGGTGCGCTCGAGGCTCCCGGCGAGCTCGTCGGCGTAGCGGGCCACCGCGGCAGGCGTGCTCAGCTCGGCGATCTGCCGCTCGTAGGTGCGCCGGTAGGACTCCAGCCGGGCCCGCGCCCTGTTGGAGATCCCGCGGCCCAGGAGCTGGTGGTCGATGGTGCGCCTGCGGCGCTCCCGCCTGAGCGCGGCCAGCTCGGCGATCTCCCGTTCGACAGCGGCGGATCGCGCCGCCAGCTCGCCGACGCCGGTCCCGGAGGCGACCTGATCCTCCTCGACGGCCGTGAGCGCTCTCAGGCCGGCGACGGCCACGGCGAGCACGCCGCCGGCGCGTACCAGCTCGCGCTGGTCGGCGAAGCCCCGGACGTGACGGCGGAGCACGGGCAGGCCGCTGCGTTCCAGGCGGGACCGCGCCCGGTCCGGATGCCCTGCCGCCGCGAGCGCCAGCGCGGCCTCACCCAGCTTCGCGCTGACCGGCAACCACGGCGCGTCAAGCAGCCGCTCGGCCACCGCCGGATCGAGGCCGGGCCCGTCCGCGCCCGCGAACCGGGCGAGGCGGACACGGTTCTCGGCGAGCAGCTCCCGCCGGGATGTCGAGTCCTCGACCTTGGTGAACACGAAGGCAACGGCGTGAACGCGGACCGCGGCCTCGGCGAGGAACTCCATCTCGTGCCGCAGGATCGGCTGGTCCTGCGAGCTCACGGTGAACAGCAGCGCGTCGGCTCGGCGTAGCGCTGCCATGGTGGCGTGCCGATGGCCGAGGGTGAGGCTGTCCACCCCGGGGGTGTCGACCAGGCACAACCCGTCGAGCAGCGGCTCGTCGAGCGTCACATCCACTCCGGTGACCTCCCGCAGCACCGCCGGGTCGCCGACGACGACCGAGGCGTAGGCCGCCAGCTCGCCCGGGTCGATCTCGGTCTCGACGGATCGCGCGGACCCTTCGGGGGAGATGCCGGACCGGTGCACCGTGACCCGGAGCGTGTCGCCATGGCGCACCGTGATCTGGGCGTTCGTGGCGATGTCGGCGTCGACCGGAAGCAGGTCCGGCCGGCCCACCAGCGCGTTGAGCAGCCGGCTCTTGCCGCGTTTCTGCGCCCCGGCCAACACCACGGTCGCGACGGTGTCGCTCCACCGTGTCGCCTGGTCGGCCAGTGGCTTCCGGATGTCGTCGCGGCCGGCGGTGCGGGCCAGGCCGTGCACCTCGTTCGCCAACCTCAGCACGCGCCCGACGACGGGACCTGCCGCGCTCAACTCATCCTCCCGGATATCGACTCCATGGTGTCGCAGATCGCCTGCACGGTGCGCCGCTCCTGCGGGGGCAACGACCGGTGCAGCAGGGCCCGGAACCGCCCGGCCAGCTCGGCCGCCGCCGTCGCGAGATCGGCTCGTGACGATCCCGGGGGTGCGCCGACCACCGCGCTCAGCTCCGTCGCGTCGAGCAGTGCCGCGACCGCCGCCCGCTCCTTCGCTGCCAGCACGGGTGAGCCGAGCAACCGCTCCAGCGCGGGGCGGTCCAGCGCCGTACCGGGGTCTTCGGCATCGGCGTCGGGGATCGGCCGGTGGATCGCTGCCGGGATCGGCGGTGGGATCCGGGGTGGGATCGGCGAGGGCGTCCTGTCGGGAGCCCGAGCCGCGGCGGCGATGTCCTCCACCACGGCCAGCACGTCCCGCGCGCGTTGCCCTCCGACGCTCGGTCCGGCGAGCTGTGCGACCCGGCGCCAGCGGCGCGACGCCTCTCCTGCGGCCGCGACGATCTGCGGCGCCGCCGCGGTGGGTGGGAGCCCGAGCTGGGTGGCCGGGTCGTCCCGGCGGGCCAACGCCATCAGCTCGGCGGTCATCGTCTCGTCCAGGCGCAGCTGCCCACGCGCGACGGCGGCACACGCGGCGAGGATCCGCAGTGACCGCAGACCCGCGACGACCGGCCGGTTCTCGTCGACCGTCGCGCGGATCTCGTCCAGCAGCGCGCGGTCTCGTGGCCCCCCGGTCAGCCGGGCCAGCCGCTGGACCGCAGTGAAGGCCTTGAGCCGGCCCGCGTGGCGAGCGAAGCGGTCGAGGACCTCGGCGAGGGTGCGCACCAGCTCCGGGTCGTCGGGGGTCACCTGCCAGGTCCGGGTCGGGCTGCTCACGGCGTCGTCCGACCCGAAACCCGAGCGCCCGGCGAGCCAGCGGTGCAACTGGTCGGCCGAGGCCTGCGGGTGCCGGCGCAGGTGCGCGACCGCCTCCCGGATGCCGTAGCGGTGCAGGCACGCCACGAGGGTCCGGCGCAGCTGCAAGGGGATCGGGGGGCCGATCGCCTTCTCGGTGAACTCCTCGAGGTCCACCAGGAGATCCTCCAGATCGGCGGGATCCCGCACCGCGAGCTCCCGCAGCGCCGCCACCTCGGCGGGGCCGAGCAGCCTGCCGCGAGCGGTCTCGGCGAGCAGCCCCACCACCGGAACCACGTCGAGCACGAGCGCGCCGAGATCCGCGGTGGCCTTGCGGGCGAGCCGACAGGCGGTGGGCCACGGGTCGACCTCGTCGCCGCGCCGGTCCACCTGGGTCAGCACCGCCGCGGTGTTCACGGCGCTCATCCCGCAGGCCGTCGACAGGGTGCGGAACTCCGCCAGGACGTCGGCGTCGACGCTCTGCACGTAGCGCAACACGTAGAGCAGGGCCTGCGCGTGCTCGGCCGCGGCGTCGCCGAACAGCAGCCGCCTGGTGGCCTTCTCGTTCGCCTGGGAGACGGTGTCGATCCCGGGCGTGTCGATCACTATCACCCGGCGCAACCACGGGTCGGGGAATTGTACTCGCAGCCGCACCACGTGCTCCAGCGCGACGCCCAGTGCGGCCGGGACCCGGCCGTGCACGAGCCCGAGCTCGCTCACTGTGCCGTTTGTGCACTCGACGAGCACCCGGTCGCGGGCACCGAACTCGTACCAGGTGACCGCGCGGGTGCATTCCCCCGCGTCGACAGGTGCGACGGGCCGGCGCAGCACCGCGTTGATCAGGGTCGACTTGCCCACGCCGACCGCCCCGGCCACCGCCAGCTGCAGCGGCCGGTCGAGCTGGCGACCGATCCTGGCGAGCTCGGCGCGCAGGTCCGCCCCGCTCGCGCGCCGTACTCCATCGGCGCAGACGGCGCGCAGTACTGCGACCGGATCGGGCCCGCTCACCAGTCCGTGATCGGATCACCGGACGACGTGTCGCCGTCGTCGCCCTGGTCGTGACCGGCGGGCTCGCCGGGATCGGGGTCGGGCTGGGTGAGGCCGGGCTGGTCGTCGGGGGCCGGTCCGGCGTCGTGCGCGAAGGGGTCGTCGTGCACGGCCGTGCCGTCGTTGCCGGCCACCCCGCCGGGACGGTCCCCGCCGTCCCCGTCCCAGAGGTCGTCGTCGGTCACCTCGTCGGGCGAGAGATCGAACAGGCCGTCGGGTGGCAGCAGTTCCTGACCGGCGCCGGGCGGGGACGCGAAGGTGCGTTCGAACATCATCTCGCGGACCGTCGCGGAGGGCAGCGCCACGTCGTCGAGCAGCATCTCGCGTAGCTGCGTCCTGTCTGTCTCGTCGGCGTTCATCCCCGTATCCTCCCGGCTGTCGGCCTGATCTCTGGTGATTGTTGGCGCGGCGCTGTCCGACCCGATCGATCCGGACCGATCCTAGGAGCGCGATGGCCACCAGCGGTCCCTTCCCCGATGCCGACGGGGACGCGCCGGCTGACGAGGGCGCTCTCGTCGTCGCCGCGATGGGTGGTGACCAGTCGGCGTTCCGGGCCCTGTGGACCGCGAGTGAGCGGCCTGCGTACGCCCTGTGCCTTCGGCTGACCGGCAACCGGGCCGACGCCGCCGACGCACTGCAGGAAGCGCAGATCGCTGTCTGGCGCAATCTGCACCGCTTCGAGGGCCGCTGCCCGTTCGGGGCGTGGGTGTACGCGGTGGCGCGCAACGCAGCTCTCGGGGTGATACGCGCTCGTGGCCGCCGCCCCGAGGACAGCGTCGACGAGGTCCCGGACCGGCCGCGTGACACGGGCGGGGCACCGTTCGCCGACGTGGTCGTGGAGACGTTGACGGTGCAGGCGGCGCTGGAGACGCTGCCCGCCAAGCACCGCGAGGCGCTGCTGCTCTGGGTCGGCGGACTGTCCTACGAGCAGGTGGCCGAGATGATGGGTGCGCCGATCAACAGCGTCCGGGTGTGGATCCACCGGGCACGCGGCGCGCTGCGATCGACGCTGCTCCACTGATCCTCCTCGTGCTCCTGGCGGGGCAAATCCCCGCCGCCTGCCCCAGACGACGGAAGGGGCGTGGCGCAGCGGCCCGGTGAGGCTCCTGATCTGCGCCACGCCCGCCCCCGTCGACCAGCTCTTTCGAGCGTGCCGGGATGATGCTCAGCGGAACAGTCCGTCGAGCACGAATGCAGGCAGGCCACCCGGCTCCGTCTCGTCGTGCGTCGAGTAGATGCTGTCGGACTCGGTGTCGGTGTCGGTGTCGGTGTCGGTGCCCGTCCCGGGTTGCACGTCCGAGTCGGTGTCGGTACCCGTCCCGGGGTAGACGTCCGAGCCGGTGTCGGTACCCGACTCGTAGGCGGGCTCCGGGTCCGTGCCGTGCTCGCTGCTGTGGCCGGCGTCCGAGGCCTGGAGCGAGAAGGACTCGAAGCCGCTGTCACCGTCGATGAGCTTGGTTTCCACGTAGCCGTCGCTGTTCGTGTCGCTGAGGACGACGTCCGCGAGGCCGTCGCGGCCTGCATCCACGGCCAACGTGTCGAACTGGCCGTTGTTGTCGGTGTCCACCATGGCGTAGTCGCCGAATCCGTCGGCGTCGACGTCGGTAAGCACGGTGTCGATGACGCCGTCGCCGCTGCGGTCCTCGATGATGGTCTCGTTGTAGCCGTCACCGTCGAGGTCGACCTGCTCGGTCGTGCCGTAGGTGCTGGTGGGCTCGTAGTTCTCCGACATGGCGGTTCTCCTTAGGTAGGTCGTTCTCCGGGTCTTGTCCAGGTGGATGTCCGGTCGACCTCCCGAGTTACAGCCACCGCCGGAAAGTTTCCGAGAGAAGGTCAGAACGGGTCGTGGGCCGCGAACCATGTCCACGCCGCACTGGCCTCGTCGTCGACGATCGTCGCGAGAATCGGCAGGTCGGGACGGGTCCAGCCGATCAGGTACATGCTGGTGGTGGTCTCGTCCTCAGAGGCGAGGATGCCGCAGGTCATGTACCGGTCGGACTGCTCCCCGGTGAAGGTGCCGCCGGCGTCGCAGAAGCCGGGGTCGCCGGACAACCTCGATGCCTGTTCGTCGATCGCAGCCTGGACTTCTTCCGGCGAGGAGTGGGCGTCGAACCGGACCCCCTGATCCAGTTCGGGGTCGAGCGTGTTGCACATCAGGCTGGACCGCACCGTCCCGAGGGCGGGTTCGACGTACTCACACCCACCGGCCAACGCGTCGCTCCCCTGCAACGTGTCCCACAGCTCCTGGTCGGCGTCGGGATCGCCCTCGGACAGCGACTCCGGGCGTTCGGTGCCCGACGCGTCCTCCTCGGTGGTGGTCTCGGCCGTGGACGGCTCGGTCGTGGTGTCGGCCGCGGTCGACGTCCCCGGGTCACCGGTGCCGCTCGCGAGCAGGGGTACGGCCACCGCGACACCGACTGCGACGATCACGGCAGCCGCTGCGGCGAGGACACCGCGGCGACGTGGCGTGGGAGCGGACGGATCGCCCGCTGCCGCCGGCGCGGTGAACCCCGCAGTCGGCAAGCCCAGCACGGTATGCGACGGCGGCACCTGAGCGTTCCGCTGCGGGAACCGCGCGGTCGGCTGCTGGTGCGCGTCGGGTGGGCGGGCGATCGTCTGCGTGATGG
>DATLGI010000078.1:0-9222 GCA_035540535.1 Pseudonocardia sp.
GGGCTGCGCCGCGCTCGTCGCGGCGCAGTCCGAACCGACGGCCGCGAGCAGGCCCCGCCGGTCGCGGCGGGCGGCGTCGCGCCCGGCGGGCCCGCCCGCGGGCACCGAGGACGGGGGCGACCCGGCATGAACGCCGGTCGGCCCGGTCCTGTACCCTGGGAAACCGGCTCGCGGCCGCCTCGGCGGCCGCGGCACGCGTGAGGTCTCAGATCCACAGAGCGGCCTCGGACAGGTCCCCCGAGCTTCAGGAGCAGTGCGTCGATGTACGCGATCGTCAAGACCGGCGGTAAGCAGTACAAGGTGGCCGTCGACGACGTGCTCACCGTTGAGAAGATCAACAGTGCGCCCGGCGCGGAGGTCAGCCTCCCGGCCGTGCTCCTGGTGGACGGCGAGGACGTCACCACCGACGCGGCGGCGCTGGCCGGCACGTCGATCACCGCCACGGTCGTCGAGCACACCAAGGGCCCGAAGATCCGCATCCACAAGTTCAAGAACAAGACCGGGTACCACAAGCGTCAGGGGCACCGCCAGCCGCTGACGAGGGTGCAGGTCACCGAGATCTCGAAGTAGAGGAGACGCAGCCATGGCACACAAGAAGGGTGCGTCCAGCTCGCGCAACGGGCGCGACTCCAACGCCCAGTACCTCGGTGTGAAGCGCTTCGGCGGCCAGGTCGTGCGGGGCGGCGAGATCCTGGTCCGCCAGCGCGGCACGAAGTTCCACCCGGGCAACGGGGTCGGCCGCGGCAGTGACGACACGCTGTTCGCGCTGGTCGACGGCGCGGTGGAGTTCGGGTACACGAAGGGGCGCAAGGTCGTCCACGTGGTGCCGGCGCAGGCCTGAGGCCTGCTTGCACGGCCGAAGCGTCAACGCTGCGGCCTGCTCTACAGAGGTTACCGACGGCGGGCTGCCCGGATGGGTGGCCCGCCGTCGCGCGTGAGGGGTGGGGAATGGCCAGGTTCGTCGACCGCGTGACGGTGCACGCCACCGCGGGTGCGGGCGGCAACGGCTGCGCCTCGGTGCACCGCGAGAAGTTCAAGCCGCTCGGTGGCCCGGACGGCGGCAACGGCGGGCGCGGCGGCTCGATCGTGCTCGTCGTCGACCCGGGCGTGCACACGCTGCTCGACTTCCACCACCGCCCGCACGCGACGGCCCGCAACGGCAAGCAGGGTCAGGGCTCGTTCCGGGACGGGGCGAACGCCGAGGACCTGGAGCTGCGGGTACCTGACGGCACGGTGGTGCTGGACGAGTCCGGGGAGATCCTCGCCGACCTCGTCGGGCCCGGCACCCGGTTCGTCGCCGCGCAGGGCGGCCGCGGCGGGCTGGGCAACGCGGCGCTGGCGTCGGCGGCGCGCAAGGCGCCCGGGTTCGCCCTGCTCGGAGAGCCCGGTGAGCAGCGCGACCTGGTGCTGGAACTGCGGTCGCTGGCCGACGTCGGGCTGGTCGGGTTCCCGTCGGCGGGCAAGTCCTCGCTGGTCGCCGCCCTGTCCGCGGCCCGGCCGAAGATCGCCGACTACCCGTTCACCACGCTGGTCCCGCAGCTCGGCGTCGTCAGCGCCGGCGGGGAGACCTTCACCGTCGCCGACGTGCCCGGCCTCATCCCCGGCGCGTCGGAGGGTCGTGGCCTCGGCCTGGACTTCCTGCGGCACATCGAGCGCTGCTCGGTGCTCGTGCACGTCGTCGACTGCGCGACGTTCGAGCCGGGCCGCGACCCGGTCTCCGACGTCGAGGCGCTGGAGGACGAGCTCGCCCGTTACACCCCCGCGCTGGGCGGCCCGCTCGCCGACCGACCGCGGCTGATCGCACTGAACAAGATCGACGTGCCGGACGCCCGGGACCTGGCCGAGATCGTCGGCGCGGAGCTGCGGGAGCGGTTCGGCTGGCCCGTGCACGCGATCTCGACGGCGAGCCGGGCCGGCCTGCGCGAGCTGTCGTTCGCCCTCGCCGAGCAGGTGCGGGCGCACCGGACCGCGCAGCCGGTCGTCGAGGCCACGCGGGTGGTGCTGCGGCCGACGGCCGTGGACGAGGCCGGCTTCACCGTGGAGCCGGACCCGGAGCTGCCCGGCGGCTTCATCGTGCGCGGGCAGCGCCCCGAGCGTTGGATCCGCCAGACCGCGTTCGACAACGACGAGGCGGTCGGCTATCTCGGCGACCGGCTCGCCCGGCTCGGCGTCGAGGAGGCGCTGGCCGACGCCGGCGCGGAGCCCGGCTGTCCGGTCACCATCGGTGACGTCACGTTCGACTGGGAGCCGAGCACTCCGGCCGGCGTCGCCGTGCTGATGTCGGGACGCGGGACCGACACCCGGCTCGAACGCAGCACCCGGATCCCGGCGGCGGAGCGCAAGGCCGCGCGGAGCGAGCGTCGGCGCCACCGCGCCGAGGAGGAGCTCGCCCCCCACCCCGTCGAGAACGACGTTGTTGCGGTTTCCGAGGCCCACGAACCGCAACAAGGTCGTTCTCGACGGCCCGGGTCGTGAACCCGCGCCGGCGGATCGCGGCGGCCCGGCGGCTGGTGGTCAAGGTCGGCTCGTCGTCGCTCACCAGCCTCGCCGGCGGGCTCGATCCGGTCCGGCTCGACACCCTCGTCGACGCTCTGGCCACCCGCCGGGCCGCCGGGAGCCAGGTCGTGCTCGTCTCGTCGGGGGCGATCGCGGCGGGCTGCGTGCCGCTCGGGCTGGCCCGCCGCCCGCGCGACCTCGCCACCCAGCAGGCCGCGGCCGCCGTCGGCCAGCTGCTGCTGGCGCAGGCGTACGGGGCGTCGTTCGCGCGGCACGGGCAGGTGATCGGGCAGGTGCTGCTCACCGCCGACGACATGATCCGCCGCGCCCACTACCGCAACGCCCAGCGCACGCTGGAGCGGCTGCTCGGGCTCGGGGTGCTGCCGGTGGTCAACGAGAACGACACCGTGGCCACCGACGAGATCCGGGTCGGCGACAACGACCGCCTCGCCGCGCTCGTCGCGCACCTGGTCGGGGCCGACGCGCTGGTGCTGTTGTCCGACGTCGACGGTCTCTACGACGGCGACCCCCGGTGGCCCGGTGCGCGGCTGCTCGCCGAGGTGGCCGCGCCGGCCGACCTCGACGGCGTGCGGGTGGCGCGCCCGGGGGAGGACAGCCTCGGCCGCGGCGGCATGGCCACCAAGATCACCGCGGCGGCGACGGCGTCCGCGGCGGGGATCCCGGTGCTCCTGGCCGCCGCCGACGACGTCGGTGCCGCGCTCGACGTGGCCGAGGACGGCCCCAAGATCGGCACCGCGTTCCGGCCGTCCGGGCGGCGGATGTCCGCCCGGCGGTTCTGGCTGCGCCACGCCGCCGACGTCCGGGGCCACCTGCAGCTCGACGCCGGTGCCGTCGCGGCCGTGATCGGGCGACGACGCTCGTTGCTGGCAGCCGGGATCCGCGCCGTCGCCGGCGACTTCGAGGCCGGCGACGTGGTGGACCTCGTGGACCCCGCCGGCGCGGTGGTGGCCCGCGGCGTCGTCGGGTTCGACGCGGCGGAGCTGCCCGCCCTGATCGGGCGCCGCTCCCGCGAGCTCCCCGCCGAGCAGCGCCGCGAGGTGGTGCACGCCGACGACCTGGTGGCCTTCCCCTGACCGTGAGCGGCCCACGCACTCGCGGGTGGCGGCGGGCGGGGGCAGACTCGGGACGGTGGATCCCGACGCGGCCCGGCAGGTGCTCGTCGCCAGGCTGTGCCGGAGCGGGCGGGTGCGGACGGCCGCGGTCGAGGCGGCCCTGCGGGCCGTCCCGCGGCACCTGTTCCTCCCCGAGGTCCCGGTGGAGCGGGCCTACGCCGACGAGGCGGTGCCCGTGCTGGTGGAAGGCGGCACGGCCACGAGCTCGGCATCACAGCCGTCGATGGTGGCGATCATGCTCGAGCAGCTCGCGGTGCGGCCCGGGCACCGGGTGCTGGAGATCGGTGCCGGCACCGGCTACAACGCGGCGCTGCTGGCGCACCTCGTCGGGCCGGGCGGAACGGTGACCACCGTGGACATCGACCCCGGGCTCGTCGACGCCGCCGCCGCCCACCTGCGGGCCGCCGGGGTGTCGCAGGTCGACCTGCAGTGCGGTGACGGCGCCGTCGGCCACCCCGCGGGCGCGCCGTACGACCGGATCGTCCTGACGGTCGCGAGCGCGGACGTCCGCCCCGAGTGGGTGGCGCAGCTCGCGCCCGGCGGCCGGCTGCTGCTGCCCCTGGAGCTGCGCGGCAGCCAGCTGTCGGTCGCCCTCGACCTGCAGCCGGACGGCAGCCTGCGCAGCGATTCGACGCGCAGCTGCCAGTTCATCCGGCTGCGCGGGATCGGCGCCGGCGGCTCCACCACGACCGACCTCCCGCGCACCGGGCTGGCGGTCGAGCTGCCCGGCGAGGTGGCGGTGGACACGGACGCGCTCGCCCGGCACCTGCGGGCGGTGGGGCCGGCGCGACCGCTGCCCGTCGAGCTGGGGCCGGCCGACCTGTGGGACGGGTTCGGGCTCTGGCTCGCGCTCGCCGAGCCCGCGACCTGCCGCCTGCTGGGCGGGACCGGATCGCTGCCGGGCCTGCTGCCGGTCGGATCCGGCGGAGCCGCCCTCGCCCTACCCGGCGACGACGGCCTCGCCGTGGTGGAGGTGCGGAGAGGTCTGACCCGCGACGCGCCGTGGCCGGCCCGGGTGCGGCTGCTCGGCCGGGCCGGTCCGGCCCTGGCCGCCCGCGTCGTCGACGCCGCGGCCGGCTGGCTCGCCGCCGGGCGCCCGGCCGGCGCGGACCTGGAGCTGATCGTGCTGCCCCGCGAGCGGCCGCGCCCCGCGGACCACATCGTGATCGACAAGCCGCTCAGCCGTGTCGTCGTGCGCCTGGGCCGCGCCGCTCCCGGTGGGGGGACCGGCCGAGCATGAGGCGCGCCGGATCGCCGCCCGCGGTGGCGGGCAGCGCGCCTCCTCGGAACGCAACCGGCCCGTCGACGAGCGGGCTCAGCCGGCCTGGGCGAGTGCGAGCGGCAACACCGCGGCCGCGCCGGCGAGGCGCACCGCCCGGGCGGCGACCGTCATCGTCCAGCCGGTGTCGACCAGGTCGTCCACGAGCAGCACGGGGCCGTCGGGCACCGGGAAGTCCACCGCCTCGAACGCCGGCCACACCGCGGCCAGGCGCTGAGCGGAGTTCGCGTGTGCCGCGGGGCGCCCTCCGGCCGGGCGCAGCATCCCGAGCAGCGGCAACCGGCCGATCTCGGCGACGCGCCGGGCGAGGTGCTCCACCTGGTGCGGGCGGGAGGTCGACCCGATGCCCACGACCCCGACGGGGCGTTCCGCCCAGCCCCACCCGGCGAGCACGCGCACGCAGGCGTCGAGGACGTCCTTCGGCACGGGCACGTCGGTGTCGATCCCCGGGCCCGCGGGGGACTCGCGGGGCCCACCGACCAGCTCACGCAGCCGGGTGCCCCAGCCGATGTCGGACAGCCGCCCGATCGCCCGGCCCTCCTCGGCCAGCTCGCCCGCCGCGATCCGCCCGGACACCGGCACCCCCAGCTCGGCCATGCCGGACGGCCACTGCCGGCGCGGGGCGAGCTCCACCCCGGGACGGGCGAGGCGCTCCGCGGCGGCCGCCTGGGTGCCCTCGTCGACGGTGCCCGCCCACCGGGCGCCCGAACAGACGTCACACCGCCCGCAGGGCTCGGCCAGGGGGTCGTCGAGCTGGCGGCGCAGGAACAGCATCCGGCACTCGCGGGTGTCGAGGTAGGAGATCATCGCCTGCTGCTCGGCCCGTCGCGCCTCGGCGACGCGGCGGTGGCGCTCCGCGTCGTAGCTCCACGGCTCGCCGGTGCGCGCCCAGCCGCCCTTCACCCGCCGGGCGGCACCGTCGCTGTCGAGCACCTTGAGCAGCATCTCCAGGCGCGTGCGCGACAGGTCGACGCGCGTCTCCAGCGCCGCCGTGGACAGCGGCGGCGCGTCGAGGTCGGGCAGCGCGTCGAGCGTGCGGCGGACCAGCGGCTCCGGCGGGAACGCCAGGGAGGCGAAGTAGGCCCAGATGTCGCGATCCTCCCGACCCGGCAGCAGCACCACCTCGGCCCGCTCGACGGCGCGCCCGGCGCGGCCGATCTGCTGGTAGTACGCCACCGGGGACGCCGGCGCGCCGAGGTGCACGACGAAGCCGAGATCGGGCTTGTCGAAGCCCATGCCGAGCGCGCTGGTGGCGACGAGCGCCTTGACCCGGTTCGCCAGCAGGTCGGCCTCGGCGGCGAGGCGCTCCTCCGGCTCGGTGCGCCCGGTGTAGGACGCGACCGCGAAACCGCGCTCGCGCAGGAACTCCGCCACCTCGTCGGCGGCGGCGACGGTGAGGGTGTACACGATGCCGGCGCCGGGCAGCTCGTCCAGGTTCGCGGCCAGCCAGGCCAACCGTCGGGCCGGCGTCGGCAGCGCGACCACCGACAGGCTCAGGCTCTCCCGGTCCAGCGAGCCGCGCAGCACCAGCGGCCGGCCCGAGGTGAGACCGAGTTGCTCGGTGACGTCGGTGACCACGCGGTCGTTGGCGGTGGCCGTGGTGGCGAGGACCGGGATCCCGTCGGGCAGCTCGGCGATCAGCGCTCGCAACCGCCGGTAGTCGGGCCGGAAGTCGTGGCCCCAGTCGGAGATGCAGTGGGCCTCGTCGACGACCAGCATCCCCGTGGTCGCGGTGAGCCGGGGGAGCACGCGGTCGCGGAAGTCAGGGTTGTTCAGCCGCTCCGGGCTCACCAGCAGCACGTCGACCTCGCCGGCGTCGATCGCCGTGTAGGTCCGCTCCCAGTCGGCGGTGTTCGCGGAGTTGACGGTGACCGCGCGGATCCCGGCGCGCCCGGCCGCGTCGATCTGGTTGCGCATCAGTGCCAGCAGCGGCGAGACGATGACGGTGGGCCCGGCCCCGGACGCCCGTAGCAGCGCTGTGGCGACGAAGTACACCGCCGACTTCCCCCAGCCGGTGCGCTGCACCACGAGGGCCCGGCGACGCTCGGCGACCAGCGCGCGGATCGCCGTCCACTGGTCCTCGCGCAGCCGCGCGCCCGATCCGGCGAGCGTGGTGAGCACCTCCTCGGCCCGGGTGCGCAGGGCGGCGTCGTCGACGGCGTGCCGTGTCATGAACCCATGGTGGACCCGCCCCCCGACAGTCCGGGGACGGGTCGCCCGGCTCACGTCCCTGGGCGGCGGGCCCCGCCACAGGGCAGGATGACCGCCGTGAACCCGGACCGGTCCTCGCTCTTCGGCTCGGTGGACGACGTCGAGAAGCGGCTGGCCGGTGCCGGTTACCTCGCCTCGACGGCCGTCGCCACGACGGTCTTCCTCGCGGACCGCCTGGGGAAACCGCTGCTCGTCGAGGGGCCCGCGGGGGTCGGGAAGACCGAACTGGCCAAGGCCGTCGCCGCCGCGACCGGCGCCGGGCTGGTGCGGCTGCAGTGCTACGAGGGCATCGACGAGGCCCGCGCGCTGTACGAGTGGAACCACGCGAAGCAGCTGCTGCGGATCACGGCCGGGCAGGGCCGCGAGACCTGGGACGACACCCGCGACGACGTCTTCGCCGAGGAGTTCCTGCTGCCGCGGCCGCTGCTCACCGCGATCCGGCGCGCGGACCCGACGGTGCTGCTCGTCGACGAGATCGACAAGGCCGACGTCGAGGTCGAGGGTCTGCTGCTGGAGGTGCTCTCCGACTTCCAGGTGACGGTCCCGGAGCTGGGGACGATCACCGCCACCCGTCGCCCGTTCGCCCTGCTCACGTCGAACTCGACGCGGGAGCTCTCCGAGGCGCTCAAGCGGCGCTGCCTGTTCCTGCACCTGGACTTCCCCGACGCCGACCTCGAACGTCGCATCGTCCTGTCCCGGGTGCCGGAGCTCCCCGAGACCCTGGTGGAGGCGCTGGTGCGGACGGTGCGCGTGCTGCGCGGGCTGGAGCTGCGGAAGGCCCCTTCGGTGGCCGAGACGATCGATTGGGGGCGGACGCTGCTCGCGCTGGGCCTCGACACCCTCGACGACGCCGCGGTGCGGGCCACGCTCGGCGTCGTGCTCAAGCACCAGTCCGACGTGGTCAGGTCGGCGGTGGAGCTGCGGCTGAACTAGCGGTCCGGGCGGCCCTGTGGTTCCCCTCGAGGTGTACGACGCTCAGGGGAGGCCGCCGCGCGGCACGACCCAGACGTGCGGCTGCGCCGTCGTGGCCGCGATGTGGTCGAAGTCGCCGTCGTAGTGCAGGACGACGGCGCCGTGGTGCTCGGCCACCGCTGCGGTGAGGAGGCCCATCACCCCGGCGGCGCGGTTGTGCCCACGCGTTGCCATGCGGATCTGGACCTCGCGCGCCCGCGCGGCGACGGTCTCGTTGATCGGGAGCGGGACGTACTGCGCGCGACGGCGCTCGGCGATGGCGCGCACGTCGGCCTCGTCCCGTCCGGAGTACCCGGCCTCGAGGTCGACCGTGACGCAGGTCGCGGCCGCATGGTCGGCGACGAGCCCGGCGACCACCCGTCGGATCGGTCGTGCCGGACCCGGGCGAGCGCGGAGGTGTCGATCAGGTAGAGGCGCCCGGGTACGACGGCGATGCTCACCGCCGGGCTCGGGCCATCACCTCGACATCGCCGATGTCCGGCCCGACGCCGAGCGCGTAGGGATCCTCGAGGAGCGCGTCGATCCGACGTCGGCGCTCGGCGACGAACGCGAGCGCCGCGTTCACGGTGTCCTTCTTGGTCGTGGTGCCGAACTCCTTCGCGGCGAGCGCCAGCACCTCGTCGTCCAGGTCGATCATCGTCTTCGTGGGCGAGACTATATATGCGGATGTACTCGGGTACACCTCGCTGGCCGTGGAATCGGGCACCCGGCAGGATGCGCTCATGCGCGCACCGCCGCACGGCCTGCCCGGCCACCTCGTCGACTTCGTCGGGGCGCTGCGCCGCCATGGCGTGGCGGTCGGGCCCGGGGAGACGGTGCACGCCGCGCAGGTGCTGACCGCCCTCGACCTGCTGCGACGCGACCAGCTGCGGGAAGGCCTGGCGGCCGCGCTGCTGCGGCGCTCGGGGCAGCGGCAGGCGTTCGACGCGCTGTTCGAGCTGTACTTCCCGGCCGCCCTCGGCCCGGGCTCCGCTGCGGTCGAGGTCCCGCACCTCGAGGACGCCCCCGACGCCCCGGTCGACGTCGAGGCGCTGCGCGACATCCTGGCCGACCTGCTCCGCGACGGCGACGACCGCGCCCTGACCGAGTTCGCGCGCGCCGTCGCGGAGCAGGTCGGCCAGGATGTCGCGC
>DATLGI010000079.1:0-18711 GCA_035540535.1 Pseudonocardia sp.
CGCTCAGCCGGAGCCGCACCCGCCCCGACCCGCCGCCGTGGGGGCGGCGGGTCGGGGCGGGTGCGGCTCCGGCTGAGCGGGGAGCGCGCCGGACGCGCCGGGCGGCCCGCGGTGGCCGGGCGCCGCCGGACCGACCATACCGTTCGAGGCCCCGCGTCGACCGACCGCGTGCGGGCCGGCGCCGGCCCACTGCTGCGCGAGTACGGCGCGTTCGACGACGAGCGGTAGAGGTAGGGTCGGCGTGATGGGGATCAAGGTGGAGGCGGAGCCCGGCGAGCTCGGGTTCGACGCCGGCCGGCTCGCCCGGATCGACACCCACTTCGGCCGCTACGTCGACGAGGGGCGCCTCGCGGGCTGGACGGTCGCCGTCGCCCGGCACGGCCGGGTGGTGCACCTGAGCCATCGCGGGCTGGCCGACGTCGAGGCGGGGCGGCCGGTGGCCGACGACACGATCTGGCGCGTCTACTCGATGACCAAGCCGATCACGTCGGTCGCCGCGATGATGCTGGTCGAGCAGGGCGGGCTCGAGCTGACCGACCCCGTCTCGCGGTACCTCCCGGCCTTCGCGGACGCGCGCGTCTACCGTGCCGGCTCGGCGCTGAACCCGGCCACGGTGCCCGCGGTGGAGCCGATCCGGATCTGGCACCTGCTCACCCACACCGCCGGGCTCACCTACGGCTTCCACCACGCCCATGCCGTCGACGCGATGTACCGGGCGGAGGGCCACGAGCTCGGGGTGCCGGCGGGTACCGACCTCGCCGCGGCCTGCGACACCTGGGCCGGGCTGCCGCTGCTGTTCCAGCCCGGCGCCGAGTGGAACTACTCCGTGGCGACCGACGTGCTCGGGCGGGTCGTCGAGGTCGTGTCCGGGCGGCCGCTGGACGCCTACCTCGCCGAGCACGTCCTGGGCCCGCTGCAGATGCGCGACACCGCGTTCTCGGTCGGCCCCGACGACGTCGACCGGCTCGCCGCGCTGTACGTCCCGGGGCTGCACCGCAGCGCGATCGGCGACGCCGCGACGAGGCCGCCGACGTTCCTGTCCGGGGGTGGCGGGCTCGTCTCCACGGCCGGCGACTACCACCGGTTCACGCAGATGCTGGCGCACGGCGGCGAGCTGGACGGCGTGCGGCTGCTGTCGAACCGGACCGTCCGGTTCATGGCCACGAACCACCTGCCCGGCGGTGCCGACCTCGAGGAGATCGGTCGGCCGCTGTTCGCCGAGTCGTCGTTCCGCGGGGTCGGGTTCGGGCTCGGGTTCTCGGTGGTGGTCGACGCCGCGGCGGGCCGGGTGCTCACCAGCCCCGGCGAGTTCGCCTGGGGTGGGCTCGCCAGCACCACGTTCTTCGTCGACCCGGCCGAGGAGCTGACGGCGATGTTGTTCACCCAGCTGATGCCCTCGAGCACCTACCCGCTGCGGTCGCAGCTGCGCACCCTGGTCCACCAGGCCCTCGTCGACTGATCGGCGGTACCCGATGTCGAACGTCCTCGCCCACGTCCTCCGGATCGGCGTCATCGCAGTCGCGCTGTGGGTCGCCACGCTCGTGGTCGCCGGGATCGAGGCCGGCGGCGACACCACGGCCACCCGGATCGGCACCCTGCTGCTCGTCGCACTCATCTTCGGGCTCGTCAACGACGTGCTCAAGCCGGTGATCAAGACGCTCGGCTGCCCGCTCTACCTGCTGACGCTCGGGCTGATCGCGTTCGTCGTGAACGCCCTGCTGTTCCTGCTGGTCGGCTTCGTGGCCGAGGGGATCGGGTTGCCGTTCACCGTCGACGGGTTCTGGTCGGCGTTCTGGGGTGCCATCGTGGTCGGGATCGTGGGCTTCGTGCTGCACCTGGTCATCCCGGACCGCTTCGACCAGCGCTGAGCAGCCGAGCGCGCCGTGGAGCGTCGCGGGCGGCCCGGCGAGGACGAGTTCGCTCAGCGTGAGAGTGCGGTCACTCAGGGGTAGTATGACGTTTCGCGGGACCTACCGCGGGTAGCGACTCAGCGGCGAGCGCGCACCGGACCGCATCGCTTGCGGAGGTGAGTCGAGATGACCCCCATGGACCATCACGAGAAGATGCGGCTGCGGGCCGCGGCTTTTCGGGTGACCCGGTTGTACCCCGGCCCCGTCGGTGAGCTGCTCTCCCGGGAGCTGCTGACCTGGGAGGAGTTCGGGTACCGCCTCGGTGGCCGCCAGCTGATCATGCGGCTGGTGGACCACATCCTGAAGGCTCCGATCGACGCCGCCGCGTAGGCGCCGGCGCCGGATTGCTCAGCGGCCGTCCAGGATGGCGGCCGGCACCGACCCCGCCGCAGGCTGGCCGTCGGCGAGGCCGCCCACGGCGGCGCCCACCACGAGCAGCGCGGCGAGCGTGACGAGGCCGCCCAACCGTCCCAGCACGTCCAGCGCGCGCGGCAGGGGGCGGGGCGCGGCGGGCTGCGCCGGACCGGGCATGGGCACACCACCGGATCGGGAGGGTAGGCGGCCGGCACGGCCGCCTACCCTCCCTTCGTCCGGTGCCGCCCCGGCGTTAGCGCGGCGTCGAGGTCCCGCGTCGGGCGCCACGAGTGCCGCCCGCCGCGCCGTCAGCGCTCGTCGGGGTCCGCCGGACGGGCCTGGGCGAGGCCGGTGACGGCGTCGGCGGGGTCGCCGCACGGGTCGGCGTGCCACCAGCCGAAGGGATCGGGCAGCCGCGCCCACGCCGCCGGGCCCGCGGCCAGCTCGGCATCGGTGAGCAGCGCCGCGCGCAGCCGGGCGTGGATCCCGGCCGGATCCGCCTCGTGGGTGAGCACCGTCAGGTGCTGGGCGCGGTCGCCGAAGCGGTCGTCCCAGGACAGCGCCGCCATCGCCCGGCGGTCCGGACTCGCGGCCTCCCACGCCGCGGGACCGCCGGCGGCCAGCCAGTCGCCGGCGTGGCCGACCCGCAGCCCGCCGCCGGCCGACTCGAGCCACAGCACGGCGTCCGGCCGCGTGGCGAGCCAGACCCGCCCGCGGGTGCGCACCACGCCGTCGAGCAGCACGTCGACGGCGTCGTGCAGCCGCTCGGGATGGAACGGGCGGCGGGCGGCGAACAAGGTCAGCCGCACCCCGCACTCCGGCTCCAGTGGCGGGGTGCCGCGCAGCAGGGGGTCGTGCACGCCGTCGACCCGCCCGCGCCGCGTCCGGACGCCGAGGGGCGGCACCGGCTCGCGCAGCTCGGCGGGGAGCACCCGAGGCGCGCCCGGCGCGAGGCGGGCGAGGACGGCGTCGGTGCGGGCCAGCCGCCACGCGTCGGCGGTGCCGGTGCGCACCACGACGTCGGCGAGCTCGGCCTGCCCGACGGCGACCTGTGCGAGCGTGCGTTCGTCCCCGGGCAGCGCGGCGAGCCCCCGCTCGGCCGGCGTGACGTCGCCGGTGGCGTCGTCGAGCCAGCTCCCGACGTCGACGACGGCGACGACGCCGCGCAGGTCGGGCACCGGCGGCCCGTCGGGCAGGACCTCGGTGAGCGCGCCGCAGACCGGCTCCGGTTCGAGCACCGGATCCAGGTGCAGCAGGATCCGCGCGGGCGCCCCGGGTCGGGCCAGCGCGCGCACGTCCTCGCACAGGGTGCGGGGGATGTCGGCGCGGCCGGGCGGCAGCGTCGTCCACTCGTCGAGCCCGCGGTGACGCAGCCGGCGGTGGACGACACCGCGGGCGGCGTCGCGCAGGTCGTGGTGCAGGACGGCGAGGTCGGGGTCACTGGCGCGGAGCGGGGCGATCACCTGCTCGGCACCGGCGGCGGCCAGGCCGGTGAGGACGAGGAGCTCGGGGGTGGCGGGCACACATCCAGCTTAGATGAAAACAGTTGTCAGGTGGGGGGGCCGGCGCCCCCAGGTGCGCGGCTGCGTCGCGGGCCCGTGTAGCATCGTCCGAGCCCGACCGGGGAGGCCTCCGGACGGCCGTGCCGCCCCTTTAGCTCAGTCGGCAGAGCGTCTCCATGGTAAGGAGAAGGTCTACGGTTCGATTCCGTAAAGGGGCTCGACCGAGGCGTGTCATCGCACCTCGTGCAGCGGCGTAGCTCAGTCGGTAGAGCAAGCGGCTCATAATCGCTGTGTCGCCGGTTCAAGTCCGGCCGCCGCTACCAGTCCGGCCACGTTCCACGAATGACGCAGGAGGCACCTCCGATGGCCAAGGCCACCGACATCCGGCCGAAGATCACCATGGCCTGCGAGGAGTGCAAGCACCGCAACTACATCACCAAGAAGAACCGGCGCAACGACCCCGACCGACTCGCGGTGAAGAAGTTCTGCCCCAACTGCCGGGTCCACCGCGTCCACCGCGAGACCCGCTGATCCGGTGCCCGACGCGGGGTTCGTCGGCCGTGCGCTCCCGCCGACCGAGCCGTACCGGGTCGGCCGGGAGAAGGTCCGGGAGTTCGCCCTCGCCGTCGGCGAGGGCGCTTCCGTGTGTCACGACGTCGACGCCGCCCGCGCCGCCGGCCATCCCGACCTGGTCGCCCCGCCGACGTTCGCCGTGACCTTCACCATGCCGGTCATGGAGGCGTTCCTGCGCGATCCCGCGTTCGGGTGGGACTACTCGCGGATGGTGCACGGCGAACAGTCCTTCACGCTGCGCCGGCCGATCCACGCCGGCGACGAGCTGGTCACCGTCCTGCACGTCGACGACCTGCGCACCCGGGCCGGCAGCCACTTCCTCACCCTGCGCTGCGAGGTGGCGGACACCGCCGGGGAGCCCGTCCTCGAGGCCACCGCGGTGCTGGTGACGCGGGAGGCCGCGTGAACACCGGCGCCGAGCTCCCCCCGCTGTCGGTGCGCGTCACCCGCGCCGATCTCGTCCGCTACGCCGGCGCCTCCGGCGACTTCAACCCCATCCACTGGAGCGAGCGGATCGCCACGGGTGTCGGGCTGCCCGGCGTCGTCGCGCACGGCATGTTGACGATGGCGCTGGCCGGCCGGTTGATCACCGGCTGGGTGGGCGACCCCTCCGCGGTGCGCGAGTACGCGGTGCGCTTCACCCGTCCCGTCGTGGTGCCCGACGACGACGAGGGCGCGCTGCTGGAGCTCACCGGTAAGGTCGCCGAGGTCGCCGAGGAGCCCGGGGGGGAGCGCACGGCCAGGGTGTCGGTCACCGCCCGTGTCGACGGGAGGACCGTGCTCGGGCGCGCGCACGCGGTCGTCGCGCTCTGACCCTCGCGCGCCCTGCGGACGTGCGGTGGCGGGGGGCCGGACGGGGTGCCGTACACTCGGTTCGCCGGGTGCACCGAGGTCGGCGCACCCGCCCCGCGCGCGCCGCCGATGTGCGACGCGGGCAGGTTCTAGGGGCGTAGCTCAACTGGCAGAGCAGCGGTCTCCAAAACCGCAGGTTGCAGGTTCAAGTCCTGTCGCCCCTGCCACCACGGATAGGTCCGGACAGCGCCAGCTGCCGGGGTGCGGCGGAGCTGGAGGATGCGTGACTGAGGAGCGCGAGGCGAACGGGGACGGGCGGGAGCGCCCGCGCACCGCCGCCGACCGTCGGGGTCGTCGTTCCGGCACGGCTCCCGCCGGCAAGGGCGGCGGCTCCACCGCCGTCCGGGACGCGCGACCCGGGAAGGGCTCGCTGCCGAGTCGGGTCGTCCGGTTCCTGCGCGAGGTCGTCGCCGAGCTGCGCAAGGTCATCTGGCCCACCCGCAAGCAGCTGGTGACCTACACGATCGTCGTGCTGATCTTCGTGTCGTTCATGATCGCGCTGGTCGCGGGTATGGACTACGTGTTCGGCGAGCTGGTCCGGCTCCTGTTCGGCACCTGACCGCACGCCCATCGACGACGGAAGCGAGAAGCACGTGAGTTCCCCAGACGGCCGGCCGGACGACATCGACTCCGGGGAGGACGCCCCCGAGTCCGAGCGTCCGGTGCAGGACGTGGACGTCGAGCAGGCGCACGGCGCGGAGGTCGCGTCGAGTTCCTACACGGGCGAGGAGATCCCCGGGGACGCGCAGATCGCCGACGCCCCGGCCGAGGACCCGCCGGCCGAGGACGTCGAGGTCGACCCGGCCGAGGAGCTGCGCGAGGCCCTGCGTCGCGCCCCCGGCGACTGGTACGTCGTGCACTCCTACGCCGGCTACGAGAACAAGGTGAAGGCGAACCTCGAGACCCGCGTGCAGACGCTGGACGTCGAGGACTACATCTTCCAGGTCGAGGTGCCCACTGAGGAGGTCACCGAGATCAAGAACGGCCAGCGCAAGCAGGTGCAGCGCAAGGTCCTGCCGGGCTACATCCTGGTGCGGATGGAGCTCAACGACCAGTCGTGGGGCGCGGTGCGCAACACGCCGGGCGTCACGGGGTTCGTCGGCGCCACGTCCCGGCCGTCCCCGCTGACCATCGACGACGTCGTCAAGTTCCTGCTGCCGCGCACCGAGGCCCGCAAGCCGGCGGCCGCCGCGGCGGGGGCGCCGGCCACGGGCGGCGGCAAGCCCACGATCGAGGTGGACTTCGAGGTCGGCGAGTCGGTCACCGTCATGGACGGGCCGTTCGCCACGCTTCCGGCCACGATCAACGAGGTCAACCCCGACGCCCAGAAGCTGAAGGTGCTCGTGTCGATCTTCGGCCGCGAGACCCCCGTCGAGCTGGCCTTCAGCCAGGTCGCCAAGATTTAGTCGCAAAGGACGGACATGCCCCCCAAGAAGCGGAAGCTCTCCGCGGTCATCAAGCTCCAGATCAAGGCCGGCGCGGCCACGCCGGCACCGCCCGTCGGCCCCGCGCTGGGCCAGCACGGCGTGAACATCATGGAGTTCTGCAAGGCCTACAACGCCGCCACCGAGGCCCAGCGCGGTGACGTCGTGCCGGTCGAGATCTCGGTGTTCGAGGACCGCTCGTTCACCTTCGAGCTCAAGACCCCGCCCGCCGCCCGGCTGCTGCTCAAGGCCGCCGGCGTGGAGAAGGGCAGCGGCGAACCGCACCGCGTCAAGGTCGCGTCGGTGACCATGGACCAGGTGCGCCAGATCGCCGAGACCAAGATGCGCGACCTGAACGCCAACGACGTCGACCAGGCCGCGAAGATCATCGCCGGCACCGCCCGATCGATGGGCATCACGGTCAACGACTGACCACCGCACGCGTGGGAGGGCCGGCGCGGCTCGCACCACGACCTGACCCACGAGGACAGCAGACATGAAGCGCAGCAAGAACTACCGCAAGGCCGCCGAGCTGGTGGACCGCACCCGGCTGTACAGCCCGCTGGAGGCCGCCGAGCTCGCGAAGGAGACGGCGTCGGCGTCCGCGATGGACCCGACGGTCGAGGTCGCGATGCGGCTGGGCGTCGACCCGCGCAAGGCCGACCAGATGGTCCGCGGCACCGTCAACCTCCCGCACGGCACCGGCAAGACCGCCCGCGTGATCGTGTTCGCCTCCGGTGACAAGGCCGCCGAGGCCGAGGCCGCCGGCGCCGACGCCGTGGGCGCCGAGGACCTGATCGAGCGGATCCAGGGCGGCTGGCTGGACTTCGACGCCGCCATCGCCACCCCCGACCAGATGGCGAAGGTCGGCCGGATCGCCCGCATCCTGGGCCCGCGCGGCCTGATGCCGAACCCGAAGACGGGCACCGTGACGATGGACGTCGCTAAGGCCGTCAACGACATCAAGGGCGGGAAGATCAACTTCCGGGTGGACAAGCAGGCGAACCTGCACCTGGTGATCGGCAAGGCGTCCTTCGACACCGAGAAGCTGGTGGAGAACTACGGGGCCGCGCTCGACGAGATCCTGCGGGCGAAGCCGTCGGCGGCCAAGGGCCGGTACATCAAGAAGGTCACGGTCTCCACCACCACCGGCCCCGGCATCCCGGTGGACCCGAACCGCACCCGCAACCTGCTGGTCGACGAGGCCCCCGCCGTCTGATCCCACCCCTCCGGGGTGGGTCAGCGGATCCAGTCGGCGAGCACCGACTCCACCGGCTCCGGTTCGGCGGGGGCGCCGGGGAGCTCGGCGGCCGTGCGGGAGAAGCGCGGTGCCGGGGCCGCCTCGGCGCGGCCGTCGCGCTCGACGATGGTGCCGCGCGCCTTCAGGTGGGGGTGCTGCGCCACCTCACCGAACGCCAGCACCGGGGTGACGCAGGCGTCGGTGCCGTCGAACACCGCGGCCCACTCGTCGCGGGTGCGGCTCGCGAACACCGCCGTGAACCGCGCGCGCAGCTGCGGCCAGCCGGCGGGGTCGTACTGGTGCGGCAGCCCGGCGGCGTCGATCCCGAGACCGTCGAGCAGGGCGCCGTAGAACTGCGGCTCCAGCGCTCCGACGGCGACGTGGCCGCCGTCGGCGCAGGTGTAGGTGTCGTAGAAGGGGGCGTGGCCGTCGAGCAGGTTGGCGTCGCGGCGGTCGGTCCACAGCTTCTGGCCGAGCATGCCCCACACCATCTGCGCCAGCAGGCTCGCGCCGTCCACCATCGCCGCGTCGACGACCTGCCCCTCGCCCGAGCGCTGCGCCTCCCACAGCGCGGCCAGCACGCCGACGGCGAGCAGCATCGAGCCGCCGCCGAAGTCGCCGACGAGGTTCAGCGGCGGCACCGGCCGCTCCCCGTCCCGGCCGATCGCGTGCAGGGCTCCGGTCAGGGAGATGTAGTTGATGTCGTGCCCCGCCCGGGGGGCCATCGGCCCGTCCTGCCCCCAGCCGGTCATCCGGCCGTAGACGAGCCGCGGGTTGCGGGCGTGGCAGTCGGCGGGGCCGACGCCGAGCCGCTCGGTGACGCCGGGGCGGTAGCCCTCCAGCAGGACGTCGGCGTGCTCGACGAGCCGCAGCACCGTCTCCCGGCCCGCCGGGTCCTTCAGGTCCGCGGTGACCCGGCGGCGCCCGCGCAGCGTGGGATCGGCGTCGGGCGAACCGATCCGCAGCCCACCGGGGCGGTCGACGCGGACGACGTCCGCGCCGAGATCGCCGAGGACCATCGCGGCGTGCGGTCCGGGGCCGATGCCCGCCAGTTCCACGACCTTGAGCCCCACCAGCGGTCCACTTCTCAGCACCAGCACCTCCGTTGTCCGACCTGCTGTCGTCACGCTACGGCGACCGGCTCGAGGTCGACGGCCGAGCTCGCGGCCGTCGACTAGCGGCCGGGGAACAACATCGAGTTGACCGGCGCCATCGTGTCGACGAGTTGCGCCCGGCTCCGGATCCCCAGCTTGGTGTAGACGTGTGCGAGGTGGGTCTCGACCGTCCGCACCGAGAGGAAGAGCCGCTCGGCAATGTCGGAGTTGTTGAGCCCTACGACGGCCAGGTGGGCCACCTCCTCCTCGCGGGAGGTGAGGCGCGGCGGGGCCAGCTGGTCGAGCGCCGGCGTGCGCGGGACGTCGCAGTCACGCGCGAGCCTCGCTGCCGCCACCGCGGAGGTCGACGAGTCCCGGCGGGCACCGGCTCGGCCGTGGGCCGTGGCCGCGGATGCGCGGGCGTCCGCGGCCAGGAGCAGGGCGCCGATGTCCTCGAAGCTCGTCGCCACTTCGTCCAGCAGCGGGCCGGAGTCCGCGAGCAGGGCTTCGACGTGCTCCGCGTAAGCGTCCGACAGTCGGCCTTCGACCTGCTCGGCGAGCCGGCGGAGCCGTTTGGCCACCTCGGCTGCGCGCCCGAGGCGGGCTGCAGCGTGCAGCATCCCCGCCTCGATCGCCCACTGGCCTCGGTCGGCGGCGACCCGCGCTGCTTCCTGCGCGTACCGGGCCGCTTCGGACCGACGCGACTCGTCCGCGGCCCGCCATGCTTGCGCGAGTAGCAGTTGAGGCTCGAACTCTTCCGTCGTGGGTCCTCGGTGCGACACGACCCGCGCGAGTTCTCCGTCGCCGGGAGGATCGCCGAGCAAGGCGTGGGCCTGGATGAGTTGCGCCGCGCACCACGGCAGTAGCCCCATCGGGTCACAACGGTCGAAGCCGGCGAAGGCCTCCGTCAGCCACCTGACCGCCTTGCGCAGGTGCCCCGTCTCCTGCGCGGCGATCGCCATGAACAGAGCTGCGACGGCATCGCCTGCGGACTCGGGGGAGGCCATGGCCCGCGCGTGCAGGGTCTCGGCCCGCCGCTCGAGTTCGGTGAGCCGTCCGGCGCACTGCAGCGCGCCAAGCTCGCCCTGGGCCAGGGCCAGCCGCACGACCGAGTGTCCGGGTCCGGCCGGGGTGCGCACCAGGGCCGCGTTGCCCCTCTCCGCGGTGGCCAGCGCGGCATCGTTCCTGCCGATCATCGCCAGCCCGGCCGCGACCGCCGCCGCTGCCAGGGGCTGCGCCAACGCGCGCCGATCAGTGCCCGACGCCAGGTTTCCCCCGAGCTCGACGGCGTGCTGTGCCAGCCCCGACCGGGACGCAAGGAACGCGCGGGTCGCGACCACGAGGTCGCGTGCCCCGGCGTCCGTCACCCCCGGTGCAGCGCCGGCGAGGACCGATTCCGCGTCGTCCCGCCTTCCCAGACCGCAGAACAGGTTGATCGCCCGCAGCATCGCGAGCCGGGACCGGTCCTCGTCGGAACCGACCAGGGCGGTGGCAGCGGCCGCGAGCTCCTCGGCTTCGGTGTGCCGCCCCTGCCACTGCACCGACTCCAACAGGGCGAGGTGGGCGGTGACGCCGGCGCCGGCATCGACCGCGGTCCGAGCCAGTCGTTCGGCGAGCTGGTGGTCCGAACCGGCGTTGGCCCGGACGGCCGCTTCGAGGACCAGCTCGACGTCGAGCTCCGTCTCGTCGCCCTCCGCCGCCAGGCGGCCGAGCCGCGACAGCTCGTCGTCGGTGCGCGCCCGTGTCTGTCGCTGGGTCAGCTGCCGGCGGATGCGGCTGGCCGCCGCCTCGGGCATCTGGTCCCGCACCACCTCCGCGTAGAGCGGGTGTCCCATCCGGGCCTCGCGCCTTCCGGCGCGGTCGACGGCCACGAGGCCGCGTCGCTCCAGCGCCACCACCGCGTCGCTCGTGCTGAGCTCGAGCAGCTGCTCGAGAAGGAGCGGTTCACCCGTCGCGACCACGTCCAGTGCGGCGCGCTCTGCCGTTTCCGTCCGGTCCAGTTGCGCGAGCACGATCTCGACCAAGCGCGGCGTCGGGCGCATCTCGCCGACCCACCGCCATAGCCCGCCGCGCGGTCGGAGGTGGCCGGCGGCCTGTCCGCCCTCCACCAGCTCACGCAGGAACAACGGGTGGCCACGGGTGAGGCGCCACAGGCGCTCGGCGGTACGGCTGTCGACCATGCCTGCGAGAGCAGCGGCGACGAGGCGGTCGAAGTCGGGACGAGCGAGCGGGTGCAGCTCGAGACGCGTCGCCGCACCGTCCTTCCACAGCCTCGCCAACTGGTTCGACACCGGGTCCCCCGGCCGAAGTGTGATCACGAACGTGACACTGCTGCTGGTCACCAGCTGCTCCACCAACGTCAGGGACAGCTGGTCGAGCAGGTGCGCGTCGTCGATCGCGACGACGAGTGGCCGGTCCCCGCCCTGGTCGGCGATCGCCGACATCGCCCGCTGCAGCAGGGCGAAGGGGTCCAGCGCGGTCCTGCTCGGGGGTATCAGGTGCGCCATGGCGCCGAGTGGTACGGCGGCAGCGGCACTGGTTCCCGTCACCCACTGCGTCGCCCGGCCAGCTTCGCGCGCGACCGCCAGGGCTTCTCGCGCGAGCCGGGTGCGTCCGAGACCGGCGGCACCGGAGATGACCACACTGGGGCCCGAACCGGCCACGGCATCGATGAGGACGTCGCGCTCGGCCTCACGGCCCGTCAGGTTCCAACCGGTGTCGGTACCGGTCCGGGTAGGAGGAACGAGTGCACTGAGGGCAGCGCCCTGCGGACGGCGTCGTCCACGCTGGGTTCGGGTCCGAACCGGCGGCCTGCCGCTGCCACCACCGGCTGCCGTGTGCATGGCTGCTGAGCTCAACTTCTTCGCGGTACTCAACGTCGAATCCTGTCTGGTGTGCACGCCGCTGCTCGGGGCTAGCCGCGTAATGACAAACGAGTGGGACCGTTGCTGGCTGCGCCAGTCGTCCACTGTCAGCCGGGTCGCTCGGCCAGGGACAGGAAGGCCCACGCCGCTGAGGCGGCCTGTCGGGGACCGAACGGCCCGAGAAGCTCGGGACCGCTCAGCGCGAGCTGCGTCGGAAGCAGGGCGAAAACCGTCGAGCTCGAGGACGGGCCGGCCGGTGCGCACGTGCTGCTACCCGGGCCGGGGCTCGGTGTCCCCTCGACCGGCACGGAGGACTGCCGCTGCGGCGGGGCCCCAGCACGAGCAACGGTGCCGCTGCTGGGAATCGGCGAAGCCACGACGAACTGTGCGTCCGTCCCCGGCGGCGGCAGGTCGGGCAGCCCGGCGCCCGGTACATCGACGGACACGGCCCGTGGTTCCGGTGCGTCCCGCGTCACTGGCTCGCGGATCTGGCCCAGCTCCACGCGGTCGCCGCGCTCTGTCCGAGGCGCGGCGGACACGACGGGCCCTCCGCCGGTGTACTCCTGGGGCACGAAGGCGGTCTGCGGAGGCGCCAGGACCGGGGGGACATCCTGCGGAAGAGCCGCGGGTGCCACTCCCTGCCCGCCGGCGACCTCGCTGAGGGTGTCCAGCGCAGGGGTCGTGGTCGCGCGAACTACGTCGACGATCTCGCTCGTCGGTCCGGTTGCGAGTTCCCCGACGGGGTCTAGAACGCGGGCAGGAGTGCGAATCGTTTCGGAAGGGTCAAGGCGGGACAAAGTTGCTCGAGAATGGTTCTCAACGGTGTCGAGGCCCAGGCCAGTTGTGGTGGCGTCGAGCGCAGGGATGGCTTCGCGAACTTCGTCGTCGACGGTGGCGCCCCGCGATGCGCTGACGAGTTCGTCGACCGAGTCGAGAACGATGGTGGCTGCGCGAGCGGCTTCAAGAACGGGCTCGGAGCGAAGTGAGGGAGGGGGCGTGTCGCCGCTCCGGCCACGGGAGGGATCGTCCTCGCGGACGAGCGCGCCGTCGCGTTGATCGTTCGACTCGGCGCCCTGCGGGGTAGCGCTCGCCGAGAGGTCGTCTTCGGTCGCCTCGATCGACTCCGGCGCGGTGGCGCCCTCGCGGGCCTCGTCGGACCGGTCCTGGTCGTCGATCGGTGTCTCATCACCGGTAGGCAGGTCATCAAGTCGAAGGGGGACGGTCAGCACCTGCGCGCTGTCGAAAGCGGATCGTGGCCGGTCTACCCCGCCGTCCTGCGTGCCGTACGCAGGCTCGGCGTGCGCAGCGGTGGCCAGGATTACGTAGAAGGCCGAGAAAGCGCAGGTCAGCAAGACGAGGAGCAGCAGCCTGTGGCCGAAGCCCCGCGCGCCCTCCGCCTCGTCGATGACGTCTCCCCCCACGGTCCGTCCGTCGTCACGGGCGGTGTTCCCCGTCTGGTTGATGCCGAACCCCTCTTGGGGCGTGAATTGGTCACGTGCGGTTGCCGGCTCCTCGTCGGGATGCGAGGTGCCGCGAGCTCTTCGGACCCCGGCCGACCGCAGGGCAGCTCAAGCGCGGGCCGAACCTCGGAGTCGGCGCCCGAGCCCGAAGACGACACGGCGAGGTGGGCGACTCGCCGTGGAGCCGGGCTGCTACGTATGCCCGACCGCGGAAATACGTACGCGGAGGTTGTAACGCGTGCGTGTTGCCCCTGACGTCCGTAGCGATGCGAACCGAACATCGGTAGGTCAGCTGTTGCACGGCCGGTCCGCCGTGGTGATGATCGATCCATCCGAGTTGGTTGAACCGATTCGGTGGCCCGGGTGAGTGGAGTTCGGCGGCCCGCACGCGACTCAACACTTCTTTCCCGATCGAGCCCCAGCGCGCATAGATCGATCTCCAGGAGGAAATCATGTTCGAAGACCAGACCATCGAGCTGCTGCCCGCTCGCACCACCATGTGCGGCTACAGCGGCGGCAGTGGCGGCGGCGGGGACACCGCCGTGGCTATCGGCGGCGACGGCGGCAACGGCGGCAACGGCGGCACCGGCGGCATTGCCATCGGCAGCGGCATCAACCTGCTCAACGTCAACGCCGCGCTCCTCGGCAACGCCACGCAGGTCAACACCGCGGAGGCCGCGAACGGCGGCAACGGCGGCGCCGGCGGCGCCGGCGGCAGCGCGACGGCCACCAACAACTGACCCCCCACGGGTCGAGGCTCGCTGCCGCCGCTGACCGCGGTGCAGCTCCTCCCAACTGATGTCCAGGCGTAACCCTTTCCAGGAGGAAACCATGTTCGAAGACCAGACCATCGAATTGCTGCCCGCTCGGACCACCATGTGCGGCTACAGCGGCGGCGGTGGCGGCGGCGGGGACACCGCTGTGGCGATCGGCGGCGACGGCGGCAACGGCGGCAACGGCGGCAACGGCGGTATCGCCGTGCTCAGCGGTATCAACGCGGCCAACGTGAACCTCGCGGTCCTCGGCGACGCCAACCAGACCAACACCGCCTCGGCCGCGAACGGCGGCGACGGCGGCGCTGGTGGCAACGGCGGCAACGCGACGGCTACCAACAACTGACCGTTTCAGGTGCAGGCGCTCCGCAGCTGCTGATGCCGCTGCGGAGGGCTTGACCCGGGGGAGGGGAGGCTGCGTGCCGCCCCTCCCCTTGCCCGTCCGCACACTCTCTGTCGCAGCACGCCGTCCACCACGGGGGTCCTGATCGTGACCACACACGGGGTGCTCGAGCCTCCCGCCACCGCGCCCGCCGGGCGCGGCGCGGCTCGGTTGGTCGAGGGCACCGAGTTGATCGGGGAGTACCAGGGTTCGGGTTTCACGGAGCCGAAGTACCTGATCCGGCGGGTCGACGGGCAGGTCATGCAGCTGCCGGGCCTGCTGTTCCGGGTGGCTGGGACGTTGGACGGGCGGCGGGATCCCGCGCAGGTGGCGGACCGGTTGAGTGCGGAGCTGGACCAGGACCTGACCGCTGAGCAGGTGGAGTTCCTGGTCGAGCAGCGGCTGCGCCCGGCGGGGATCATCGCCGTCGACCCGGACGATCAGGTGGACGGTGCTGGTGCGGTGCCGGCCCCGATGAGGGCTGATGCGCTGTTGGCGTTGCGCTATCGGGTGGGAGTGGTCCCGGCGTCGGTGGTGTGGGTCATCGCGGGTGTGTTCCGTGCGCTGTTCTGGCCGCCGGTGGTGATCGCGGCGTTGGGTGCGTTCGTCGCTGCGGACGTGGTGATCCTGACTCAGGCCAGTGTCGGGGCTCAGGTGGTGGCGGGTGCGCAGGCGTTGGCCGCGCAGCCCGCGTTGACGTTGCTGCTGCTCGGGTTGTTCGTGGTGGCGGGGCTGTTCCACGAGTCCGGGCACGCGGCGGCGTGCCGGTACGGCGGCGCCCGGCCCGGTGGGATCGGGGTGGGGATCTACATCGTCTGGCCGGCGATGTACACCGATGTCACCGACGCCTACCGGCTCAACCGGCGGGGTCGGCTGCGCACCGACCTGGGTGGGGTGTACTTCAACGTCATTTTCATCGTCGGGGTGAGCGTGGCCTACCTGGTCACCGGCACCCCATGGCTGTTGATCTTCGTGTTGCTGGCGCACCTGTGGACGGTGTCGCAGTTCATGCCCATCATCCGGTTCGACGGGTACTACATCCTCGCTGACCTGGTCGGTGTGCCCGACCTCTTCAGCTACCTGGGCCCGGTCCTGAAAAGCCTGCTTCCATGGCGCCCGGCCCATCCCCGGGTGCGCGAGCTCAACCCGTGGGCCCGGCGGGTGATCGTGGCCTGGGTGCTGGTGGTCGTGCCGATGCTGGCGTTCTACGTGGTGTCGTTCCTGCTGCTGGCGCCGCGGGTGCTCCCGGTGGTGTGGCAGGGCATGCTGGGGTTGCTGGCCGCGGTCGACACCGCGGCGCGGGCCGGCCAGCTGGCGCTCGCCGCGCTGGGGGTCGTCCAGGTGTTCTTGCTGGTGCTGCCCTTCGTGGGCGGCTCGCTGATCACCGTGTGGATCGGCGGGGGATTGCGCCGCGGCGCGGTCAAGCGCTGGGGCCGCGGCTGGCTGCAGCCGGGCAGCTGGCACGCCGTGCGCCGCTACGGCGCGGTGGCGGTGGTGGGGGCACTGGCGGTCGCGCTGGTCGCGCGGGTAGCGCGCGTCGCGACAACACTGCCGGCATCGCCAGCCGAGGCGGGGCTCAGCGACAGCGCGTTCGCCGTGCTGGAGTCGGGACGGGCCGGCTCGCCCGGGGTCGGAACCGGTGAGCTCGCCGTGCACGAGCAGCTGGTCGCCTACGCGCGGCTCACCGGCGTGTTCGAGCGGCACCCGACGGCGCTGACCGGCGCCCGCGAGCTCGCCGTGGTCGCCTGTGCAGTGCTGGTGGCCTGCGTGCTGGCCGTGGCGCTGCGCTACCGGCTTCGACCGCTCACGGTCGCGCTGCCGCTGGCCGCTGTGGCCGTGATGGGTCCGGCGGTGTCCGCTCTCGCCACGCTCGGTCCCGGGCTGGTCGGTGCTGCCTGGGCGGCGTTGGGGGCCGTTCTGCTGGCCTACGGGCGCGGACGCCGCCTGTTCGTCGTCCTCGCCGTGGTCGCGGTGGCGGTGGGTGTCATCACCGCGCCGCTGATCGCGGTGCCGGTGGCGGTCGCCGTGGTCGTGCGCAGCCGTCAGGTGTGGGCCGACCGCGTGGAGTCGCGGCGTTGGCTGACCATTGCCCTCGTGCTGGTCCCGGTCGCCGCGCTCGCGGTTGCCGTCGACGGTGGCTACCTCGGCGGGTCGACGCTGCAGGGCCCGGAGCGCGACGTGCTGCTGCTGGCCGCCACGTTCCTGGTGATCGCCGGACTCGTTCTGCGGCGGCTCCGGGCCGCCGCGGCGGCGGCCGGTGTGGTCGTCCTGGTGGCGTTGCTGCCGTGGCCCGCCGCCGGGGGTGCACTGCCGCTGCTGGTCGTCGCCATGCTCCCACTGGGCGTCCTGCTGGTCCACGCGCTCGCCGCGGGGCCGGCCGAGGATCGGCCGCACCCCCTGCTCGGGGCCGCTCTCGCCGTCCCCTTGGCCGCGGTGGTCATCGTCGGCATGATCCTTCTCCCGCTCTCCCAGCCACCGGGCGCGGCAGGGGTTCCCCTCGCCGGTGCGCCGGTGTCCGGGGGCGGTTCCGCACCGGGGAACGGCGCCGACCCGTCCCGCGTGACGGGCCCGCCCTCGCGCGAGCCGCTGTTGGGCGGTGCCCCGGCACCCGGTGACCCGGTACCCGGTGTCCCCCTCGATGGTGCCGCACGTCCGGTAGCTCCGCCGGCGGGCCCGGTAGCTCCGGCGGCGGGCCCGGTAGCTCCGCCGGCGGGCGCGGGCTCGCCGGCCGCCGCCGCGCCGAGCGCGGGCGCAGAGCGGGCGGGGTCTGGTCCGCGCACCACGAGCAGCGCGCCGCGGCCCGCGAGCGAGACCGCGGCGCGTGAGACCCGGCCGGCGCGTGAGACCCGGCCGGCGCGTGAGACCCGGCCAGCGCGTGAGACCCAGCCCGCGCGTGAGACCCAGCCCGCGCGTGAGACCCAGCCCGCGCGGGAGACCCAGCCCGCGCGTGAGACCCAGGGCCCGCGTCCGTCGGAGGATTCCGAGAGCAGCGAGGACAGCCCCTCGAACACCGAGCAGCTTCCTCGGCCGTCGCTGCCGGTGGACACGAAGCCGGTGGAGGCGGTGACGGAGCCGGTCACGGATCGGCTGCCGGGATAAACCCCGCGGACGGTGCCCCGGCGGCCGTTCCGATCCGCTACCGGGGTCGGCAGGGTCGGCAGTGCCGAACGAAGCGAACCGGCAAGTAACCGACGTGCCGCCCCGTCGTTGACGGTGAGGAGCAACCGGCCCGGTTGGCTGGCGCCGTGTTCGTACCGTGGGCGGAGGCGTCGTTGACCGGGGTAGAGGTCAAGGTGGAGGGGCTGTCCAAGTCCTTCGGCCGCGCGAACATCTGGTCCGACGTGACCTTGACGCTGCCGCCCGGTGAGGTGTCGGTTCTCCTGGGCCCGTCGGGCACGGGCAAGTCGGTGTTCCTCAAGACCCTGATCGGGCTGCTGAAGCCCGAGAAGGGCTCGATCGTCATTCACGACACCGATTTGGTGCGGTGCTCGGAGTCGCGGCTCTACGAGATCCGCAAGCTGTTCGGGGTGCTGTTCCAGGACGGTGCACTGTTCGGGTCGATGAACCTCTACGACAACGTCGCCTTCCCGCTGCGCGAGCACACGAGGAAGTCGGAGAGCGAAATCGGTGACATCGTCGCCGAGAAGATGCACATGGTTGGGCTGACCGGCGACGAGGAGAAGCTGCCGGGCGAGATCTCCGGGGGGATGCGCAAGCGGGCCGGGCTGGCCCGAGCCCTGGTGCTGGATCCCGAGATCATCCTTTTCGACGAGCCCGACTCCGGGCTGGACCCGGTGCGCACCGCCTACCTCAACCAGCTGATCATCGACCTGAACGCGCAGACCGACGCCACCTTCCTCATCGTCACCCACGACATCAACACCGCCCAGACCGTGCCGGACAACATCGGGATGCTCTACCGCAAGCACCTGGCGATGTTCGGTCCGCGCGAGGTGCTGCTGACCTCCGACGAGCCGGTGGTGGCGCAGTTCCTCAACGGCCGCCGGCAGGGCCCGATCGGCATGTCGGAGGAGAAGGACACCGCCCAGGCCCAGCGCGAGCTGGCGGAGGCCGGCGAGCTGGAGGGCCTGCCGGCGATGAAGCCACAGCTGGAGCCGAGCGCCGGGATGCCGGACCGTCAGGCGGTGCGCCGCCGCCGCGAGCGGGTGCTGGGCATGCTGCACACCCTGCCCCCCGCGGCGCAGCAGGCGATCCGGGCGAGTTACGCCGGTGACCCCGCCCTCGTCGGCGCGGGCGCTCCGGCCGAGCGCCCGGCCTCCCCG